>JBMYQW010000052.1:0-17267 GCA_049601735.1 Spirulinaceae cyanobacterium
GGGAAAATTTTTGCGAAACTCTTCGCGGATTTGATTCGCCCCCGTCAAGATGGCTTCGAGGTTATCTAGCCCCTCAAAGCCCGAGACCAAGAGGGCTTCGGTTTCGGGGGCGATCGCTTCCTGCAAGAAACCATGCAGCCCCTTAACCTCGGGCGGCAGGGTGACAAGGGTCTCGTGGAGATCGCAGGTCTGGGCCAAGCGTTTGCTGAGGCGATCGCGCAGATTGCCCGAATTGCACAAGCCCAGCACCAAGTAGAATTCCTGGCCCATGACCTGGGTTTCGAGGGCAAACGCCAGTTCTTCTAGCGCCTCTTGATTGGGATCGACCACCATCGCGTTTTAGAGTCTCAAGACTACACCGTGAGTTTAAACCTCAATGCTACGGGTCAGGCTCACCCGCATGATGCTCTCAGTTGTAAAAGTACAAATTTCTCTGCCGCCTGTTATGGCGCTGCCCTGGTTTGTTCCATTGGCGATATTGACCCGCATTCACTTGGGGCAACACTGTTGATTGCATTATTTAATGGGTTTAAACCCAAATAGTCACGAAAATCTGTATGAGTGGGATCGATCGCGAAATCAGCCTCGATCGTCGGCACATTGCCAAGCATTTGCCCAATACGGCCCAGAGTGATCGGCTCTTGCGGCGAGGGCGATCAGCCCATGTATTCAATGATGAAGAGACTCTGTTTCGAGTTGCCCAAGCCATCATATTTAGCGGCATCTACACAGGTTTTGCCAGAGGCTACAATCGTTATGGCTTGATGTTCACCGAGGCAATCGGTATCCGTATTGACCCTGATGGCTCAACTCTCTCTTTGTTTTATGGCGAGATCAAGATTGATGCAGACAACAACTACCACCCCATCCCCCGTACTCGACCTAGCGAAGCATGAATGGAACTTTTTGGAAGTTTGGGTTGACCCCATGCAGTCACCGCCCTACCTTCTGCTGCTTCTGGGTGATGCGTCGGGTTATTGTCAAATTTTTGATCCTGCCGAGCAATACAAGCTCATTAAGCGATGCGACAGTTACGACCAGGCCCAGCTTTGGTTGCTTGAGGATGAGTATGAACCGCTCGAAGGTCGCTTATCGGAAACCGAGTTCTTGTGAATTGTACACATTTTGTCAATTATTTCAACGTATCTTCGTTGTTTCAGGGATCGATTAATACAATGCGTATTGCATTAGGTGGACAACAATAGCGAGCTTAAAATCAAGGCATCGGTTTCTCAATATTTGCCCACCCTAAAACTCAACTTTTGTCCCGTACTGAGGGATTTTTGGGGCTTGCTTTCCGGCTCTGATACCTGCTAGTTTCCAGGGGCGCTCAAAACAATCCCTGCTGCCGCATCTGGCTCAGGAGCCAACTGGCGAGCGTCGCCCGTCGCGTCTGCCGGGGGCCGAACTCGCCAATTTTGTAACCCTTAAAGCCCAGCTCTTCCTTGAGTAACTGTTTGTTGGGCTTGGGGATCGATCGCGTCAACTTCACCGTCGGCGGCCGGTGGGCAATGAAGTCCGGCGGTTCTGGATAGTCCTCGCGCCAGTCCGGGTCAACCGCTTCGTTGTGCCAAGCCTCACGGTCTGGATCGTAACGGTAGCCCAACGCCTGCCAGACCAGGCGCAGTACCGTGTCATCGTCGAGTTCTTCATTGAGAATCGCCCAAATCGTGTCGGTGGTGAGGGGAGGAAGGGGCGTGGTCATGGGAGGGGGGATGAAGGGTGTAGAGCTTTGCTCGTGCGGAGCAGGCAGAAGGCAGAAGGATGAATTCAGCTTGATGCCGCCATAATGAATCGTCGCATCACAGGGGTCAGGGGGGCAAATGCAGGAGTTGAGTCGACAAAAAAGAGCACCATTGAGCGTGGCGATCGTGCTGCTGGTGGGTGTGATGGGCATTGCCACTTCCGCCGTGATGATTCGACTAGCGATCGCCGCCGCTGGCACGTCCGGGGTCGGGTTTAGCCTATTCATCGCGGCGATGCGGATGGTGATTGCCGCGCTGGTGCTGGCTCCGAGTTGGCGCAATTTCTCGCCCCGCCAGGTTTCGCGGGGGGCGATTTGGATGGCGATCGCCGCCGGTCTCTGTTTGGCGCTCCATGTAGCCGCCTGGATTTCTTCGCTTTCCTTTACCTCGATTACCGCTTCCACCACGCTGGTCACGACAAACCCGATCTGGGTGGCGCTGCTGGGCTGGCTCTGGTACGGCGATCGCCCCCGTCGCCTCACCCAATGGGGCATTGTCATTGCCCTGGCGGGCAGTAGCGCGATCGTGTTTGGCAACACGGGCAGCAATGCGCCGCTCTTGGCGGGGTCGCAGCCGCTGTTGGGCAATAGTTTGGCCCTGTTTGGGGCTTGGCTGGCCTCAGCTTATATGTTGCTCGGTCGGGCGGCCCAGCAGCAGGGCTTGAGTTTGGGTCATTATTCCGCGATCGCCTACACTACTGCCGCCATTTTGCTTCTGCCCCTGCCTGGATTGTTGGGGGTTCCTTATCTCGGCTATCCCTGGGCCGCCTACGGCGCGATCGCAGGCATGGCTGTACTCGGGCAACTGGTGGGGCACACCAGCATTAATTGGTCCCTGACGCGGCTCTCGCCTACCCTGGTCTCCCTCTGTCTGCTCTTTGAGCCGGTGGGCGCGAGCCTCTTGGGCGCGATCGTGTTTGGCGAGTTGCCCACGCTCAATATCTGGTTCGGCGCGGCGATCGTGTTGGCGGGGGTGGCGTTGGCGACGGTGGGCGAGCGAGCCGCTTAAACCGATTTGACCCGAGAAGTTTAAACTTTGTACGGGGAATTCCAATCCTTGAACGGGAGTCGTTAGAGTGGGGTCTGAAAGAAGAGACAAGCGATCGCCATGGCAATCCAGCTGATTCACCATTCTGCCAATCCAGACTTGGCTCAATTTGACTTAACCCCGGTTCCGAACCCAGATGGGTCGTCGGTGCAATGGCAGGGCACGATTCAGATCAACCCCTGCTGGGTGGCGATCGCCCCTGGTCAAGTCCAGATCAGTGTAAGAGCAGCTAACCTGCAACTCCAGATCTCACCTGTTGTTGAAGTTGTCCAAGTTCACCGCGAGCTCCCTTACCTCGATGCCACCCGTACCGCCACAACCCATCGCTGGCGGATCGAGCCGATCGCTGAGGGACAGATCAAGCAAACAGTGCCCTTGGTGACGCTGGCCCAACCGAGTGAACGGCTCAAGGCTAACCTCTTGGTTGATTTTGCGGACTTCTACATCAGCGATACCCAGGGTCTGCTGCCGCGAGAAATTAGTCCCAACCGTCTGGCGGTGTTGCAGCGGGCGATCGCCAAACGGCTCTGGCAGCAGTCGTTTAAAGATTCTCTGAGCTACGTCGGGACTGAATTGCTCCCGCCGCCCGCGCCGCCGATGCCGTTGGCTATTTCGGGGCTGATTCAGCAGATTTTAGCCGCTCCAAGTGATTCCTTTACCGATCTCGTTGCCCTCGCCAAGCTGGATTTGAGTCAAGATTTTGCCCAGGCGAACCTCTTGGGCGTGAACCTCAATGAAGCCGATTTGCATGGTGCAAATCTAGCCGGGGCCAACTTGCGCGGCTCGGAACTCTGCGATGCTGACCTACGCGAGGCGAACCTCCAGGGCGCAAACCTCCAGGGCGCAGACCTGAGCGGGGCGCTCCTAGAAGATGCCAAGCTGGCCGGTGTGAACGGCTACCGGGCCAGCTTTGCCTTGGTGAATTTTGCTGGAGCCGATTTGACCGGGGCCAATCTCCAAGCGACCAACCTCTCTCAAACCAACTGGCATGGCGCGACTGTGACGGGAATGCGCTTGGGTGAGAATCAGGGCTTGAGCGCGGCGCAGCAAAGTTGGTTGGTGGGGCAAGGGGCGATCGTGCCTGATACCAAATCCGAACATTAAACCCGAAGAATCCGCCTGCTGTAGGGGCTGAGTTTCCCTGCCCTGCGGGGTATTTTATTCTTGGTGTAGCCAAAGTGGATTTGGTATGAGCAGTAGTGCCGCAACACACCTTAACTTAGGGCAAATTCCAGAATCCTCGAAATGGTGGGCAATGCCAATGGGGAAAACCAAAAATCCTTCATCCTTCATCCTTCATCCTTCATCCTTACCTCCCTCTGCCTACGCCCAACACCAAACCTGGATGCAGCGGGCGCTCCGGCTGGCGCGGGCGGCCGGTGAGGCAGGAGATGTGCCCGTCGGCGCGGTGATTGTCCAGAATGAGCAATGCATTGCGGAGTCCGGAAACCTGAAGGAGCAGACCCAAGACCCCACCGCCCATGCTGAAGTCTTGGTGATCCGTCAGGCCAGCCAGATCCTGGGCCGCTGGCGCCTAAACGACTGCACCCTCTACGTGACCCTGGAGCCCTGCCCCCTCTGCACCGGGGCGATTATTCAAGCGCGGCTGGGGCTGCTGGTCTACGGCGCGGATGACCCGAAAACTGGCACCGTGCGCACCGTGCTCAACCTGCCGGATCATCCCTGCTCGAATCACAAGGTCCCAGTGCTGGCAGGCGTCGAAGCCGAGGCTTGCCGGACAATGCTGCAAGACTGGTTCGAGCAGCGGCGTTCGGGTTCGGGTTAAATTGATAACAGTCCCGAATCTGTCCTAGCCAAGGCTGGGGAGCGAAGATGTCCCAAACGATTGAAGCGCATCAACTGACCTTGAGGCAGGCTCATCAATATCTCAAGCTACAGGTCACCTTCGCCCCTGATATTACGCAGGCTTTGTCATTGACGGCATTGCCCCAGCCCGAGGAACTGCACAAGCTCCGTCGTCTAGCCGAGAGCTACTATCTGGAGGGAGGCTTACGCGAAGGTCAAGTTAAGCTATTGCTGGTTTCGCCGCTGCTGTGGCTGGCGGGGTTTTACATTCCCCAAATCACGATTGTCCTAGAGGAGCGGATTGCCGAAATTACATTAGACGATCAAGATACGGTGATTCGGGGTCGCTTGGATATTTTGGCATTGCACCGAGCCTCAAGCGAGCCTGATTTTTGGATTGTATTGATTGAAACCAAGAATGCCAGCATCGATACCGCCGCTGGTCTGCCTCAACTCCTCACCTACGCTGTGACCGGACTAGACAAGCAAAAGTCCGTCTGGGGGCTGGTCACAAACGGCATTGATTATCAATTTGTGCGCCTGCAAGCAGGTCAGCGCCCCAGCTATGATCTCTTTCCGAAACTAAGTCTGCTCTACGATCGCCAAGCCGAGCAGATTTTACAGGTGCTCCGGGCGATCGCCCGGAAATTACCGTAAAACTACTGCATACTGATCTGAGCACATTAGAATAGTGTCGTGATGTGTAAACCCTCACCCAAGGGCAATAGTTTTTGCTGAATAGCACGCCCTCAATCTGGTTCACCTCCTGTTCTCTTTGGTAAATCTGTCCTGGATTTCCTAGCTTTTGAAATTGGTTGTAATGAAGCACCGCGATCGCCAACGCCTGACAAAAGAACAGCTACTCGAGCAGATTGGCGAGCTAGAGCACCAACTCCAGGCAACCCAAGAGCAAGTCGAAGAGCTAGAACTGCTAGCCGAGACGGTTACGGCCCATTCCACCGAGCAGGAAAACGAGCTGCACCGCCGCAATAAGCAAATGGCGGACTACATTCAGCGCGTGGAGCAGTTGACCCAGATGATTAACCAGGTGGGGGAGTCGCGGGTGCAACCGAGCCAGTTGGAGGCGATTGCCCAAGACCCGGATGAAATTGGTCTGTTGGCCCAGACCTTCCGGCAGATGGTGCAAAATTTAAGCGCCCGCGAAGCTGAACTGGCCGAAGCCAAAGAACAACTCGAAGCCGTCCTCGATGCCGTTCCCGGCACGATCGCCTGG
Organism: Spirulinaceae cyanobacterium; assembly: GCA_049601735.1. GTDB lineage: Bacteria > Cyanobacteriota > Cyanobacteriia > Cyanobacteriales > Spirulinaceae > SIO3F2. The sequence continues at coordinate 5,833 of JBMYQW010000052.1, forward strand.
ATTAGCGGCACAGGGCATTACATTGGCGTCAACCGTCACCTGGCCAGCATCATGGGTCTAGAGCCCCGTGACTTTGTGGGGCAAGAACTGGGCTTTTTGAATCAAAGCTCAGACTTTACCCAATTTATTCGGGATGTCTTGGTCAGCGATCGCAGCACCGACACGATCGAAATCCCGATTCAAATTGGCGACGAGTCGCGCTACTACCTCCTCGTTGCCCAGAAATATCACCAGGGCAGTGCCATGGTGCTCGTGGGCATCGACATCACCGAACGCCAACTCTACTTTGAAGAGCTGGAACTGCGCGTCCAAGAGCGCACCGCCGAGCTGGCCGTCGCCAAAGAAAAAGCCGAAATTGCCAACAAAGCCAAGAGCACCTTCTTGGCTAACATGAGTCATGAGTTGCGATCGCCCCTCAACGCTATTCTGGGCTTTGCCCAACTCATGGCCCGCAGCAACGATCTCACCCCCGAGCAGTTTGACAACGTCAGCGTGATCAACCGCAGTGGCGAATACCTGCTCTCCCTGATCAACCATGTCCTCGACCTCTCCAAAATTGAAGCGGGTAAAACCACCCTCAACCCCAAAAGCTTTGACCTCTATCGCCTCCTCGACGAAATTGAAGACCTCTTCCATCTGCGGGCCGACAACAAAAAACTGCAACTGCTATTCAACCGCTGGGACAACCTGCCGCGCTACATCAAAACCGATGAAGTCAAGCTGCGTCAGGTGCTGATTAACCTCCTCAATAACGCTCTCAAGTTCACCCACGAAGGCGGCATCGTCATCAGCGTTACAGCCTCCGAACAAGTCGCCAGCGATCCCTGCCATCAAGAACTCCTCTTTACCGTTGAAGATACGGGCATCGGCATTGCCCCAGAAGAGCAGCAATATCTTTTTGAAGCCTTTAGCCAAACTCAGTCGGGCCGCGATGCCCAAGAAGGTACGGGTTTGGGTCTCCCGATTAGCCGTGAATTTGTTCGTCTGATGGGGGGGGACATGACGGTCAGCAGTCGGCTGGGCGTGGGCAGCATTTTTAACTTCAGTGTGCAGGTGCAGCTAGTGGAATTGCAAAGCATTGAACAACTGCCCACGCGCAGACGGGTCATTGCCCTCGCCCCCGACCAAGCCACCTATCGCATCCTAGTCGTGGATGACAAAGACAGTAATCGCTTGCTCCTAATCAAGCTCCTGACCCCCTTAGGCTTTGAAGTCCGCGAGGCTAGCCAGGGGCAAGTAGCCCTGGAAATCTGGGAAGACTGGAACCCCCATCTGATCTGGATGGATATGCGAATGCCCGTGATGGATGGTTACGAAGCCACCCAACGCATCAAGGGCAGCGTGAAGGGCAATGCCACGGCTGTGATTGCCCTCACCGCCAGTGTGCTAGAAGAAGAAAAGGCGATCGTGCTAGATGCGGGCTGCGATGACTTTGTGCGGAAACCCTTCCGGGAGGCAACCATTTTTGACACCATGGCAAAACATCTGGGAGTTGAGTACATTTATGAGGATGTTGACACCTCAGACTCGGCCCATGGCACTCTGCAATCCCTCTCACCTGAGCAGTTCCGCATGATGCCCGAGTCCTGGCAGCAAGCTCTCTACCAAGCTGCCATTGATCTAGATGAAGATCGCCTCAATGAGCTGATTGACGATATCCCGGCCCAGCAAACCGCCTTTAAAACTGCCTTAACCCGCCGGGTGAACAGCTACCGAACCGACCAAATTATCACTATTCTCGAAGACCTCCTCTCATGAGCGATCCGCATACCCTCTCTGGAAATATCTTGATTGTTGATGATCTCCCGGATAATCTGCGTGTGCTCTCAGAAATTCTCGAAGGTCAGACCTATAAAGTGCGCAAGGCGATCAATGGCAAAACCGCGATTCGCTCGGCCCAGTCCACGACCCCCGATCTCATCTTGCTCGATATTAAGATGCCTGAGATGGACGGCTATGAAGTCTGCCGTCAGCTCAAAGGGGATGTGCGCACCCAAGATATTCCGATCATCTTTATCAGTGCCCTCGATGATGTGCTCGATAAAGTCCGGGCTTTTCAAGTGGGCGGTGTGGACTATGTTACTAAACCTTTCCATGCCGAAGAGGTGATCGCCCGCATCGCCACCCAACTCACGCTCCAGTCCCAAAAACTCCAACTCCAACACGAAATTGCCCAACGGCGCGAGGCCGAAGAAGTCTTGCACCAATCCCGAGCCTTGCTTTCGAGCGTGCTCAACTCCTCCCACGACGGCATTGCCGCCATGCAAGCCGTGCGGGATTCGATGACGGGCGAAATTCGAGACTTCCGCTGTGTGGTGGCTAACCCCGTGATTGCTCACTTAGTTGGTCAGCGCAAAGAAGATCTGATTGGCAAGCTGATGGTGCGGAAATTTTTGAGTCGGGTTGATCCCAAACTCTTTGGTGCGTTTGTATCGGTCGTCGAAGACGGCGACTCCTTAGAGCAGCAATTACGCCATCCTAAACAGAGTGATAGCGAGATTTGGTACGGGTTTACAGCGGTTAAACTCGGCGATGGCTTTGCGATTACCATCCACGATATTACTCGCCATCAGCAGGCCATTCTCTCCCTCCAAGACGAAAACCAAGAACTCGCCCAACTCTCCACCATTGATGGGCTCACCGAGATTGCTAATCGGCGCTACGGCGATGCCTATCTCCAGCAACAGTGGGAGGGGTTAAGTCGTACCCAGTCACCGCTGGCCCTGATTCTCTGTGATGTGGACTTCTTCAAGCAATACAACGACACCCATGGCCACCAAGCCGGGGATGATTGTCTGCGCACGATCGCCGACACAATGAAAGGCTTTCTCGGTCGCCCCAACGATTTGCTCTTGCGTTACGGCGGTGAGGAGTTTTTGGCCATTTTGCCCAATGCTGATGAAAACTGGGCTGTCCAAGTCGCCGAGCTGATCCGCACCGCCGTCGAAGGCTTAGGACGCGAGCATAACAGCTCGGCGGTGAGTTCCTATATTACGGTCAGCTTGGGGGTTGCAGCGGTACAACCCAATGCGAAAGACAATCCTGAGCGGCTGCTCAAGATGGCCGATCAGGCGCTGTATCATGCCAAACAGAATGGGCGCAACCGCACCGTGATCTATCAAACGGTTCTGGAGAGTAGTGCGGAGTTTGTGGATATTGGTGCGAGTGTAGAATCAGCGCCGGAGTTGCTGCCCGAAACAGACATTGAGCCATCGAGTCCCCCCGTCTAAGGTTCTGAGTATATAGTGCGAAGTCTACTATTTGGGTTGGGGGAGAAAGCCAGAGACGGTACAATAGCCTCTGAATTGATCACCCCTGGGCACAAGCATTATGGACATCAAGCACGGTTTCGTCGATACAGTGGGCAATACCCCCCTGATTCGCCTCAACAGCTTCAGCGACGAAACCGGCTGTGAAATCTTGGGTAAGGCGGAATTTCTCAATCCGGGGGGCTCGGTTAAAGACCGGGCAGCATTGTATATCATTCAGGCCGCCGAACTCGCGGGCGATCTCCAGCCTGGGGGAACGGTGGTGGAAGGAACCGCGGGTAATACCGGCATTGGTCTGGCGCATATTTGCAATGCCAAGGGCTATAACTGTCTGATTGTCATTCCAGAAACCCAGTCCCAGGAGAAGATGGAGCTATTGCGCACTTTAGGGGCTGAATTGCGTCCGGTGCCCGCTGTACCCTACCGAGACCCCAACAACTACGTCAAGCTCTCCGGTCGCCTCGCCGAAGAGATGGAAAATGCCATCTGGGCGAACCAGTTTGATAATCTCGCCAATCGCCAGGCCCACTACGCCACTACCGGCCCAGAGATCTGGCAGCAAACGGACGGCAAAGTGGATGCCTGGGTGGCGGCAACGGGGACGGGGGGAACCTACGCAGGCGTGTCCCTGTTCCTGAAAGAGCAAAGCCCTGCGGTGCGCTGTGTGGTGGCTGACCCTATGGGTAGTGGCTTGTATAGCTACGTGAAAACAGGAGAAATTCAACCCGAGGGCAACTCTATTACCGAAGGCATTGGCAACAGCCGCATCACGGTGAATATGGCCGGTGCGCCGATCGACGATGCCATTCAAATCGATGACCCGGAATGCCTCCGGGTTGTGAGCCAGTTGCTCAAAAAGGATGGCTTGTTTATGGGTGGCTCTGTTGGCATTAATGTGGGGGCCGCTTACGCCCTGGCTAAACAGCTTGGCCCCGGCCATACAATCGTAACGGTGCTCTGTGATAGTGGTTCGCGCTATCAGTCGAAGCTGTTCAACCCGGATTGGTTGGCAACGAAAGGATTGAAATTAGGGTAGGGGAGGGGAGAGCCATGCAGCGAGAGTCTTGATCTATCATCAAGACAGTTGTTCTGTGCGCATATTCGGTGTGCAATGAGCTTATGGTGGGCATCATCCCGGCTCGGACGGTCAAACTCTACGATTTGCGGGAGCAGTTTGGCTTGACGCGGAGTCTCGATCTGGCAATTTTTGAGGAATGGCAAGCGCCTTTGCCGACCCTTTCACCAGTCACAAGCAACAAACTGGGGATTTATCCATAGGTGACAGTGCGGAAGGTGACGTCATCATTGCTAGGGTTATATAGGCTGTAAGTTGCCTGGCTAAGTGTGCGCCCGACTGATCCAACTCCCACAACGCGGCGGGGTGTTTTTCCCTGTTCCTGCGGCTCCTGCTGGCCATCCAGGGTCGTGATCGTAGATCTCAATTTACTCGGCTCAACCCAGCATTCAAAGGTCTGGCCCGATCGCCCACAGAAGAGGGTATTGGCATCGGCACGGATGAGGCGATCGCACAACTGAATTGCAGGGGTCTCGGGCTTGAGTTCATCGGCATAGCTCACCGTACTGCCATGAATGAGCAAGCAATCGAGTTCATGAAAACCGAAGTGGCGCGATCGCAACCATCCCACCGACTGCCGGGAGACCGATTCCCAGAGGTGCTTAACCCCATCGCCCCCAAAGGCGTGCATCAATTCCGGGGCATCAGGCAATCCACTCAGCCCATGCAAACTAAAGCATTGTTCTTCCCACCAGCCGATGCAAACCTGGGGTTCGAGTTCGCCATGATGCGGAAATCTCAACCGCTCAATTACGGCTTCATTATCCCCCTTCAGCCCCACCACATCGCCAAGAACGAAAAGATCCGTGACCGGATTGCGCTGCCGTCGCAGATCCTGCAACACCGCTTCGTAGGCGGCTAAATTCCCTTCAATCCCGCTCAAAATTGCCCAATGCATCGGTTCATCTCCTCAAATCTAACTGGCTAATTACTCATCGCTGCGTAACCTACTGCACTGGGGATGAATGTCAGCAGAGGCAGCGATGATAATCATTCTCACACACAAGGCAGTTGCGGTCGCAATAGCTGCCTCTGGTCATCAGTTACGTCTGTGTCGTATCCTTGTCCTGTCATTTTTACTGTTGAGAGGCACAGTGTCACCTTCTCAACTTTAGCCGCACGACTTTTCAAACACGTTCTTAGAGCTTTCTCTAGTTATTTCTTGAACACCTTATATAACGTTCGAATAGCTTTTTTGATTTGAGCTTCGTTTAGCTGAGCATAGCCAAAGATAAACTCTCCCTCTTTAGTGCTGTTTAAGTAGTACTCGTGGGCACTAATTAATCCAACTCCCTTGAGTGCAGCATTTTGAATCACGACTTTATCCGGTAAACTTGTCTCGATTTTTGCCATTAAGTGAATTCCTGCATTTTCGCCAAGAATCGTGACTCTGTATCCAAAATACTGCTCTAAAGTACTTACAAGAACTTGACGTCGCTGGTTGTAAAGATGGCGCATTCGCCGGATATGGCGTTCAAAATGTCCCTCGGTGATGAAATCAGTCAAGGCATACTGCTCCAATGTTGAGGACTGGCGATCGCACAACCACTTTGCCCGACTCACAACCGGAATCCATGCAGTTGGCACTACTAAATAACCAATCCGTAGAGATGGAAAGAGGATTTTTGACAATGTGCCGACGTAAATAACAGTGTTATTTCGATCAAGTCCTTGCAATGCTGGAATCGGACGATCACCATAACGATATTCACTGTCATAATCATCTTCGAGAATTAATGTTCCTGTTTGAGATGCCCATTGCAGAAGTGCTAAACGGCGAGGCAAAGATAATGTAGCTCCAGTAGGAAATTGATGAGATGGTGTAACGTAAAGGAGTTTGAAGGATTGATGTAACTGTGTCAGTGCGTCTAAATCTAACCCTTCAGAATCAACAGGTACGGCTTGCAATTTGGCTCCCTGCCCTTTAAAACAATGGCGTGCCCCCAGATAGCCTGGATCTTCTACAGCAACCCAATCACCGGGGGTGATGGTGAGACGAGAAATCAAATCCAGGGCTTGTTGAGAGCCATTAACAATAATTACTTGCTCTGCACTACACTGCACAGCACGAGAACGACCTAGATAGTCAGCGATCGCTACTCTGAGTGGCATATACCCAGCCGCATCAGGATTGTAGTTCAATACTGCGGAAGAATTATGGCAGTGGCGCCCTAACAACCGCCGCCATAACTCAACAGGGCATTGTTTGGCATCAGAACTACCAAATCGAAAACTAATTTCAGTTTGAGAATCTGGGACATCCAGTTGCTCAATGGCCAAAAGTTCGGTGCCAAACTGAGAAAGCATCGTCAGTTCTGATGCCTCCAACTTAACTTGCTCTGTCGATTCTGATTTCAAATAGTCATCAGGTAGTTGAGAGCAAACAAAGGTTCCTGAACCGCAACGCGCTTCAAAATACCCCTCACTCAAAAGCTGCTCATAACTTTGAGTGACTGTCCCACGAGACACAGCTAGTGTTTTAGCTAAAACACGGGATGGCGGTAATTTTTGGTTTGGTTTGAGTCGTTTTTGCAACACAGCCTGACGTAGTTCCTCCGCAATCTGCTGATACAGAGGTATCTGAGATGAGCGATCAACAGTAATGACTAAATCCATGGATTTCTCAATTGGACTAGTTGAATTGTCAAAGATTGGCTCTTGATATAGACCAATGTAGCAATTATCTTATCCCCATAACCCCCACTCAATTCAGGAGGAATACCCGTGTCTAATGCAGAAGCGTTACAAGTGACTGATCGAAGCAAGGTTCGGAGCCGTCCCCGCTTAGGGCATCACGAGATCTCAGTAGTCAACGAAATTTTGGATGAAGCACTAGTGGTTCACGTTGGATTCATCGTGGATGAGCAACCGTTTGTCATTCCCATGGGTTACGGGCGCGATGGTGATCGCCTCTATATTCACGGTTCAACGGCCAGTCGAATGCTTAAAAACTTAGCAAAAGGAATTGATATCTGTGTAACAGCAACCTTACTCGACGGAATTGTGATTGCACGCTCACTCTTCCACCACGAAATGAATTATCGGTCGGTGGTGCTCTTTGGTCGGGCCACTTTAGTTAACAACGAACATGAAAAGATGCACGCTCTCAAAGTATTGTCGGAGCAAATTATTCCAGGGCGATGGGAACAAGCCCGAAAACCAACACCCCCAGAAGTAAAAGGAACTACTGTGTTGGCGTTTCCGATTGCAGAAGGCTCTGCCAAAGTCCGCAAGGGGGAGCCACATGATAATGCTGAAGATTACGCCCTCCCCATTTGGGCCGGACAATTGCCCTTGCAGGTAATGGCAGGAAACCCCATTCCTGATTCCAAGCTGGCTTCTGAGATTACGGTGCCTGAGAACGTAGCACACTACCTACGAGGAGTATAAGACCATGAAATTTTTAGTGATCAAGCACGTTGTTATAGAAGGGTTAGGCGTTTTTGAACAGTTTTGTCATGAGGCTGGCATCACGATCCATACAGTAGAACTTGAAAAGGGGGATACATTTCCAGAGTTGGACGGGTATGCGGCGCTGTGGGTCATGGGTGGCCCAATGAATGTAGGCGACGAGGCGGAATTTCCTTGGTTAGTGAAAGAGAAAGCTCTGATCCGAAAGGCTGTCCAGGAAATTCAGTTGCCGTACATGGGCATTTGCCTAGGGGCACAACTTTTAGCCGATGCATTAGGTGGAGCCGTTCAACCCATGGTATCCCCTGAAGTCGGCCTTCTCCCCGTGTCGCTAACTGAGGCAGGACTAAACCATCCGCTAACGGCAGGATTATCTCGAACCTTTAAGGTGCTTCAGTGGCATGGGCAGGCTGTGAAACAGCTTCCACTAGGGGCAACACTTCTCTCATCTTCCAATCACTGTCAAGTACAAGCCTATGCTGTCAGAGATTACGCATTTGGGCTGCAATTTCACAGCGAGGTAATGAATAAAACAGTAGACGATTGGGTACAAATTCCTGTATACAAATCGGATCTAGAGGCAACACTTGGCTCAACTGGCTGTAACGACCTGAAACAAGCAGTCAGTAAGCAACTACCCATAATGAATCATGAGGCTAAAATCGTGTTTGATAACTTCCTGGAAATCGTGAAAAGTCGGTATTATTAGCAAAATCGGAGTGCAGTCGGTGAATAAGATAGTTTCAGTTTTCGTTATAGAGGATTGCGAAATCATGAGGAGCAGTAACAGCAGTGTGTAAACCCAAAGAGTGTGCACGGATCAGGCTATGCTCCTCAGGAGTTGCTGCGCGATCGCACAACTGAATCGCCGGGGTCTTGGGCGTGATTTCATCGGCATAGCCCACCGTACTGCCATGGATTCAGTAGGCAATTGAGTTCATAAAAACCAAAGTGGCACGATCGCAACCATCCCACCGACCCCATTTTTCTCGAATTTCGCTACTCTGACTCATGAGGGTCTGATTTGGATTTTGCATCTTCTATCAAGCCCTCTCCCTGCCTCCTTTTCAACTTTTTTGTCCTGTACTGAGACAGTCTGCACCAGCCCACTGGTTGCGCCTTTGTGCCAGAGCTGCTGACGGCTACGACTGTAGTAGTGGGCTTCACCCGTTTCCACGGTTTTAAGCAATGCAGCTTCATTCATGTAGGCATGCATCAACACCTCACCTGTTGCCGCATCTGTGGTCACAACGGGGATGAGTCCATTAGCGTCAAACTTAGGTGCTAAGAGCATCCCTTCTTCGACGATTTCTACAGAGGTGCGGGCAGCAAAGGATGATGGCATAGCACAAAAACTTGAGAACGATAATCATTATCACATAGAGAGAGAACGTTTTTATGACCAGCACCTGCCCCAGGCCAGCAGTAGTGAAAATGCGATCGCCGCGATCGCCTGCCTCGCCATCAACCCTAAAGCAAACTTGAAAGACTGTTCACGAGCGATCGTCAATGCTGTTACCAGGCAGGGCAGTAATACCCCGGCCAGGTACACCCCCGTCAAGATTTGCAGCGGTGTGAGAACTGCCAGGGTCTCGGGTTCAGCAAAGAGCAGCATACCGTCCTTGCGAATCGAGGCCAGAATCACGGCGAGTGCGGCGTCGGGCGGTAGGTTGAACAGCCCCATCAGGGGCTGAACCCCTGCCGCTAGAGCGGTGATCACGCCAAACCAGTCCAACACCGAGGCCAAGATGGTAATTCCGAAAAAGATCGGCAACGCATTGGCGAAAAACTGGTCAAAGGTTCCTTTTGTTTCACGCCAGATCGCTGACCAACGCGGCAGTTCCAGAAAGGTACGCTGTTCGATCATCAGCGTATTGTGGACTGAGCGGGCGGCTTTGGGCGCAATCAGGCGGATGTAGATCAGGGTGGTTAGGGTTAAGTAGCCAAGATAAGGCACGACTAAACCGGGCAAATGGGCGGCGCTGAAGACCCCGAGGGTGGCTCCGAATTGGTAGGAGCAGGCCGAACCAAACGCGATCGCACTCATACAGGTCTGTCGGGAGCAATGGGAACAGGCGCGAGTACTGATCACGGCAGGCACATTGCAGCCAAACCCCATAATGACTCTTACCAAATCTCGCCCGGATAGGCCAAACGGTCTGAGGACGGGATGCAAAGCTAGGGTAATGCGTTCCACTAAACCGCTGGCCTTGTAAGCGCCTAAAAACAGGGCATACAGCATCACCGTCGGGACGGCCCAGACAAACAACAACGGCCCCATCGTCACTAAGCCATAGCGCCCAATCAAAATTTCTTCCAAGAGCGATGGGGCAAGGGAGAGGACATTGACCAGCGGGGCTAAGACCGTTTGGAGCAGCGGATCGAGCAGGCCCGCGACGCTATTGGCGACCCAAACAGCCATGACCGCAGGCAACAGCAACAATAGAATAGCCAACAACCCGCCCCAGCGCGGATGTTCCAGCCAAGTGGGTGCAGGATCGATCCGCCAGCCTGCCGGAATTGGCTGCCATTGCTCAGGGAAGGGGGCGGGAGTCTGCAACGCCGCGAGAATCTGCTGGCGTTGGCTCTGGCCCAGATGACGGGCATCCACGGGAATAAACCTTACCGGGGAGGCTTGCTCCCAACGGCTCAAGACCTGCTGGGCGCGGTCAGCGGGCCAGACTTTATCCCAGAAGGTAACGACCACCAGCCCTTGTTTCCCCGCGACAAGTGGGAGCAAATCTGCCAGATCATCATCGATGTGGGTTGCTTTAACGACGAGCAAAATCCGGTTGTGAGTCTGGAGTTGCGCTAGCGCGGTTCGGGTGGTAGTGGTATCGGCGCGTAAGAGAATGCCGGGGGTATCGATCAAGGCATCGTCTCGGGTCTGATAGGTTTCGCAGGCGATCGTCGAGCCTTGAATGTTGGTGCTGACGGGCGATCGCCCAGTGAGTGCTGCGGCCAGTGCGGATTTGCCGGTACTTTCTTTGCCGACAATCACAGTGGTGCGTTGGGCAGGTGGGGCCTTGGGCATGGTGAGAAAAATGTGGTAGGGGAGGGTTTGAAACCCTCCCTGCTAACAAACGCAGTCGTTATCGCAGCAGGAGAGGTCATCGAGGAAGAGTCCGGCTTGACGGTAGGCATCCAGCGGGCTGGGGTCGAGATCGAGGCGATCGGCGATCGCCTTAGCCACCACCGCAAAGCGTTGACGGAACTTGTAGATAAAGCAAAAAATCAACTCCCCATGGCGCACGGATGGCCCGCTGACAAAGAGACCGGGGGTGAGGGTGGATTCATCATTTTCGGTGAGGGCGGCGTAACCGTTAGACCAATCAAACAGGGGGGCAATCTGTTTCAGACTGGTATCGAACCCCGTGCAAAGAATCGGGGGATTGGCGGTTAGCCATTTTTGATATTCGCCATAGACGGCGTAGCCATCGGGAACCCGTTTGACTTCTTCAATCGGGGCGTCCCCGACCAGCTCTAGCTGCCCGGTGCGGTAGACAAACTCCAGGCGCTGCGCTGTGTAGGGGGAGAGGGCAATGCTGGGGTCGGGATCCGGATCAGCCCAGGCTCCGGAGCGATCGAGCACACCGACTTTCTTGCCCAGCGCGACTAAATTGGACGCAGCATCCATGCCACTTTCGTAGCCGCCAATGATGATGAATTCGTCGCCCTCG
>JBMYQW010000053.1:0-16970 GCA_049601735.1 Spirulinaceae cyanobacterium
CAGAACTGCCCCATGCCGCAACGGAATGGTCTGGCCAGGAATTACAGTCATCAAGGTCGTTAAGGAAACGCCCGCGAGAGCGATCAAAGTAGCGGTGGCTCGATTCCTATATTGCATGGCGAAGTCCAGAGATCAGGAAAAACAACGTTGACAAATTGTGACGGTCTGTGGTTTAGGGCAGTTGTCGAGGTCATGGGGCGGAAGCGGGGCAGGGAAACCCAGCCCTGATAGAAAATCGCATGATCGACTTCTTTGCTGAACAAATTGTCCCCAACTTAGCCCGGATGTTGACGATACCAGTCAATCGTATTTTTGAGCCCTTCACGGAAGGAGGTTTCAGCGACAAAGCTAAACCGTTCCTTGGCGCGTTGGGTATCCAGGCAGCGGCGGGGTTGTCCGTTGGGCTTGTCGGTTTGCCAGACAATTTCGCCCTCAAAGTCCATTAATGCACAGATGGTCTCGACCAGATCGCGGATCGAGGTTTCTTCACCCGTTCCCAAGTTCACGGGCTCCGGTTCAGCGTATTTTTGGGACGCCAGAACGATCCCACGGGCGGCATCGGTAGAATACAAAAATTCTCTTGTCGGGCTGCCATCCCCCCAAGCGGGAAGGGTGCGATCGCCCCGCTGCTGGGCCTCATAGACCTTGCGAATCAGCGCCGGGATCACGTGAGAGCTGCGGGGGTCAAAGTTGTCTTCTGGGCCGTAGAGGTTCACGGGTAAGAGATAAATGCCATCAAAGCCATATTGCTGGCGATAGGCTTGGAGCTGCACCAGCAGCGCCTTCTTAGCGATGCCGTAGGGGGCGTTGGTTTCTTCCGGGTAGCCGTCCCAGAGGTCGTCTTCTTTGAAGGGAACCGGGGTGAACTTGGGATAGGCGCAGATCGTGCCCACACAGACAAACTTCTTGACTCCCGCTTGATAGGCCGCATGAATGAGCTGCGTCCCCATCATCAGGTTGTCATAAAAGAGTTCGGCAGGCTTCTCGCGGTTCAAGCCAATCCCGCCCACATGAGCTGCGAGGTGGATAATCAGATCTTGCCCCTCAGCCACCTGTTCACAAGCCGCCAAGCTGCGGAGATCGGTCTCTTGCGATCGCGGAATCGTGATCTGAGTGCGATCGGCCCCCGCCGCCACCAGTTGCGCCACCACCTGCTTGCCCAAAAAACCGGCGCCGCCTGTCACCACAATGCGTTGCTTGGCGAGTTCCATCCCTGTTCCTCCCTATAAATAGGGTTTGTCTGTTGCTTGGGTTGCTCCAACCTCTGGGGTCAATCATGACATATCTGGTCATAATGATGACAGCCCCTAGGGATATAGCGTTTTCCAGGAAGATTGCCCCCTCAGACTCCTGCAATACCGGACAGTAGCTACATCTTGCTAGGGCAGATGAGAGGTCGAGTAAACTTTCTGTGTCAATACAAACGATCTAATAAGCCATCTCGATCGACTCGATGCGATCGCCCGACTGGATTTGATCGACCACCGCCATACCATCACCGACTACGTAGCCAAACACGGCATAGTCACCGTCCAAAAACGGCAAATCCGAGAGGGCAAAGTAAAACTGGGACGAGGCAGAGTCGGGGCTTTGGGCGCGGGCCATGGCGACTGCACCGCGACGATGTTTGAGCGCAGGGGCTTGTCGCGCCCTCAAGGTGCGGCTATAAACAGGCACTGACGCATCCTCGGGTAAGATTTCCAGAGGAATAAACCGCCGCTGGCCGGTTTCGGGGTCAATATAGCCGCCCGTTCCGAGTTGGGACATGGGGATGTTCGGGTCTTGACTCTGGGGATCGCCGCCTTGCACCACAAAGGGACGGGGCGATCGCACGACTCGGTGGAAGGCAACGCCGTTGTAGACGCCTTTTTCGACTAAATCAATGAAGTTTCCGGCAGTAACGGGCGCTGCTTCGCCCCGCACTTCGATCGTGATCGGGCTACCGTTGACTCTCATCTGCACCTGGGCAACTTCTGAGAATTGGGGCAGGTCAGCATACTTGGGAGGAACGTTACTCGCCGCTTGTACGGGGGCGGTGCTAAAGCCCCAGAGACAAACTACGCCGAGGAGCAGGCTGAGGAGGGCGGGTTGCCAACGTTGAATGTTGAAAAATTTGAGCATGGAAATATTTCGAAAGGATGAGCTTGGTGTATCAGCGTTCAGGATTCCAGTAGCGGGAACTGTTCGGCTCACAGCACCTCATTCTACCCTCATCCTCCTACTCTCCTCGCTCTGTCTTGACTTAAACCCTGGCAGCTCCACATCCTCATAGACAGTCGCCATTTTTCCCTCAAAGTTAATCGTCTCTAGGGTGAAGCGATCGCCCGCCCGATAGCGCCGCAAAAACCAAACCCCATCTTTATTCCGTCGAAAACAATCGATCCGCTGTTGTTTTTGGCTCACGAGAACATATTCTTCAAGGGTTTCAATCTCGCTATAGTCATCAAGTTTATCGCCGCGGTCGAAGGCTTCGGTACTGTCGGAGAGCACTTCAATAATGAGTTTGGGATATTGCTTGAAATAGTCTGAGCCACGGTCGCGCGGATCACAACTCACCAACAAATCTGGATAGTAATAGCGATTACGAGCGGGGATTTTGACTTCCATATCGAGGGGATACAGTCGATAGGCTGTACCCCGTAAATGCGGACGCAGTAGCGCCGTCAAATTAGACGAAATTGTCACATGGGCATCACTTGCCCCCGCCATCGCATAGATCTGGCCATCGATATATTCATGTTTGATGGGGCTCTGTTTTTCCGCGTCTAGATATGCTTCGGGAGAGAGATATGCTGGAGCGGTTGCCTGAATCATGGTGTGATCGCCAGCGAAGGGTATTGCAATTGTAGCGTTTGTTATTAGTCAGGTCAGATTGATGCTGCAACGCTTCTTGCTATGCATAAAACTTCAGAATCTCTAGGGTTTGCTGGCCGGTCTTGGCCCAACTAAACTCACTCGATCGCAGCAGACCCAATTCACTCAGGTTCTGGCGCAGGTTGTAGTCCGTGGCGATCGCATACATCGCCTGGGTCAGCTCGTCCAAATTGTAAGGGTCAATCAAAATCGCCGCATCGCCTGCGACTTCAGGGAGAGAGGACACATTGGAGGTGATCACAGGTGTCCCACAGGCCATGGCTTCGAGCACGGGCAGGCCAAACCCCTCCCAGAGCGAGGGAAAGACTAGGGCGATCGCCTGGGCCAGCAGGGCAGGCAGCTTCTCGTAGGGCACATATTCCATAAACTTGACCTGCTCCCGAATCTCTAGCTCCTTGGTGAGCTTTTGCCAGCGGGGCGTGTAGCGGCGATCGGTTGGCCCCACGAGCCAGAGTTCGTAGTCTTGGCGGTTGGGCAGCGCCGCGAAGGCCGAGATGATGCTCTGGAGGTTTTTATAGGGGGCTTGGCGACCCACGTAGAGAAAATAGGGGCGATCCATGCGCTGGGGCAGGGACTGCTGGGGGCGGAACGTGAGGCGATCGTAGGCCAGGGGAATGGGCGTAATCCGGTTCGCCCGCACGCCAAAAAAGGACATCACATCATCGGCAGTGGATTGGGAGTTGCAGAGCACATGGCGGGCCTGGCGCACCACGCGGGGCAGCAGATAGCGATGATAATAGCTCACCGGCCCGAGACCCTGGGGAAAGCGCAGGGGAATCAGGTCATGCACCATGATCACGTAGCGAGAATAGCTGTAGATCGGCGCTTCCGGCAGGGGGGAGAAGAGGAGGCGCGATCGCAACCGCCGCGACAAACCGGGCAAGCGAAACTGCGTCCAGAGCAAGCGGCTGAAGTGGCCCCAGAGTCCCTGTTCTGGCGTCATAAACCCCGGAATCCGATGGCAACGGTAGCCCTCCACAGGCTCCCGCGCGAGCAGAATCGGGTTGAGGGGCTTCAAGTAGGGGTAGACATTCTGGGCATAGGTGCTAATCCCTGTCGGTTTGTCGGAAAGATAGGAAAGATTAACCAGTACCAACGTGCAACCTCAACCCCAGCCAATGAATGATCTTCCTCAGGATATCAGAGGTGATTTACAAAAAAATCAGGACTTGAGGGACTTGCGTTGAATTTCTTGACAACAGATGGCGCATAGGCGGCCCAAACCCGACCCACCCCGGTCTGCGCTACGCGAGACCGACCCTCCCCAGAGGAGATGTTCTGTTGTGAAATCTTCTCCTAGAGGCTGTCATTATTTGGGTCTCAAACCATTGCTATATCTAGCGTACAGCCCCTTTTTCTATTTTTTTGGGGCGGGCGTTCTACCCCTTGTCCCATAAGGCTTCTGAGTTTAGTTGATGACACGCCCTAGTTGAGCAGTTCGGTCAACTCTTGGGCCGAGGTGCCCAAGATCCGCGCCAAGGTGTTCATTTCCTTGTTGCTAAAGCCATCGCGAATATTCCGCAGGTCTTCAACGGGCTTGCCAAGAATCCGAGAGAGAACCTGCAATTGCTTATCCGTGACCTCCTGACCCTTGTAGATGTTGCGGAGTTCTTGGGGCGAGAGACGATAGGAGTTACAGAAGAAGATAAATTCCTTGTCGCTGACATCGAGTTCTTGCTGACGATCGCGCAGCAAAAAAGCGATCGCCCGGGTGCCATGTTCCGGTCGTTTGGCACTCTCAAGGTATCGCTCCATGAGTTTACTGGCATTAGCGGGGTTGCCTCCCGTTTTCTTGAGCAGATCACGGCAGGCCATCTGGAGGGCCTTGGTCAGGGTCTCGTTGTCGTCATGAAGTTGCTCCTCTTCGCTGAGGGTCTCGACGATCCGGGATGCGATCTCGGGTTTGCAAAAGCCGACCTCCTGCTCGTCGTAAAGGATTGGAATATAAGCGCGATCGGTATCAAACTCGAGATGCAAAGGCTGATTCGTCTGCTGTTTCATCAGTCCAACCAAGGGAGAGCAAGCATCAAACCCAGTTGTCTTGCCTCAAACACAAATCAGCCCAATACCAACCAGTCTGTACGGAGGCAATTCGCTGGCAACCACTGGGTCAGCGATGTCTCCTCTAATATAGCGGTTTGGCGATCGCTTACAACCGCAACTCCGAGAAATTGCTGATTCGGTTCACCACCTCCTTAAAGCCCTGCCCTTTCCTAGGCGTCGATCGCCACCTCACCCCCTACTCCGGGTGTTTAACCGCGATTCGGAGCAGCATGATGGACAACTTGCAATCGTGAAATTTTTAATAACGAGTCCCCTCGGACGTGCCAGGACATCAACCGCAGAAACTGGATTGGGGCAAGCGATAGCATATCTGCTCCAACACACCCTTCCCAAAATACTGGCCCTAACTACTGTCTGGCTAGGCGACGTAACCATTGCCCGCTCATATGCTCCAGTATTTAAATGAGGACAACCCTTAGCAAATGCCGAAAGAATGATACGCTTTAGAGTGAAAAATTTCATATTCGTTTAAGACTATTCCCACAGTGCCAGAGCGACTCCAACTTGTGCTCTACACCCATAACTGTGTGAACAGTTTCGATATAGAAGCATTACCCACAAATTTGTATCGCAATATTTGAGCATGGTAGCCACAGCAGAAAAGACCAACATCGGTAAAATCACACAAGTCATCGGCCCCGTTGTGGATGTCGAATTCCCCAGCGGTCAGATGCCTCGAATTTATACCGCCCTGCGGATCGCAGGCAAAAACGAAGCGGGCAACGATGTTGCCGTGACCTGCGAAGTGCAGCAACTCCTCGGCGATAACCAAGTTCGTGCCGTGGCAATGAGTGGCACGGATGGCTTGGTGCGCGGCATGGATACTGTTGATACTGGCGCTCCCATCCGCGTTCCGGTCGGCAAGGAGACCCTCGGCCGCATTTTTAACGTTTTGGGTGAACCAGTCGATAACCTCGGCGACGTTCCAGCAGAAGCCACCGCTTCAATTCATCGGGAAGCTCCAAAGCTCACCGAGTTAGAAACAAAGCCTACTGTCTTTGAGACAGGCGTCAAGGTCATTGATCTCCTCACTCCCTATCGTCGGGGTGGCAAAATCGGGTTGTTCGGTGGTGCAGGTGTGGGTAAGACCGTCATCATGATGGAACTCATCAACAACATTGCCATCAACCACGGTGGGGTTTCCGTTTTTGCCGGTGTCGGCGAACGGACGCGTGAGGGCAATGACCTCTACAACGAGATGATCGAGTCCAATGTGATCAACCCGAACAACCTGGGTGAATCCAAAATCGCCCTAGTCTATGGTCAGATGAACGAGCCGCCTGGGGCCCGGATGCGGGTCGGTCTTTCGGGTTTGACGATGGCGGAACATTTCCGGGATGTGAACAAGCAAGATGTGCTGCTGTTTGTTGATAATATTTTCCGCTTCGTGCAAGCGGGCTCCGAGGTCTCGGCGCTGCTCGGACGGATGCCTTCGGCGGTGGGCTATCAGCCCACGTTGGGGACGGACGTTGGCGATCTGCAAGAGCGCATCACCTCCACCAAAGAAGGCTCAATTACCTCGATTCAGGCGGTCTATGTGCCAGCGGATGACTTAACCGACCCAGCACCGGCAACCACCTTTGCTCACCTGGATGGCACCACTGTGCTCTCCCGAGGACTCGCTTCCAAGGGGATTTATCCAGCGGTTGATCCCCTCGGCTCCACCTCCACAATGTTGCAGCCCAACATTGTTGGTGAAGAGCATTACAACACGGCGCGGGCGGTGCAATCGACGCTGCAACGCTACAAGGAGTTGCAAGATATTATTGCGATTCTGGGTCTGGATGAATTGTCCGAAGACGATCGTCTGATCGTAGATCGTGCCCGTAAAATCGAGCGATTCTTGTCGCAACCCTTCTTCGTGGCAGAAGTCTTCACTGGCGCCCCCGGTAAGTATGTGCCCCTAGAGGATACGATCAAGGGCTTCCAGATGATTCTGAACGGTGAATTGGATCACCTCCCTGAGCAGGCCTTCTATCTGGTCGGGGACATCAAAGAAGCGATCGCCAAAGGTGAAAAGTTGCAGGCTCAGAACTAGAGCTTCAACCTTTGCCCAGATGGTCATCTGCCCCTGGCAGTTGACCATCGCCCTCATTGTTTAATCTTCACCATCGAGACATTATGACTTTAGCGGTTCGTGTGATTTCGCCGGACAAGACCGTTTGGGATGCCCCTGCCCAAGAGGTTATTTTGCCGAGTACCACGGGTCAACTCGGTATCTTGACGGGCCATGCCCCCCTGCTGAGTGCCCTGGATGTTGGGGTGATGCGGGTACGCACTGAGAACAATTGGTCAGCGATCGCCCTGATGGGTGGCTTTGCGGAAGTGGAAGCCAACACCGTGACGATTTTGGTCAATGGTGCAGAAAAAGCGGAGAACATTGACCTCGAAACGGCTCGGGCGGACTACGAAGCCGCCAAGTCCAAACTCGACCAAGTGGCCGAGAGCGATCGCCAAGGCAAAATCCAAGCCGAGCAGGCTTACAAGCGCAGTCGCTCCCTGTTCCAGGCTGCGGGTGGCATGGTGAATAGCTAGCACCACCGCCATCAAAATAAACAGGTCTGGTGCGCACGAAAAAATGCGACTGAACAAATTTTGTTCAGTCGCATTTGTTTTGGAAAATTGCGCTCTAGTTACTGCCCGTAAAGACAACTTCGGGGAATTTTTCCTGAGCCTTGAGCATCGGCGTCCGCTTGCCCTCCTCTTGCCAATAGTTGATCACTTCGGTGGCTTGGTTGAGCAGGGCAATGCGCTCCGTATCGGAGATCCAGCGTTTGGACTCAAGTTCGTCTTTGAGCTGTTCCCAAGCGTCATTGCGCGGCCAGAAATAGTAGGGGGTCAAGGGGCTGGTTCCTTTGCCCACGACCTGATCGACTGCGATCGCCACGTTGGCATCGAGCCAGAGAATTTTTAAGATAAATCGCGCTGAAGATTCTACTGCTGCGGTTTCCAATGACGCTTCCAAGATCAACCTACTCCCATATTTTTCTAAATTGACAATTTTCTACTGTACACCAAAATCCGATTAATCCAAAATAACTGGTGTGCTCTCGATGACATCTCCTAAGCAACCGGGCGCGATCGCGCCACTTGCACCGTCAAGAAAATGACCGGCACAATGCCCACGACCAAAATCGCCAATGCTGGAGCCGCCGCCTCCACCAAGCGTTCATCTGCCGCATAGCGATAGACCTGGGTCGCCAGCGTCTCAAAGTTAAAGGGCCGAATCACCAACGTTGCCGAGAGTTCCTTCATCACATCCACAAACAGCAGCATCACCGCCGTGAGGACGCCCCCGCGCAGCAGTGGCACATGAATGCGCCAGAGGGTCTGCAAGGGCGAATGCCCCAAGCTCCGCGCCGCATCATCCAGGCTGGGCTGAATCTTACCCAAACTCGATTCCACCGTATTAAACGAGAGCGCCAAAAACCGTACCAGATAGGCAAACAGCAGGGCGGCGATCGTGCCACTCAGCAGCAGCCCCACCTGCATATCAAACTGCGCCGCCAACCCATCCGCCAGCCAATTGTCGAACTGCCCGAGAGGCATCAAAATGCCCACCGCAATTACCGTGCCCGGAACCGCGTAGCCTAGCGATGCCAAACGCACCAGCAATGCCATTGTGCCCGTAGGCTGCAAGCGTTGCCCGTAAGCCATCACCAGCGCCAGGCTTACCCCCAATATTGCGGTAAGGCTGGCCAGTAGCAGGCTATTTTGGGTCAGTTCCCAGAAATTCGCCGTAAAGTTCTCGGTCGTATTTTGGAGCGTCATCTGCACAATCAGCACCAGCGGCAGACCAAAGCCCAAACCCACGGGCAAACCACAGACCAACCACGCCAGACCTGTATGCACCCAGCCCAACCGATAGGGCGAGAAGGGCTGCTGATTTGTTGCCCCTTGGTAATAACGGGCTTGGTTCCGTGACCCGCGTTCGATCGCAATCAACACCACAATGAACAGCAGCAACACGGCAGCGAGTTGAAGCGCGGCAGTACGTTCGCCCATGCCCAGCCAGGTGCGATAGATCCCCGTTGTGAAGGTGGGAATGCCGAAAAACTCCACCGTGCCAAAGTCACTGAGGGTTTCCATCAGCGCGAGAGCTAACCCTGCGGCCAGGGAAGGACGGGCCAGGGGCAGGGCGACTTGCCAAAAGGCTTGCCAGGGATTACAGCCGAGGGAACGACTCGCTTCTAGGGTGCGGCTAGACTGCTCCAAAAACGCCACCCGCGCCAGCAAGTAAACGTAAGGGTAAAGGCTCAACGCCAGGAGTAGAATCGCCCCGCCCAGGGAGCGAATCTCGGGAAACCAATAGTCCTGGGCGCTCTGCCAGCCAAACCAGCCGCGTAGGGCAAGCTGCACACCGCCGTAATAGTCCAGAAATTCGCTGTAAATATAGGCCAAGAGGTAGGCGGGGGACGCCAGGGGTAGCAGCAGCAGCCATTCCAGCCAGCGGCTGCCAGGAAAGCGGCAAACCGTCACGAGCCAAGCAGCGGTCGTGCCCACAATCAGCACGGTCAAACCGACCCCCAACATCAGCAGCAATGAGTTCTGAATATAGGTGGGTAGCACCGTCTTGGCGAGATGCTGCCACACCGAGCCACTCTCTTGGCCGGCTGTCTGGCCCCAACCCGTGAAGAGATGTGTCACAACGACCAAAATTGGCGTTGCAACCAGGAGGGCGATCGCTCCCACACCAAGCGTCCAGCCGTTGAACGGGTGACGAAGCTCACTCAAAACCCTAACCCTCTGCCTGCGCCAATGCCTGCTTGAGGCGCACCTCATCCTGCCCTTTTGCGTGGAGCAGCACCCAAGAACCAATTAGATCCGGGCCTTGCAGTTCCCCCGTAAGCCCTGCTCGCAGGGACTTCATCACAAAGCCCTTTTTTACACCTAGGGCCTTCGTCACCGTCTTGACAATACCCTTCGCCAACTCCGGCGTAAAATCTGAATCGGCTTCTGCCAGAGCCGCCAGAACGCTCTGATAAACAGCAGCAACCCCAGCTTGCGCCACGTGCGCCGCAGCTTTTTCATTGAATGTAATTCCCTCACCGATAATTAAGCGTACCTCTGCCACCGCGTCGGGTAGGCGGGTCAAGCTCGGGGCGATCATCGCCGTGAGGTTGTCCAGCCAAGCCCGATCACCCTTTGGGTCAATCTTGTATCCGGCCTCTTGCCAATAGGGAATCAGTAGATCCGTGAGTTCCGCTGGGGGCATCGAATGCAGATATTGACTATTAATCCAGTCCAGCTTGGCCCAGTCAAATTTTGCCCCGGCCTTGTTGACGCGATCGAGGTCGAATTCTGCCGCCGCTTCAGAGAGTGTGAAAATCTCCTGCGTGGAGTCGGGCGGTGTCCAGCCCAGTAGGCACATATAGTTGGCGATCGCCGCCGCCGTAAAGCCCAGTTGCCGAAAGTCATCAATTGAGGTGACGCCGTCTCGCTTCGAAAGTTTGCGCCCCTCTTCGTTGAGGATGAGCGGCGTATGGCCGAAGGTAGGCACGGTGCCCCCCAGGGCTTTGTAGAGCAATATTTGCTTGGCGGTGTTGGCAATGTGGTCTTCGCCACGAATCACATGAGTGATTTGCATCTCGAGATCATCCACGACCACGGCCAAGTTATAGAGCGGCTGACCAAAGGGTTCGTCACCTGCCGGGGTACGGGCGATCACCATATCCCCACCGAGATCGCGTCCCTGCCAAGTCATCGTGCCTCGGACCTGATCTTGCCAAACAATTTCGGCGTCGTCTTCGATTTTGAAGCGGATCACGGGTTTGCGTCCCTCGGCTTGGAAGGCGGCTTCTTGCTCCGGAGTGAGGTGGCGATGACGGTTATCGTAGCGGGGAGCTTCTTTGCGGGCTTTTTGGGCCTCGCGCAGGGCGTTGAGTTCCTCGGTGGTGCAGTAGCAGCGATAGGCCAGCCCTTGATCCAGTAGCTTCTGCACGGCGTCACGGTACAAGTTCAGCCGCTTCGATTGATAGAACGGGCCGTCGTCCCAATTCATGCCCAGCCAGGCCAGCCCATCGAGAATATTTTGGGTATATTCAGGGCGCGATCGCTCGGTATCCGTGTCTTCAATGCGGATGATGAATTGCCCCCCGTGGCGACGGGCGAAGAGCCAGTTAAAGACGGCAGTGCGGGCTGTGCCAATGTGGAGGTTGCCCGTGGGGCTCGGGGCTATGCGTACTCGTACAGTCAAGGGTTTTCTCTCGATCGCGTCCGACTCCATAGTTTACCCCAGGGCGTGTCATCCCCTCACCTCAGGAGCTTGACTGGATTAGCGATCGCCTGCCTTGACTATTGCCCAATGTGCGATCGCCATACCTATTTTGGTTTGGATTGATATTTGCTGACCCCACGACTAAAGTTAAAGGGACGTG
This sequence comes from Spirulinaceae cyanobacterium, assembly GCA_049601735.1. Classification (GTDB taxonomy): domain Bacteria; phylum Cyanobacteriota; class Cyanobacteriia; order Cyanobacteriales; family Spirulinaceae; genus SIO3F2. Next base: position 11,316 of record JBMYQW010000053.1, read on the forward strand.
ATTGAAATAGGAGCAATATGGTCTCTGCGCAGGTGAATCATGGCACAGCAATTGCGCGAACAGAACGGGGGTTGGTCATCTCAGGTACACGCATCACGCTCTACGATATTCTGGACTACACGATCGCGCAATATCCCGCTCAATTCATTCAGGGTTGGTTGAACTTAACGCCTGAACAGATGGCCGTTGCTCTAACCTATATTCAGGAGCATGAAACCGCAGTTGAAGCGGAATATCAGTCCGTAGTACACGATTGTGAAGAACTAAGGGCCGACTATCAAAAACGGAATCGGGAGCTGATTGCTCGACTTGCCAGAAGACCGCCCAAACCGGGGATGGAGGCCGCTTGGCAGAAGCTGCAAGCACAGAAAGCAAAGCACCAAGCTCAAGGTGAATCTTGTGCATGAGGTTTCTGGTTGATCATAATCTTGAAGGACACGCTCTATTGTTATTGGGTCGAATGGTTGCACTCGGCTGGCTTGACTTTTTGCCCATTCGCTTCATGACGTTTGCTGAGGTTGAACTACCAATTAGCAGTGACGATCGGTCTGTTTGGCGATTTGCCCAGACTCATCAAATGATTTTGCTCACGGCTAATCGCAGCATGAAAGGTGAAAATTCGCTAGAGCAAGTCTTACGTCAGGAAAATACCCCACGTTCATTACCTGTGGTAACCATTGGCGACCCTGATCGCGTACTAAGTGATAGTAACTATCGCAATCGCTGTGTCGATCGACTAATTGAAATTCTATTGGACATAGAGGACTACCGAGGTTCAATGCGGTTATTTGTTCCCTGAGCTTCGTTCATTAGTGGCCACGCCAATACAATCACCAAGTCTTGTCGGAGGGCGATCGAACTTTTCTGTGTAGCAACTGCTGCTCTCAATTCAGTATCATCAAGAGCAACGACCAGAAATATAATGAACTACCAACGGAGAAGCAGACGATGCTGAATCTTGATCGCGGACTGCTGATTATTTTCAGCGCATCCCTACTTTTCACCCCACCCCTCGCTGCCCAAGAAGTCGACCGCCCAGCCGACCCGACATTAGCCCCGACATTGATCGAAGCGGAAAACCAACCCCCAAATCAAACTCTCGACCAAGGCGTTGGCGCGAGCCAGTTTAGCGATGTTGACCTGAGCGACTGGGCCTTTCAGGCACTGGACGATCTGATGCGGCGCTACAACTGCCTGGCGGGCTACCCCAATGGCACTTTTCGCGGTGATGAACCCGTCTCGCGGTACGAATTTGCCGCTGGGTTGAATGCCTGTCTGCAACAGGTGGAAGTACTGCTCCAGGAGAGCACCGCTGATGCGGCCACGACCTCTGATTTAGATGATCTGACCCAACGGCTGCAAAACCTCCAATCCCAACTCGACGGGCTTGAGGGCGAGGTGGATGAGATGGACGATCGCAGCTCCAACGCAGAGGGCAGCAACACAACTCTAGAGACAGAGATCCAAGTCAACACCGCCTCAAGTGATTCAATTGATCTTGAAGTTGAGCGATGACGCCTCAGACCTGGCGCTCTCCTGGTGGGATTGATCTGCAAATTAACGGCGGCTTGGGCTTGGCGTTCCCGGATTTGAGCCGTGATGACTTGCCTAAACTGGCGGCGATCGCCACCTATCTCTGGCAACAGGGCGTGGATGGTTTTTGCCCGACGATCGTCACCACCGCTGTGGAGAAGATCCAGCAGGCGCTTGCGATGATTGCCGAGTCCGGGTTGCGCGACTGGCAACCGGGTCGGGCACAAATCTTGGGGGTTCATCTTGAAGGGCCCTTCCTGAACCCGGCCAAGCGCGGCGCGCATCCTAAGGAATACCTGTTGCCGCTGACGCTAGAGAACATCAAGCGCGTTCTGGGCGACTATGCCGAGCTGGTGCGCATCATCACCCTAGCGCCGGAGATTGCCCAGGAAAAGGGCGTGATTGGCTATCTGTGCGATCGCCAGATTACCGTCAGCCTTGGTCATTCCCTCGCCACCGCCGAGGAGGCTAACCATGCCTTTGACCAGGGCGCAACCATGGTGACACACGCCTTCAATGTTATGCCCAGCCTCCACCACCGCAATCCCGGTTTGCTGGGTGCGGCATTGGTTCGTGAAGGGGTCAAGTGCGGCTTTATCGCTGATGGGCAGCACGTTTGCCCAACGATGCTGCACCTGTTGCTCCGTGCCGGAGAATTCAGCAAAGGACTCTTTCTGGTCAGCGATGCCCTCGCCCCGATTGGCTTAACCGATGGGATGTATCCCTGGGACAGTCGTCAAATCACCGTGAAACAAGGTACGGCGCGACTGCCCGATGGCACACTCTCAGGGACAACGCTGCCTTTGCTCGTGGGCGTGGAAAATTTGGTCAAGTGGGGTCTCTGTACACCGGCAGCGGCGATTGCGCCCTGCGCACTGCCAGAGGCAATCGCCCTAGCGACCACCAGTCCCCGCCAAGCCCTGAGTCTACCGGCGGATATGCCCCAGTCGCAATTGCTGTGGCATTGGCAGCCTGAGACCCAGACTCTGAGTTGGCAGCGGACAGAATAGAATTTCACCCGTGGCGGGCATCCTGCCCGCGCTACGGATATTACAGCAGATCCGACCGCAGCGCAGACGAGACGTCTGCCTGAGACGATTTGATAGGAATTCATCAGAATGTTCTATCAGTTTGTAATTTGCAACGATCCGACCAGTTTGTTGCAAGTCCCCTGGCACAATGGAGAGTCAATTCTTGCTTAAAATCGCCGCTTAACCAACCCTCTTTTAACCGTTCATGGCTAATATTCCCCAATCTCTTGAAGACGCAATTCAGCAGTCCCAGATGGCAACCCGTACAGCCCTGGATGCGGGCTGTCTACGCCTGCAAGTGGAGCTGGTCTTTCCCGAAATTGCCTTGCAAGCTCAGGCGATCGCCCGGCAATATGCTCAGATGCTCCTATCTGAATATGGTCTGGGCTTAAAGGTGCTCTTTGCCGATACGGGGGCGGCCTCGCTGGCGCGGCGGGACTGGGGCGAGATCGAGTTCAAGGTCAATGACTTGGGCAGTCGTTTTACGGCGGTGGAGACGAAAGTAGATGAGACGGATCAGATTTATCTGGTGGTTTGTCCCTCTTCGGTGGAGGTACAGTCCGTGGAAAGGCTCTGCAACCTGGCGGAGGGGAGACCCGTAATTCTACTCATTCCCCAGCTTGAGAGTGTGGCTACGGTGGGGATTGGTTATGCGGCGCGGCAGTTGCGCGATCGCTTCCTCAGTACCCTCGAAACCGCTTACTATCTCAAACCCTTTGAGGGCGGCGTGGTCTGGCGCACGTTCCCGAACCTCTGGCAAGTCTGGGTGGAGCAGAATATTGAGCAAACAGACGATCAGACCGAGACAAACGCCGAGGATGAAAACAAAGGCTACAAACTCCTAGCCGAAGAACCCCAAAAACCTGCGGGGGAGAGGCTAGAGCGGATTTTGCTCGGAGAAGCCCAAAATGCCCAAAATCCTAACTTGCCGAAACCCAAAACGGGTTTTTTGAGCAACTTGCAGCGGATGTTTGATGCCTTGAGTCAGTGAGGTGAAGGCAGGAGGATGAAGGATGGGTGATGTAGACATTCGGGCGGATGCTGCAATCAATGGTGCTGGGGTCTCCCTATTCTAGCGGCGTCATGTTCAGGGCCTAATACCTGATACCAAATCCGACCGTTAAACCCGAAGAATGCGCCTGAATGTAGGAGCTGGGTTTCCCTGCCCTGCGGAGTATTTGATTCTTGGTGTAGCCAAAGCGGATTGGGTATGAGCCGAGTTGAACGGGAGGCAAACAGTGGGGAAACTGTGCGATTCCGGCTCGGCGTCTCCTGGGCTGGGGTGATGCGATCGCCCCCCTCTCGTCAACAGCCCCTAACTCTTGTATAAATGGGAAGGCTAAACTGTAGAGTAGATGAGGATTCGACCCTAAACCTAGTCCACCATTCCCGCCCAGAAGTTCGTGCCCAAACGCAGCATTCCCGCCGCCAAATATAAAACCCGCAAACCCGCCCCAAGCCAAGTCCGGGGCAAAAAGCGGGGTGCCAAACGGAAGTCCAAGGGCTGGCTCTGGGTTTGGCTCGGCTTAACCGGGATTGGTCTGGTCTCTGCCGCAGCCGGGGCGATCCTTGCCGTGTCCCTCTCTGCCGCGCCCTTTCGAGACGGCTTCTTATCCGGGGATGGGATTTTCTCGAATGAAGATGCTGTTGCCTACGACAAGTTCCGCTTTCCCCGTCTGACCCGCCCGGTGAATATTCTGGTGCTCGGCACCAAGGTGCTGACCTCCGATGTGGATGCCCAAGCCTCTCAAGAGCTGGGCTATCACGGCTTGGTTGACTCATTTGATGGTCTGGCCGACACGATGCTGCTGATTCGCTTTGACCCCGATCGCTTCAAGCTCTCGGTCATGTCGATCCCCCGCGATACTCGGGTGCAGGTTCCCGGCTATGGCGTGATGAAGCTCAACGCCGCCAACCATCACGGGGGCGCAGCCTTGACTGCCCGAGCCCTGAGCGACTTACTCAATGGCATTGCGATCGATCGCTATGTCCGCATTAACGTCCAAGGCGTAGAACAAATGATCGATGCCCTCGGCGGCGTCGAGGTTTATGTTCCCAAGGACATGAAATATACGGATCATAGTCAGCATCTCTACATTGACCTCAAAGCGGGCCAGCAGCGTCTCAACGGCGAGCAAGCGGTGCAGTTTTTGCGCTTTCGGCAAGATCGTTACGGTGACATCGGTCGGGTGCAGCGACAGCAGGTCTTGATGCGGGCGGTCGTCGAGCAGACCCTCCGCCCCCAGACGCTGCTCAAGATCCCCAAACTCTTCCAGGTGATTCAAGAGAGTATTGATACCAACCTCAGCGTGGAGGAAGTGGCGGCCCTGGCCGGTTTTGCGGCCAACACCGAGCGAGAAGACGTGCAAATGTTGATGCTGCCGGGTGATTTCAATGGCACAGGCACAACTGGCGTGAGCTATTGGCTCCCTAATTCCCAGGGGATTCAAACCATGCTGGCGCAACATTTTAACTACGGCTTTCCGGGCATCAATAGCACGAGCGATCGCCGCCTGCGCATTGCCATCCAAGACAGCACGGGCAACCCTGAGGCCATCACGGTGCTGCGGCAACAGCTCAGTACAGCGGGCTATGGCAATATCTTCGTGAGCGATCGCTGGCAGGAGCCCCTGGCCGAAACCCGGATTGTGGCCCAAAAGGGGGACAGTCTGACGGCAGCGGAGTTGAAAACATTGCTCGGCATTGGGGAAGTTCGGGTCGAGAGCACGGGAGCCCTCGACTCCGACATCACGATCCAACTCGGGCAAGATTGGCAGCAGTTGCGATAAATCAGGGGCAATGAAAATCGTGACGGGGATGCAGACTAGATGATGACCATTGCAATATTTGCCTACGGGATTCTCGCCCTTATTGGCGGCATCATGGGCTATCGCAAAGCGAGGAGCAAGGTTTCGCTCATTTCCGGTAGCATCAGCGGTGGCTTACTGCTATTGATGGGCCTGCTGCTGCAACTGGGTCAGAGTTGGGCCCGCTGGGGGGCGATCGCGATCACCCTCTTGCTCATCATTACTTTCGTGATTCGTCTGCTCAAGACCCAGAAGTTCATGCCCGCAGGCTTGATGATTGTGAC
>JBMYQW010000054.1:0-16936 GCA_049601735.1 Spirulinaceae cyanobacterium
TTGAGTCGGGTCAGGTGATGCGGCGTCAATCTTGTCAGATTCAGGGGCAGATTGCCAGTCTAGGGCCAGACAGTCGCCCAGAATAGCAAACAGGGTGGCGGCATCCACGGGCTTGGGCAAGAAGCGATCGCCGCCGCAGTCGAGGGCACGATGTTGGTCTCGCAACGACACCGACGCCGAAGATACCACCACCGGCATTGCCGCCGTATCTGGACAAGCGCGAATCGTCTGGAGGACGGCAAAGCCATCCATCACGGGCATCACCAGATCCAGAATCACCAAATCGAGACGGTGGGTCTGGAGTTGAGCGAGACCCTCTTGGCCATCTTCTGCGTCCAGAACACCAAAGCCAAGCGGTTCAAGGAGATTCCTGAGCACCGCACGATTCTCCCAGCGATCGTCAATCAAGAGAATGGTACGACGCGGGCCATGGTAGCCGATGAGCCGTTCTCGTCCCTTCAGACTGCGCTGATGCCGCACCCAGTCACGGGTCAGAGGGAGCGTCAGCGGGAAGTAGAATTCACTGCCGACCCCGGGTTCACTCTTGACCCCAATCTGACTGCCCATGAGTTGCACAATGCGTTGGCTAATGGCCAATCCCAGCCCTGTCCCTTCGTTTTTTTTGTGGCGATCGCCCACCTGCTCAAAGGCGCTAAAGAGCTGGGCTAAGTCCTGGGGAGCAATGCCGATCCCTGTATCGCTCACCTCAAACAGGAGCGAGACCTGCTGATCCGCAAGGGCAACCACATCGACGCGCAGGGTGACGGTGCCGCGATCGGTAAACTTGATGGCATTACCCAAGAGGTTAATCAGCACCTGACGGAGACGCTTGCCATCTACCGTCACCCCTTCCGGCAGCCGCGAACTGGCTCGATAGGTGAATGTAATGCCTTTGGTTTGGGCGCGGAGCCGAAACATTTCTACAATGCCCTGGAGTAGGGCGGGCAAATGGAGCGGTGTGGGTGCCAATTGCAGTTTACGCGCCTCCACTTTGGCCAGATCCAGCACGTCATTGATCATCGCCAGCAGATGCAGGCCGCATTGATAGATAATATCGAGCCCCTCCCGTTCCTTGGGCGAGAGCGATTTGGCCTGCCCCAAAATCTGGGCATAGCCGAGGATGCCATTGAGGGGTGTGCGTAGCTCGTGGCTCATATTGGCCAGAAATTCGCTCTTGGCTTGGTTAGCCGCTTCCGCCTGCTGCTTGGCCTCGCTCAACTCGGCGGTGCGTTCGCTAACCCGAGCTTCGAGTTCTGTAAACGCGGTCTTAAGACGCTCGGCCATTTGGTTAAAGGAACTGCCCAAGGCTTCGAGTTCATCAATGCCTTGCACATCAAGGGTTTGGCCGAGCTGGCCCTCGGCGATCGCCCCCGCCGCCTGCTGCAAGCGGACGATCGGTCGAGCGATCCAGCGGGCCGTGAAAATGCCCAGCGTGGCCGCCACCAGCAACGCCCCGCCACAGAGCAAAATCGTCCGCTGGCGATTGGCATTGATCTGGGCCATGAAGTCCTGCTCCGGCACCGCCACCACAATCAGCCATTCAATGCCTCGCGCATCAATCAATGGCGTCACCTGCAAAAACTGACGCTGACCCCCCAGAGAAAATTCCAATTGCTGCGGCGTGGTGATCTGCCCTAACGTGCCAAACTGCTCCAGCAGATATTCGGTGCTGGCGCGGGTCAGGGCATTCTCGCTCTGGTTCGCCGCTAACCGCTCAAAGCGAGTGCCTTCCTGCTCATGGTAGGTGGGGTCATCCTTGGGAATGCGATAGCCATAGGGCGTCTCACCCGTAGAAGTGGCGATCAGCTCCCCCGTTTGCTCCAGAATGAACACCTGGCCCGAAGAGCTAATTTCGAGCGACTCCAGGAAGTCGCTGATGTTCGCCAGGGTCAGGGCCACGGCCATCACCCCCTTGAAGGTCTGCCCATCCGTTTCGTAAAGGGGCCAGAGAGCGGTGATGCCGATGCCTTCTTTGATGTGCCATTCATAGACTGGCGACCAAATCGCGCCCGCCGCTGCCGCCCCTGCACGATACCAATTGACGGTTCTCGGGTCGTAGTTGGGGCTGCGCAGCAGTTGTTCTTGATCATTGCCTTGGGCATCAGGACGGTAGAGTTCCATGGCGTAGTCCGTGGATGCGCCTGCCCGCGAGATCGTCAAAACATCTTGGTCTTCAATGTCAAGCCCGACCGTACCGATGAATTCTTTTTGCTCGTTGGCGTAGGCGATGGTATCGATGTCAAACTGACGCGCTTGATGCCAGTAGTAGCGCCGCAGACTGGGATTTTGATCAACGGGAGAGTCCAGGTTGAGATAGCCTTGCTCGATCGCTTCGGCGTTAATCCGGTTGATCTGTTGCGCCGTGGCCAGCCAGGTGAGGAGCTTTTCCTCCACGCGGGCGGCCAGTTCTCGCCGTAATTGAGAGGCGACATCATTAACGGCTTGGCGACCGCTGCGAAAGGAGAGCCAGCCGACCAATCCCACGGCGGCAAAGATTTGCAGGACAAAGGGCACAATCAAAACCCAACGGAGATGCAATTTGGGGGTCAGGCGGGTGTTGGGCATGGATGGTTTTTCGGCAGGCAATCACAGGCATAGAAATTGTAGGGAGCAAACAGCGCATGATTCCCTTTCCCGATTCTGACATACCCGATCAGGAGGAATGATTTTTCTTTGAGAAACGATAATCAATCGTGCTCATTTAATCGCCACTTAATGGTTTTTTGCGTCCATGATGGGCAGGGCGATCGTAAAGGTTGTGTTCTAGGAACCGCCCTGAAATTGCGATCGCCTAATTTACCCTACGCCTAGGAAGCTGGCAACACAATAATGAAAGTGGTTCCTGTGCCCAGTTGAGAGGTGCAGGTAATTGTGCCACCGTGCTTTTCGGTGATGATTTGGTGCGCGATCGCCATTCCCAATCCCGTGCCTTTACCCACCCCTTTGGTGGTAAATCCCTGCTCAAAAATTCGCTCAACTGTTTCTGGCTTCATACCACAGCCATTATCTTGAATTTTAATTTGAACTTGCTCATCAATCACTGAAGTTGCGATCGCGATCTGATTGGGACTCGCTTCAATCTCATCGTAGGTCTTCCCCTGATTCGCCTCATCAAAGGCATCGATCGCATTCGCCAAAATATTCATAAACACTTGATTCAATTGCCCCGGAAAACATTGCACCTCCGGCAGGTCTCCATAGTTTTTGAGGATCTGTACTGCTGGGCGTTGCTCATTGGCTTTCGTACGGTGCTTAAGAATGAGTAAAGTACTCTCAATACCATCATGAAGATTGAAGACAGTTTTATGTTCTTGGTCTTTGCGTGAGAACGTCCGCAAGCTATTGCTGATGTTGCGAATGCGATCGACTCCGGTATTCATTGAGCCAATCAGGTTGGGTAAATCTTCTCGTATAAACTCCAAGTCAATCGCTTCGATTTCCTCTACGATATCCGTGTCAGGGTTGGGCACTTTCTCTTGATACAGATCAATGAGTCCGAGTAAATCTTGCACATAGTCCTGAGCGGGTTGAATATTCCCTTGCAGGAAGCCTACCGGATTATTGATTTCATGGGCTACACCCGCCACTAAGTTGCCCAATGCCGACATCTTTTCGCTCTGTACCAGTTGCAATTGAGCGTGCTGGAGGTCGGTTAACGCTGTTTGGGCTTGACGGTACAGCTGGGCATTCTGTAAGGCAACGGCGGCTTGAGCACAAAGAAATTCAATGATCGTTCGGCGGTTGGAGGTAAACAGGCCTTTGGTGGTGGGGTGTTCAAGGTAAGTAATGGCAACTAATTTGCCCTGACTGAGGAGGGGAACGCACAGTACGCTTTGGGGTTGATGCTTGAGCAGGTAGCCCTCCAGAATTCCCGTGATTTCCGTTTTGACTTCGCTAATCAGAACAGTGTCTTGGGTATTTTTGACGTATTGAATCAGGCGAATCGGCACAGGGCTATCAGCTGTGAGCGGTTGCGCTTGAATTTGGGTGATGATTTGGCTTTCGTCCACCGATTCAGCACAGGCTTGGAGCTGCCATTGTTGCTGTTCGGGAGTGAGCAAAACTATTTTTTGTGCGCCTGCACTGGTGAGGATAATCTCGGTAATCTCTCCCAAAAGTTGATCGAGTTCAATCGTGCTGGAGAGCTTCTGAGCAGCTTGGAGGATGGCGGCAAAGTCAAGCGTATCGGAAATACTGGTGCTGCTTTGGGTTTGGCTTTGGAGCGTGGTGGTTAAAGTTTGGGTGAGACTGGTAAGACTCTCCAGGGTGTTCCCTTCAACACGCTGCTGTTGGAGGATGGGGGTGAGTAGTTGCGGATAGTGGGCTTCGAGGTGATCGGTTTTGGCTTTGGCTCCCCAGCGGGCATAGCAATAGTAAGCCTCTTGCAGATAGGTTGAGGCGATTTTGACTTTATCCCAGTCTAGATAGAATTGAGCAGCAAGCTCATTGGCCAAGGCTTCTTCCTGAAGATATTGATTAGCCTTGGCTCCAGCAATGGCGCGATCGTACATCTCCATTGCCGTCAAATTTTCGCCCAAGTAACGGTGATATTCTGCCTCAACTAATACCTGCTTATGTTGATGGTTAGTCGGTGCGTGAGTGGCGAATTTGCGTAATCGGCTTAAACTGTCTTGAAAGCGATCTAGATTTATTTTTTGCTGTTCTTCAGCTTGTACTGCTAGCCCCCTGAGTCGCAACAGACAGTTGTAAAAGTAAAATGCCGGAAGTGAAGTCATTCCTGAGAGATTGCCAATAAACGTTTCAGCAGCTTCGATCCATTCTAGGCTGGGGGAGATATCTTCAAACTCAAACAGACAAGCCAAGGCTAATTTATGAACGTAGATATACGCAATATTTGTGCCATCTTCCTTCTCATAGAATTCAGGTAGGCTTGTGGTTTCATCATAAAATGCTCCGACCAACTCAATTTTCGCCGTTGAACCCCGTAAGTTTGCGATCGCTTGCTGAGGAATGCGGCAGCTACTCACAGCTATCTCTTGCTTGGCACGCTGAAGAATTTTGATATAAATATCCATATTTGCCGCTAAACGGTCTAGCTCTACCCCAGCAAAATAAGCCGTTTGACAATGAACCAGCAAAGAATAGGAGGAATATTGATATTCACCGGCTTCTATGCCTGCAATTGCGCATTCTCGTGACGGTTTGAGCGAAGCACGGGCAGGGTCTTTAATACTGCGAATATGATTATGAAAAAGATGCTCGGTGGTACTTTTAACAGCTTCCATACCCGGTCGCTCCAGCAATTCGATTCCTAGAGAACCGAATTGATAGCCTTGTTCGACATCCAACCAACTCCCCGTCAGAATCATGCCGTACAGGACACAGGCGACAGGCGTTTGAGCCGTAATGCCATAGTCCATCGTGAGTTGTAACTGGCGAATGGCGATCGCTTGAAACAGACTAGGACGGACTTGGTAAGCGGCGGATATAATCGCGCCGAGTATCCGAGTGGCGGCTTCAATTTCTGGATTCTCCATTGCAGGCAAGTCACCAATGTCGGCAATTGCCAGGGTCTCTAAATGTCCATTAATCTCAGCCATGCCCTGCTGAATCTCGGCTTCCGTGGGGTGTGCTGGCAACTCCACTCCGAGTTGCTGTAAAACATCAAGAGCAATGTCTAAACAATGGAGTTGTTGGTATTGTGCCTGGGCAACTTGAATTTCGACTTCCCAAGCCGTGATACTTTCTAGAATATTGTTAGCTTGCTGCTTGATCAGAGAGACCGTTGCGAGGGATGGGGCAAACTCCCCCGCCAAGAACATTGCTTCTGCCATGCGGTTATGCAGCGTAAAGGTTAAGTCCCGTTGCTGATGCCAAGCGGTCGTTTCGAGCAGGTATATCCCTTGTTTAAAGTAATCCACTGCAGCGGCATAGGCTGTAGACTTTTGGGCTTTTTCTCCAGCCACTAAATTGAGCTGAATGACTTGCAGGATTTGGGCAGGATCAGTCAATAACGCATGACTGAGATTAAAGTGCCCCACAATTTCTAGCGCCTGTTCCTGCACGTCTTGGGGCGAGAGATGGTTGAGTAACGATTGACCAATTTTGAGATGATAAACGGCCTTGTCTCGCTCGGGAATCAATGTATAGGCGGCTTGTTGAACGCGATCGTGCAAAAAACGATAATGCACTGTAGCTACCTCGACTAAGTCTTGATCAGCATCGCCTTGAAAGAATTTATAGGTTTCGCTAATCGGTAAAATCAGCCCTTCCTGTAATGCAGTCCAAAGCCGACTTGCTACATCTGCTGCAGTAACTTCACAAACAATCGCCAAAGTCTCCAAGGTGAACTGATTGCCAAGGCAGGCCGCCAATTTTAATGTTTCCTGGGTAGTTTCACTAAATCTCTTTAATCGAGCTGCCATGAACTCAACAACATCATCTGTTAATGCTGCATCTTTGACCCTTGCCAAATCACAGCTCCAATAGCCACGGTTGCGATCGAAAACAATCAATTTTTCTTCGTTTAATCCTTTTAAAAACTGTGTTGTAAAGAAAGGATTACCCCGGGTTTTTCGATAGATCAACTCGGTGAGTGGTTTGGCTATTTCATTGCTACAACTGAGGGTTTCTGCAACCAAGCGGTTAACCTCTGGTTCCGGCAGGGGGGTCAGGGTCAGAGTGGAGATTTTTGCGGACTCATGAGCAAGTTCTGCTAAAGTCAAAAGGAGGGGATGGCCCGGAGGCACTTCATTATCTCGATATGCCCCGAGTAGCAATAAATAGCCCGTTTGACGATCCTGCATTAATACGTTTATGAGGTTCAATGAGGCGGAGTCAGCCCATTGTAAATCATCCAAAAACATGACCAGCGGATGCTCTGGTGTGGTAAAGACAGAAATGAATTTTTCAAAGAGGCGGTTAAAACGATTTTGGGCCGCAGTACCGGACAGTTCAGCGGCTTGGGGCTGTGGCCCAATCACGCGCTCTAGTTCGGGAATTACCTCAATGAGAACTTGAGCATTTGCGCCAAGGGCAGCCAAGATTTTACTTTTCCAGTTCGTTAACTCAGAATCCGACTCACTGAGGATTTGTCCCATTAAGCTACGGCAGGCTTGAACAACAGCAGAAAAAGGAATATTCCGATTGAATTGGTCATATTTACCCTTTACGAAATAACCCCGTTTGGCAACGATGGGCTTATGAACTTCGTTCACGACGGCAGTTTTACCAATCCCCGAAAACCCTGCCACGAGCATCATCTCGCTACTGCCATGGGCAACACAGTCGAAGGCAGCTAAGAGCGTTTGGACTTCAACTTCACGCCCGTAGAGCTTTTCAGGGATGTTGAAGCGATCGCAGATATCCTGCTCACCCAAGACAAAATCCGCGATCGCCCCTGTTTCTTCCCAGGCTTGTAAACATCGCTCTAAGTCATGCTTCAAACCCAAGGCACTCTGATAACGATCCTCGGCATTCTTGGCCATCAACTTGAGAATAATATTCGAGACCGTTAGGGGATAAGGTTGAGCCTGAGCATTCAATAAACCACTCGGTGGCATTGGTTCTTGGGCAATATGGGCATGGAGGAGCTCTAGGGAATCCTGGGTAACAAACGGCAAAGTCCCAATCAGCAGTTCATACAAGGTCACGCCCAACGCGTAAAAATCGCTGCGGTAGTCAATGCCGCGATTCATCCGTCCGGTTTGCTCGGGGGAGATGTAGGCCAGGGTTCCCTCTAACCCTTGGGGGTTGAGGAGCTGTCGCTGCTCTTTGGGCAGTAGTGAGGCAATGCTGAAGTCGATGAGTTGAACTTGCCCGGTTTCCGGGTGAATCAGGATGTTGGTCGGTTTGATGTCTTTGTGGATGATCTGCTGCCCGGCGAGGATGTGGAGGGCTTCGGCGAGTTGGATCGCAAGGGTGAGTAACTGATGCAGGCCATGGTCAGATGCTTGCCAATAGCTCGCTAGTGAAACTGCCCCTTGATCGGGCATCACAAGGGCATAGCCGTTGCCATAGCGTTCGAGGGCCAGGGGCTGGACAATATAGGAGGAGTCCAGATTCTGGGTAATGATGTATTGGTTGCGGAACTGCACTAACTCATTGAAATGGGGGTGGGGGGTTCGCAACACTTTGATGATGACGGGTTGGTCATCCCTGAGGCGGGTGGCACGATAGACCAGGGTGCGTGCTCCGGTGTAGAGGGTTTCTGTCTCGTGGTAGCCGGTCAGGTTCAGCATTGTCATCATCAATCCTCTCTGGCTCGCAACTGCGAGGGGTCAGCTTACTGTTTCTGCGATTATGGTAGTCAATCGGGATAGCACGTTTGCAAGTGGCCAGAAATCTACGAACTGGCGATGTAGCCTTAGACCAGAGACAGGACGATCATAACTAAAGAGGGAGGGTGATCATAAAGGTTGTGCCTTGACCCAGTTCTGAAGTACAGGTCAGCATACCTCCATGCTTCTCCATGATAATTTGATGCGCGATCGCCATTCCCAACCCAGTTCCTTTACCCACATCTTTCGTGGTAAAGCCCTGCTCAAAAATGCGCTCGACCGTCTCTGGTGTCATCCCACAGCCGTTGTCTTGAATTTGGATTTCAACTTGCTTGTTCACTACTGAAGTTGCGATCGTAATTTGATTCAAATTCGCCTCAATTTCGTAATACGTCTTGCCTTGATTCGCCTCATCAAAGGCATCAATCGCATTTGCAAGAATATTCATAAACACTTGATTGAGGGGGCCACCATAGCAAACAACGTCTGGGATTTCGCCATAGTTGCGCACGATCTGAACTTTGGGCCGAGTCTTAATCGCTTTGAGGCGATTGCTTAAAATAGTGAGGGTTGCATCTAGACCCGCATGAATATCGGTGGGCTCGGCTTGCTTATCATCCGTGCGAGCAAAGGTGCGTAGCGATAGCACCAGTTGAGTGAGGCGATCGCAACCGGCCTGCATTGAGGTCAAAATTTGCGGGAGGTCTTCCTCCACATAGTCAATTTCCAAGTCTGCCAATTCAGTCTCCATCGCAGCAGGCAACTGGGGAAATTCGGCTTGGTAGTGTTGCAGGGCTTGGCGTAAAGCGGCCACATACTCTTGAGCAAGGGGCAAGTTCCCCGCAATAAACCCCACCGGATTATTAATTTCATGGGCGACACCCGCCACCATCTCGCCCAGAGTAGACATCTTTTCGCGGTAGACCAGTTGGGTTTGGGCTTGTTGCAGATGCTTCATGGCATCTTCTAATTCGGCAGTCCGTTCAAAAACCTGTTGTGCCAGATTCTGCTTGAGCCGATAAAGCTGCACATGATTATTGACTCTAACCAAAACCTCTTCGTGCTGGAGGGGCTTGGTGAGATAATCCACTGCTCCCAATTGCAGCCCCTTAACCTTACTTTCTATTTCAGTTAAAGCGGTCATAAAGATGACGGGAATATCTTGAAGGCGTTCATCTGCCTTAATCTGCTGACAGGTTTCAAAGCCGTTCAACTCCGGCATCATGACATCCAACAGAATGATATCGGGTTTAATATTTTCTAGGGTTCGTAAGGCTCTGACTCCACTTTTGGCAACCAGCACTTTATGACCCACAGCTTTGAGACTATCGGAGAGGACTTTAAGATTGGTTGGGTTATCGTCAACAATCAGGATTTGGGCAGGTGGGTTCATCGGAGTCTATTCGGTAACCGGGGTCAGGGAACTAATTAACTGGACGATTGCGTCTTCATCGAAATCACGGGCAAACACCTGTAATTGTTGTCCAAATAGGGCATAGTCTGGTGAGAGTTGCTCTAAGCGTTGACCCTCGGCTTCTAGCGTATCAAAATCCCCAATTTTCAGCGCCGCTTGGATGGCCGCTAATTCGGCAAGGGGGGGCAAAACTAGGGCGCCTACATTCTCAGACTCGACCGTCTCCGGTGTTTCGGTCAGCCACTGAACTTGAAGATGGGCTTGTAATTGTGCGAGTAACTCCTCGAGTTGCACCGGCTTGGGTAAAAAATCACTACACCCAACCTCTTGACTTTTTTGGCGATCGAAGTTGAAAACGCTCGCAGAAGAGGCAATGATCGGCAACTCTCGAAATTCGGGCTGCGCCCGTAACGCTTGGGTCATTGCAAAACCATCCAACTCCGGCATCACCAAATCCGTCAAAATTAAATCCGGTTGACAGCGTTGAGCAACCACCAGCCCCGCTTGACCATTTTCAGCTTCGTGTAGCTCAAACCCCAGCGGTTCGAGTAAATTGACGATGACAGCACGGTTTTCCCAGCGATCATCGACCACCAGAATTTTGCGACGCTCTCCGGCATAACCGTAAATCATCTGGCTCGGTTGCTCCACAACCGCAGGTCGCCAATCGTCCACCACGGCCAACTCCAGTTCAAACCAGAAACTGCTGCCTTGGTTGGGGGTACTTTCCACCTGCAATGTCCCGCCCATCAGCTCGACAATTTGACGACTGATCGCCAAGCCCAATCCCGTCCCTTCTGCTTTCCGTTCGTTACTGCCCACCTGCTCAAAGGGTTGAAAAATTTGCGCCAATTGCGCCGCTGCCATACCAATCCCGGTATCCTCCACTTGAAAGCGAAGGACTGACCGATCGTTGGGGGATTCGAGTTGACCGACTTTCAGGGTGACTTGACCCTGATCCGTAAACTTGATGGCGTTACCCAGCAGGTTCAACAAGACCTGACGCAAGCGTTTGTCATCTCCATGCACCGCCGGGGGTAGCTCGTTGAGGGGCTCATAGACAAAGGCAATTTCCTTCTGCTCGGCCTTGATGCGCGAAATTTCGACAACACCTTTGAGAAAGAGAGTGAAATCAAAATCTTTGGGTGAGAGTTCCAGTTTACGGGCTTCGATTTTGGCCAAGTCCAGCACATCATTAATCAGTTGGAGCAAATGTGCCCCGCATTGGTGGATGATCGTCACGCCATCTTTTTGCCGGGGTGTCGCTTGGCGATCGCGCCCCAAAATTTGAGCGTAGCCCAGAATGCCATTGAGGGGCGTCCGCAGTTCATGGCTCATATTGGCCAGAAATTCGCTTTTGGCGTGGTTGGCGACATCTGCCCGTTCTTTCTCTTGGGCCAACTGCTGATTAGATTGGGCCAGTTCAGCGGTGCGGTCTTGAACCCGTTGTTCTAGGCTGTTGAAGGATGCCTTCAACTGCTTCGCCATGCTATTAAATGCAACGGCAAGTTCACCCACTTCATCGGTTCGATTCGTCGGAACCGTCCGCTCTAAATCCCCCGCGGCTAAATCCTGCGCAGCCCGGCTCAATTGCAAGAGCGGCTGAGTGATCCAACGCGCCGTCATCACCCCTACCCCAGAAGCAACAATCAAGGCTAAAGCACACAGCACAATCGTGACTCGACGTTGAGCCTGAATTTCGGACATAAAGTCAGACTCTGGCACGGTAATAAAAATGAGCCAGTCAATCCCACGTCCGTCTTGGAAGGGAATCACTTGGGCAAATTGTTTTTGATTTTCTAGCCTAAAACTGAAGTTTTGAGCGGTTTGGGCTGTCTCAAAATCAGCAATTTGAGTTTGGGCTGCCTGAATAGTCGTCCGAATCAGGGGTGAGGGGCTATCGATGGCCATGGACAGTTCTTCATCATCATCATTGCCAACATTGGTTTCCTCATCGGATAAAGAGCTGGATAGAAGCTCTCCTGTGCGCTGGGTAATAAAAACCTCCCCCGACTGACGAATTTTTAGGCTACCGAGCAGCTTATCAAATTCTTCAAAGAGTAAAATATCTGCGGAAAGAACACCGAGAACCTCACCTTGAGAATCGTAGATCGGCACAGCGGCTGAGTTCGTCGGCGTTTTTGTGAAGAAATCGATATAAACTTCACTCCAAACTGGCCCACCCGCTTCCAAGGCGGCTTTGTACCAGGGCCGGGCAGTGGCATCATAAAAACCAAAGTCTTCAGTTTGGCCAACGGGCTGATCTGACTCATCAACTCCATAGACAAGATAGGTGTTTTTCACAAAATCTACGGTGAGGTGGACTTTGGCTTGATCGGCATTACGAAATTTTTCCGCCGTAACCATCCCACCCTGGGGATTACCGAAATAGACATAAATCAGGTCTGGGAACTGTCGAACCTGCTGGAGAAAATGGCGAATGAGTAACTCTTGATTGTCAATCGGGAGTAAATCTACTTTAACCAGGTTGAGATTGATTTGGTTGAGTTGGTGGGGAATATCTAATTTTGCACTGAGGTTGTCTTGGATGCGATCGCCCACTTCTCCCATTAGCTGGTTTGCCAAGGCTTCCACTGCTTTTTGACCACTACGGATTGATAGCCAGCTAATTAACCCAACAATTGTAAAAATCTGGAGGATGAACGGAATGATCAACACCAGAAAGAGAGAAGAGCGTTTGCGAGAACGCTGTTCTGGCGGTGTGGTTTGTTTGGGTTGAGGGGTGGATGGAGAAGTCATCACTTTATTCCTAGTTATTTATATTGAGGTAGAGCCATACAGCCATGCTTTTTAGAGAGTTGGCGGTGTGTCTGGAGACGCTTAACCAATGGGCAGCAGAATGGAAAAGGTTGTACCTTGACCCAGCTCTGATGTGCAGGTGATGTTTCCCCCATGCTTTTCAGTGATGATTTGCTGGGCGATTCTCCTCTGGAGAGGCTTCGCCAACGCCATTCCTAAACCTGCTCCTTGCCCCACTTCTTTCGTTGTAAACTCCTGCTCAAAAATGCGCTCCACCGTTTCGGGCTTCATCCCACAACCATTATCTTGAGTTTGAATTTCAATTTGTCCATCGGTTACAGAGCACCATATTGATCAGCGTTTTGAGCGTCAGCGACGTCCTGTGCAACATCTTTGGTTTTGAGAAAGCGTCAACTTGCATTACCTGCCCCGGTCATCCAGCCATTTTCCTTTACTCCTCAGCGGATCATGAGCGATCAGGGTACTTTGGCGGCATCTGGTACTCAACGAGCAGCGGGTCTAAGGCGTGAGCGTCAGTTGCTCACCGCGGATGGCGCGGTCGAGTAGTTCGATCGGGTGGAGCAGCGGCAGGTCGTAGCCTTTGAGTTGGAGATGTTTGCGAATTTGCAGAGAACAGCCAGGGTTAGCCGAGGCGATCGCCGCCGCCCCCGTCTGGACTAAATTCTCCACCTTCTGCTGACCCAGCTCATTCGCCACCTCCGGTTGCAAGAGGTTATAGACCCCCGCGCTGCCACAGCAGAGCGCCCCATCAATCGGCTCCCGTAACTGCACCCCCGGAATCTGACGCAGCAACTGCCGAGGCTGGACGCTAATTTTCTGTCCATGCAACAGATGACAAGCATCCTGATAGACCAGGGTTAAGGGCTCCGGTGTTAAGGCATTCAGTTCCGTTGTGAGGCCCACCTCCGCCAGAAACTCCTGCACATCCCGCACCTTAGCCACAAACGCCTGGGCCTTCTCCCGGTATTCGGGATCATCGCCCAAGATATGGTCATATTCCTTGAGCGTATGGCCACAGCCCGCCGCGTTGATGATGATGTAGTCCACCTCGGCATCAGCAAAGCTATCGACCATCTGTCGGGCCAAGGCCTGCGCTTGAGCCTCCTGGCCCTGGTGGGCGGGCAATGCCGAACAACAGCCCTGGGTCTTGGGGATGACCACTTCGCACCCATTGGCGGTGAGCACCCGAGCGGTCGCTTCATTCACCGGCGAGAAAAAGAGCCGCTGCACACAGCCCAAAATCATGCCCACCCGGTAGCGTTTTTCACTCTGAGCCGGAATCACATCGGGCAATTCTGGGGCAAAAATCTTCTGCCAAGAGAGCTGCGGCAAGATCGAGTCCATGGCGGCCAAACGCGGAAAGAGCTGGCTTAAGATCCCGGTTTTACGCACTAGGGCTTGCAAGCCAATGAGCTGATAAACCCAGAGCAACAGCAGTAGCGGACGCAGTCGCCCTGGATAGGGAAATAGACTAAAAACCATACCGCGTACCAGCCGTTCCCACCAATTCCGCGCATGGTTGCGTTCGACCTGGGGGCGGGTGGCGCGGATCAGTTTGTCGTATTGCACACCGGAGGGGCAGGTGCTCACGCAAGCGAGGCAACCCAGGCAACTATCAAAATGCTGCACGGTGGCGGGGTTGAGTTCAGCTTCGCCTTTATTGATTGCATCCATCAGATAGATGCGACCCCGAGGGGAGTCCATTTCTTTGCCGATCACGCGGTAGCTGGGGCAGGTGGAGAGGCAGAAGCCACAATGAATGCAAGTATTGATCAGATCCTGCTGGGGGGGATCTTTGGGGTCAAAGCCGAGGGTGGTGGGGTCGGGGCTGGGGGAGGTCATGGGGTCAGTTCGCAGTTCGCAATTGCCAGTTCGCAGTTTTTCTAAGCTACACCATTTGACCTGAGTCTGTTTTGGGGAGTTCGTTCGTCTGGCTGGTGGCGGTCAGCGATGGATCGAGATTGATCTATGCGTAGCGTCAATGTAAAGAATTAGGATGTTCGTAGATGTAGGGTGTGTTAGGCGGTTGCAATTTTACATAACATCCAATGACTTGAAATCCGCCGTAACGCACCAGACGAGAGATTCATAAAGATGGTTTTGGTGCGTTACGCAGAAAGTGAGATGACAACATTTTCAATATGTTCTTTGCCTGCTAACGCACCCTACTGCTGTTTCAGCGCGTGCGTATCCCCCCTCGTTTACTTCTGGATATTTCGTCAAGACTGAAACTCGGTTGAATGACACATAGCATTGATAGAAAACACAAAGTCTATCCAACACATCATCAAAAACCCCATCTGATTCTGCCTTGAATTCTTAAAGATCTTTCAAGGAATCATAGGTGCAGCTTCTTATGATTGAATACAGATAAAACTCTATACGATCACCAAGATCTTTTGAGTGCTTAAAGACGACTGATATCGTCTCTTCATTCTCCTCAGATATAATCTTCTCGATATAGCCATTATTGGCTGAGACTTCCTTTTCTTTGAATAAGTAAAAGAGTTTTCTGCTGTTTTGCTCATCTTTCCCATCATACAGAGAAAGCGTGACTTCATACTCATACATGATTCAATGCTGTTTAATCGACTTGACGAAGCTTTTGCGTGAGATGCTCTTCCCAATCGGGATCACTCGGATCAATGGTAATCATCCGGCCAATAGATTTTGAGCGATCGACATACATCTCAAACGCCTTGATATCCTCCCGATATTTCAGCACATACCAACGTAGCTCATCCAAATCTAGCTTGTCGTAATCCGTCACGGTCATGGTTCATCCCCTCCAGTTGGCTTAATTTCAAGATCCACATAATGCTCCACCACCGGAAACGGATCATAAAAGTGATGCAGTAACTTTTTCCAATCTTGATATTCTGCCGATCGCCGAAACCCTTCCGTATGGTCTGTCAAGGTCTCCCATTCCACCAACAAAATGTAGCGATTTGTTTTTTCCAGACAACGTTTGAGCTGATGCGATCGATACCCCGGCATCGAGGCAATCAGCGGAGCCGCCTCCGCAAATGCTCCCTCATATGCGGCTTCTTGCCCCGGAATCACATCGAGAATTGCCACTTCTAAAACCATGTTATGGCTCCTTTATTGAAAGGGCGATCGCGAACCGCAATCATGAACGACAGTCCCGATTTGCCCAAGACGAATCCGGGAGCCGCGTGCGACAGAGCCGAGCCCAACGAATTGTCTCAACCGAGACGATCGCCCCCCGCAGATCCGCATCCAGCAGGTTAGTGTTTTTGAGCGTCGCGCCATCCAGATTGACCCCCATGAGCGAGGCAGACTGGAGGTTCGCATCGGTGAGGTTGGCATTCCGGAGGTCAGCGCCCATGAGATCCGCGTCAGTCAGACGAGCCCGACTGAGATCCGCCCGCACCAGACCGACATTGCGCAGATTGGCACTTTCGAGGTTGGCATCATTGAGCAGGGCATCCACTAGGTTAGCCTGCACCAGAATCGCCCCTGTGAGATTAGTGTCGCTCAGATCAGCGCCCTGCAAATTCGCTTGCACCAACATCGCCTCCTGCAAATCTTCCCCGGGCAGCTCCGCTGCGCGGAGGTTACAGCGAGAACAGACCCCCACCTTCAGCAACCGTTCTAGATCTGCCTCTTGAAAGGCGAGGGTCGGCAGCGTGGGGACAGCCGCTGTGGCGCAAAGGTTAGCACAGAGGGCGATCGCGCTCCTGACCCAGCGGCCCCAGAGCGGTCGTTTGGGGTTTGCCGAGGCGGGTTCAGCAGCAGATTTTTCGAGGGGATGAGGTTTAGCCATAGGGATGCATGACAATTACGCTATGGCAGCGATCGTAACCGAATTGTTCCGATGTTAGAGTAAAGCCACCTTGACCCACCCTGGTTGTCTCTTGCACCCCCGAATGACCCCAAATGAGTGACTCCAAAGCCGATGCCATGAACGACTTGCAGCAGCTTCTGGGGGGTTTGGTGTCATCTTCTCCAGCCCCGAGCGAAGCGGCAGCTCCAGAGACCGAGCCCGGCGACTCAGGAGGCATGGATGAATTTGGCACGTTGCAAGAACTGCTGGTCAAGCCCGAAATTTTAGCGATGCGCGGCCACCTGGCCAAGATTGAGGAAGAGCTGCCCCAAGTCCGGCAGATGCAGGGGCGGCTGGAGCACCTGGAAGGGGTGCTCCCGGAATGGGAAGCGGTTAAAAATAGGGTGAATCGCCTTGAAGCCACGGTTCCGGTGGTTCAGCAGCAATTGCAACAGATCGAGCAGACTCAGACGCCCGCAGCGATCGCCCAAGCCCTGCTGCCCCTCCTAAGCGAACAACTCGACCACAAGTTTGCCCAGCTTGAAGAACGGCTAGAGGAGGCGATCGCCGCCCTGCCCCGTGGCGCAATGCCCACTGAAGATCTGTCCTTGCAGGTCTGGGCGATCGACCCCGATGATCGATCGGCTTAGAGTATTCCGAGGAAAAAAATGTTCCAGAAATAAGCTGTTGGGGTGGCGGGCAAGATGCCCGCGC
>JBMYQW010000055.1:0-16831 GCA_049601735.1 Spirulinaceae cyanobacterium
GCCAATAGGGAGCCGGCCATATTCAACCGTCATCACCAATGTATCGTAGCTGAGGCAATATTCCGCAAACTTAATCATCTGATCAAACAGATGACTCGCTGTCTGCTGCTTGACGCCATTTTTCGTCGCGCCATCGATGAAAATTTCCCGGTGTTTCTTCATCTCGGCGATCTTCTTTTTACCCATCGCTCGTCGCAACAAATCGGCTTGCCCGAGGGAATATCCGGCCAGATCCTGAGCCGTTTTCATGATCTGCTCTTGGTAAACCAAGATACCGTAGGTCTCGTTGAGAATCGGTTTGAGCAAGGGGTGATCGTATTTGATTTCTTCCCGACCATGTTTACGGTTAATAAACATTGGGATCAAGCCTGCATCCAACGGCCCCGGACGGTAGAGCGCCAAAATAGAAGAGATATCCTCAATCCCCGAAGGTTTCAAATCCCGGACAATGTTCCGCATCCCATCGGATTCGAGCTGAAAAATCCCTTCGAGTTGCCCTTCACGCAACAGTTTGTAGGTTTTCTGGATATCCTCTGGCAACTTTTTCACCGTTCCCTTAGCGAGAATATGCAACGCTCGTCGCTCATCGAGAGCCAACTGGTCGAGATCAATCTCAATGCCTTGGGTTTGTCTAACGAGATCGGCAGTTTTTTGCAACGTGGTGAGGTTTTTTAAGCCCAAGAAGTCCATTTTCAAGAGCCCTAAAGACTCCAGATCTTCCATGGAAAACTGGGTAATCACCGCGCCATCATTGTTGCGTTGGAGGGGAACCACTTCATCCAACGGCAGCGCCGAAATGACCACACCCGCCGCATGAACCCCAAAGGTTTTGTTGGTTCCCTCGATCCGGGTTGCCATATCCACCCAGCGTTGGATTTTCGGGTCTTTATCGTAGAGGTCTTTGAAGTCTTTGCAGGGGGTGTCATTGGAAACCATCACCTTGAGCTTGGTGGGCTTGCCTCGGGAGACCGGAATAAGTTTGGTCATGCGATCGCTCTCGGCGTAGGGAATATCCAAAACCCGCGCCACATCCTTCAGCACCGCTTTGGAGGTCATGCGGTTGAAGGTGATAATTTGTGCCACCTTCTCCTTGCCATATTTATGGGTGACATATTCGATCATCTTGTCCCGATTCTCGATACAAAAGTCCGTATCAATATCCGGCATCGACTTCCGTTCTGGGTTTAAGAACCGCTCAAACAGCAAGCCATGATGTACCGGGTCAATGTTAGTGATTCGTAGGGAATAGGCGACCAATGACCCTGCCGCTGACCCCCGTCCTGGCCCCACCGGAATATTATTATCTCTGGCATATTTAATGAAGTCCCAAACCACCAAAAAATAGCCCGGAAAACCCATCTGGTTCATCATTTTGAGTTCATACACCAGACGTTCACGGTATTCCTCTGGCACTTCCGAGCGAGCTTGACATTTTAAGCGTTCGAGCAACCCGGCCCAGGTAACTTCTTCGAGGTAGCTTTCTTCGTTATGGCCCGCTGGAACTTGATATTCGGGAATGCGAGTCTCACCCAAAACCTTATAGGGTTGCACTTTTTCAGCGACTTCCAAGGTTGTGGCGAGAGCTTCTTCAATCACTTCATCACTAAGATGATCCCGAAAGAGTAACTTCATCTCTTCGGCGGACTTGAGATATTCCGTGCCGGAGTAACGCAGCCGTTTGTCTTCGGTGATCAGTTTACCCGTTTGAATGCAGAGCAGCGCATCGTGGGCTTCTACATCGTTGCAGGAAATAAAGTGGGAGTCATTGGTGGCAATAACTTTAATATCCAGTTCGCGGGAAATTTTGACCAGTTCGACATTGACGATGCGGTCTTCTGCCGAACCATGATCTTGGATTTCCAGATAATAGTCCGAACCGAAGAGATCTTTATACCAGCTTGCTACTTCGCGGGCGCGATCGAGTTCGTTCTTGAGAATACATTGGGGCACTTCTCCCCCTAAGCAGGCACTGGTGACAATCAGTCCCTGGTGATATTTAACCAGAAGTTCTTTATTGATACAGGGGCGCGAAAAAATCCCCCGTCCCTGCATTCCATCCAGGTGCGAAAGGGAGGTGAGCTTGACCAGATTGCGATAGCCCTGAGTATTCTTCGCCAGCACGACTTGGTGATAGCGTTTATAACGGGTTTTCTTATCGGTAATATCGCCGTTGATCACATACATCTCATTGCCAATAATTGGCTTCATGCCCTTTTTGCGGCAGGTTTTGAGCAGTTCCAAGGCCCCATACATGACGCCATGATCGGTGACGGCGATCGCGGGCATTCCCAATTCAGAAGCACGATTGACCAAGGCGGGCACTTGGGATGCGCCATCAAGGAGGCTGTAGTCGGTATGGATATGGAGGCCGATAAACATATTTCTGGGAGGGATGTTGGAAGATTTAAACAGAATAAAGTTGAAACAAACGTTGAAGGCGATCGAAAATATTATGTATGTGGGCATTACCCACCGAATCAGAAATTTAGCTTATTGCTGTAGGTTGGGTTAGCGGAGCGTAACCCAACACAACCCGTTGCACTGTGTGGTATTTTGCTCCAAAAGTAAATCCGCTCAGAGATTGTGTAGGGTGTGGGCATTATTCACCACATTAGAAATTGCGTAGGGTGGGCATTGCCCACCAAATCCAAGGATTTAGCCTCGTGGATTAAGCAATAAGGAACATTGGCAAAGTCTTCTCAGAGAGTAACCCCACAACGGGGAGATCTGGTGTTGGGTTACGCTGTCGCTAACCCAACCTACATTTTGAGTTTTTTTTGATGTGGAGCCATCTTAAAACTATCGCTAAATCACAATGATCAAAGTCGTATCAAGTCATCACGGTTGAAGGTAACAACGGCTCTGTATGAGCTTCATAGCGATATTGTTGCAACGCCGCCACCGCTGCCTGAGAATCTTGCACCCAAAACTCGGAATTGAGCCGGATAAACTGACGCTCAACGCCCTGGCCGATCGCCGCCACCACCGGAACTTTCGGTTTGTTTTTCTCGCCTTGGTATTGCTGCAACACATTTTTGAGTTGGTTGCGCTGCCCCTTGGTCGCCGCCTGCTCAGGGGTCAGCTCCACCATCACCATCTGCACCTGCTCCACGGGTTCGGCATCTTCGACGATCAGTTGCACCTTGTCATCGCGGCTGTCGGCCTTGCCCCAGAGGATCATGCTCTGGTCTTGCACCAAGAGTGGAGCGAGGCGCTCAAAAGAGCGGGGGAAAACCACCCCTTCCACCTCACCGCTGCGGTCTTCGAGGGTTAAAAACGCCATGCGATCGCCCTTTTTAGTGGTAATTTCCCGCACGAGCGAGAGCATGACGATGCAGCTAATCAGCGATCGCTTCTTTTGCTCCCCGAGCTGCGCCAGACTAATCGGGGCCATCACCTGCGCCGCCGATTGCAGGCGATCGAGGGGATGCTCAGACACATAGAACCCGAGCAGTTCCTTTTCGGCCTTGAGTTTTTCCGCTGAGGGCAGATCGGGGATTTGTGGCAGGGGAGGAGCCGTATCAAATTCAGCGGGGGCCGTCTCATCACTACTCTCGCTCGTCACCCCAAAACTAAACAGGTTCATTTGGCCGCTGTCTCGCTCCTTCGCCCGCTGCTGGGCCCAAGCGGTGGCGGGCTCAATATATTCCAATAATTGCTGACGGTTATCGTTGAGCTGGCTGAAGGCCCCGCATTTGATCAGGGTTTCCATGGCTCGGCGGTTGACTGTCCGCAGGTCAACATGGGAGCAGAAGTCGGCAAAAGACTTAAATCGCCCCTCCGCCGACTCACGGGCGGTCAGGATCGAGTCGATCGCTCCTTCACCCAGATTGGGCACGGCGGAAAGGCCAAACAGAATCGTGTTGCCTCGGGGGGTAAAGTCCACATTGGACTCGTTAATATCCGGGGGGTTGACCTTAATCCCCATTTTTTGACAGGTGTTGATGTAGCTGTTGACCTTGTCTTTATTGCCGCTATTGCTAGTCAGGAGCGCCGCCATATATTCCACCGGATAGTTCGCCTTAAGATAGGCCGTCTGGTAGGTGACGTAGGCATAGGCCGTGGAATGGGACTTGTTGAAGCAGTTTGAGGCAACCTGACCCGATGCCAATAAAAAATTATGATCACCCGCGAGACCGATATCGTAGACGGGTTTGGGCCCAAGCGCACGCCGCTGCACAATCTTAACCATGGCAATATCAGGTGAACAGAACAAGCTCTTAGAACTAAAGTACCACAGACCGATTGCTAAGATAGCCTAGCTGTTGATCTGTGGTCATGACCTGATATTACCTTAGACCCACTATATCTGGTGTAATTGTTATTCCAGGGGTCGATTGAAACGCCAAGATTGGTGGAATCAATAGGCTAGCGTCGCCAAGGTCTCACGCAGATAGCGACGAACTTGCTGCTCTAGTTCGGTTTCGTTGAGTTGGACAGCATTGCTCACCACTTGGTTTTTTTGCCAGCGTTGGAACCCAGAGCTTTCCGCGATCGCCTGCTTTAAGCTCTGCCAAACTGCTTGCTCTTGGGGGGTCCTTGCTGTGGGGATTGTGGAACTGGACATCTGCACCTCCGAAGGGTGATTCATGTGTGAAGAAGTTGCTATGGGTCGAGCGTATCGTAATATTTCTTCTAATTATGAAGCATAGGACACTAAATCTGCCATCCATTATCAGTACTGGAAGACTATATTTGCCATCTCAATATGAGGTGTTCTAGCTCCGGTTGTGCCCTGGGTTGCAGAGTTGAGCTGTCTCCTGACATCCGCTAGAGTTGATTTTAACGTTTGGTGGCTGCGTCAACATCATTTTAGTCGCTGTATTAACACCTGAATTGAAGTTCTGTAGGAGT
The DNA here is from genome assembly GCA_049601735.1 of Spirulinaceae cyanobacterium. GTDB lineage: Bacteria > Cyanobacteriota > Cyanobacteriia > Cyanobacteriales > Spirulinaceae > SIO3F2. Next base: position 4,855 of record JBMYQW010000055.1, read on the forward strand.
GCATTGTGTTGACAGAAATAACTGGGTCTCCTTCTGTTGGCATCATCATGGGCAGCGATTCCGATTTGCCCACGATGGTAGCCGCGATCGCCGTTTGTGAAGACTTTGATCTGCCCCACGAGGTGGCGATCGTTTCGGCCCATCGCACCCCGGAACGGATGGTAGGCTACGCCCAAACCGCCCATCAGCGCGGGCTCAAGGTGATTATCGCTGGTGCTGGCGGTGCCGCCCATCTTCCGGGGATGGTGGCGGCGCTCACCCCCTTGCCAGTAATTGGGGTTCCCGTGACCAGTCGTCAGATGAGCGGGCTCGATTCCCTCTATTCGATTGTGCAGATGCCCCGAGGCATTCCTGTCGCCACGGTTGCCATTGGCAATGCTCAAAATGCGGGCTTGCTGGCGGTGCAGATCCTAGCGATCGCCGATGCGTCCCTGTTGGCGAAAGTTCAGGACTATCGGCAGGGTTTGGCCCAGACTGTTCTGGATAAACAGCAGCGCCTGGAGGCGATCGGCTACCAATCTTATCGGGAGACCCTCGCTTAGGGAGGCGAGCAACAGGCGCTTATGTCGTATTTTTTGGTCTGCTATCCCGATAGCGATCACGAAAAAATTTATCCGCTCCAATGGGGGAGTAACCTAATTGGTCGCTCGCCTAGCAACCACATTACGATCAAGCACAGCAGCCTCTCCCGTCGCCACGCTGAAATTCAGCTCCAAGACGAGGCCTGGATCATCCGGGATTTACACAGCCTCAATGGCACTTTTGTTAATCAGATTAAGGTTGAGCACCAGCCCCTGAACCATGGCGACACGATTGTCTGCGGCATGGTGCAGTTCCGCTTCATTGGCAATGTCAGCGAGGACGAACGAGACGATGACACTTTCACAGGGGAGCTGCCGATCGTCCGTCAATATTCGCCGCGTCAGTCACGGGTGGCGATCGCCGACATCATTGACAAAAGCAACAACCGGGGTTCTGCCCTGCGTCTGAGCCAGGAAGACGCCAATCAGCGCACGGTCGATAAGCTCAACTTGCTCCTGGAGGTGGGCAAACAGCTCTCCGCTCCAGAGGAGCCGCAGCAACTGCTCGATCGCATCCTGGAACTCTTGCTCGAAATCATGGCCGTTGATCGGGCAGCGATTCTGCTTGCCAACGAGCAGACCCAGCAACTGGAGCAAAAAGCGGTCAAAACCCGCTCGGGACTCTCCATTCGCTACCAGTTCTACAGCACCAAAATCACCAACTACGTCTATCGCCATGGCGATGCAGTGCTCACCGATGATGCGGCAGAAGATCACCGCTTTGAAGGCTCCGATTCGATTCTGATGCAGGCAATCCGGGCCTCAATCTGTGCGCCCCTGCAACCGGGGGATGATGTAATGGGGGTCTTGTACGTGGATAATCTGACCTGCTCCAATGCTTATTCTGCTGAAGATCTAGAGTTCTTGACCGCCTTAGCCAATCAAGCGGCGATCGCGATTGCCAACGCCCGCCTCACCGAGAAAATGCGTACCGAGGCCGTCTGGCGTGACAAGCTGGAGCGGTTTTTCCCCAACTCGATCAGCCGCAAGCTCAAGGAAGGGGGTGATCTGGGGATTATCGACACCGAGATCACCGCCTTGTTTGCCGATATTTCCAGCTTTACCGAGCTGTCTTCGACGATGGAGCCGCGCGAAATCATTGAAATGCTCAATGACTACTTCAATGTCATGGTCGAAGAAATTGTCTTTGCCTACGAAGGTACCTTGGAGAAATATATCGGCGACGCGCTGCTGGCGATTTGGGGTGCGCCCTATGCCCGGGAAGACGATACGGAGCGGGCTGTGCGGGCGGCGATCGAGATGCAATACGCCGTACAGCGCCTCAATGCCGATTGGCAAGCCCAGAACCGTCGCCCGATCGCCATTCACATCGGGCTCAACAGTGGCAAGGTGGCTGCGGGTAATATTGGTTCGTCCAAGCTGATTCAATATGCGGCGATCGGGGACACGACCAATGTCACCAGCCGCATTTGCAATGTGGCCCAGGCCGGTGAAATTCTTCTGTCTGAGGAAACGCGACGCCGCCTATCGCCGACCGACACGCTGCCCATGACCCCCCTGCCCCCGGTCAAGGTCAAAGGCAAACAAGCGCCCTTGCAGCTCTATCGTCTCGACTGGCAGCAGGTGGAGCGGTTGTCCTCCTGACGACAGATCCCTGCAAATTGAGGGGGCCCGCCTCACCCCACACCCGATACACTTTGTAACAAAGAGACTCAGGAAACCAGAAACGGTTTACTCTAAAGTCTGACTCAAACTATAGATATACATTCGTTTAACCGCCTCGCTCGGGAAACCAGCCACATCAGCCATTGATGCGACATCCCTCAAAATGCGGCAACACCAGACCCGCAACCTGACTCGATCAGCTTACGGTTGGCTCTGGACTTAAGCGAACAATATGGATGAGATTTAACAAGGACTTGTAACAACTGTGGATTTAGGAGAGAGTTGAGCAGACCATGAGTATTACGGCAAGTGGCGGCAGTTCCCTGGCAAAACCCCAGCTTTACCAAACCGCGACCACCACAGCGATCGCCCAGGCAGAGCAACAGGATCGCTTCCCGGATCAGCGGGAGTTGGGAACCCTAAAGACGTTCTTTGAGTCGGGTGAGCAACGCCTGACGATCGCCCAGACGATCGCTCAGAACTCCCAGCTCATTGTGTCACGGGCAGCAAACCGTATCTTTACGGGTGGTTCACCGATTTCCTTCCTCGAACAACCGGAACCGGATGAAGCGGATACCCAGTCCGTGGCAGCCTCCACGGCGATCGGGGCGGGGCAGAACACGAAAGAAGGCATGACACTGGGAACGGCGACCTACGTCGAAAGCGGTGGCAGCGGTGGTGTGCTCTCTGGGATTCGTAACCTCTTCCTCTCCACCGGCAACAAGGTGGAAATCCCCACGGGTTTCCGGCCGATCAGCATTTCCCGTTACGGTCCCCGCAATATGCAGAAGTCCCTGCGGGATCTGGCTTGGATGCTGCGCTATGTCAGCTATGCGATCATTGCCGGTGATCCGAATATCTTGGTGGTGAATGTCCGGGGTCTGCGGGAAGTGATTGAAAATGCCTGCTCTGCGGCGGCCACCCTCGTTGCCATTCAAGAGATGCGTGCCGCTGCCCGGAAATACTTCACTGGCGATGAATCTGCGTTGGCGATCGTGGATGAATATTTCGGTATTCTCATCGCCGAGTTTAAGGCAGCAACCCCCTCGGACAAGCTACGGCAACGTCCCTCTGCTGATCTTCAGGGCCTACAGTTGCCCCAGAGCTACGCCAATGCAGCAGGAACCCGGCAAAAGTTTGTCATGAAGCCCGGTCTCTCGTCTCTGGAGAAAAATGCCGTTGTCAAGGCCGCCTATCGCCAGATTTTTGAGCGAGACATTACCCGCGCCTACAGCCAATCCATTTCCTACCTGGAATCCCAGGTCAAGAATAACGACATCTCCATGAAGGAGTTTGTGCGTCGTTTAGCGAAGTCGCCCCTCTACCGCAAGCAGTTCTTCGAGCCCTTTATCAATAGCCGTGCCTTAGAACTCGCCTTCCGCCATATCCTCGGTCGGGGGCCTTCTTCACGGGAAGAGGTGCAAAGTTACTTCTCAATTGTTTCCCAAGGGGGTCTACCCGCGCTCGTGGATGCCTTGGTGGATTCCCAGGAATATGCCGATTACTTTGGTGAAGAAACCGTGCCCTATCTCCGGGGTCTAGGTCAAGAAGCCCAGGAATGCCGCAATTGGGGGATGCAGCAAGATCTCTTCACCTACGGCGCCCCCTTCCGCAAGGTTCCCCAATTCATTACGACCTTTGCCAAGTATGACCAGCCCCTACCGGATCAACACGTGTACGGTTCGGGCAATGATCCCCTCGAAATTCAATTCGGCGCGATCTTCCCGAAAGAGACGCGCAACCCCAGTGCGCGCCCTGCGCCCTTCGGCAAAGATACCCGCCGCCTGCTGATTCACCGCGGCCCGGGAATCAACAACCAGGTCTCCAACCCCCGCGCGCGGGGCGAGTTCCCGGGTTCGCTCGGGGCGAAGGTCTTCCGCATGGATCAACTCCCTGGCGGAGGCCGCCAGGGCGTCAGTACGAACTACAGCGAGTCCATGTCCCAAAAGGTGATCGCAGCGGCTTATCGCCAGGTCTTTGGTCGCGAGGTCTATGCAGGGCAGCGCCAGACGGTTGCTGAAATCAAGCTGGAGAATGGGGATATCACCCTCCGGGAATTCATCAAGCTTATTGCGAAGTCCAATGCCTTCCGGGATCTTTATTGGGCTTCGACCTACATCTGTAAGGCGATCGAATATATTCACCGTCGCTTGCTCGGTCGCCCCACCTACGGACGCAAAGAGATCAACAGCTACTTTGATATCTGTGCCAAGCAGGGCTTTTACGGGCTAGTGGATGCAATTGTAGATTCCCCAGAATATACCGAAGCCTTCGGCGAAGATACTGTCCCCTATGAGCGATATCTCACCCCAGCGGGGATGCAACTGCGGATGGCTCGCCCGGGTGCTTTGAAACCGGACTACGCAACCAATGTGGCGGATGAAAGCACACCGCGCTTTGTGGAACTGGGTCATGTGGGCGATCGCAACGACGTTGATGTCGCCACCCGTATTCAGCAAGGTGTTACGGTGCAGCGTCAGCAGGCGAAAGTCTTCAAGCTCACTAACACGGCTGATAAGGTGAACTTTGAGCAGGTCACAGCCGCCGCCTATCGCCAAGTCTTCGAGCGGGATATTGCTCCCTACGTGATTCAAACGCAGTTCTCTGCCCTAGAGAGTAAACTCCGCAACAATGAAATCACGGTGAAGGAGTTTATCGAAGGCATTGGCAGTTCCGAACTCTACATCAAGGAGTTCTACACGCCCTTCCCGAACACCAAGGTGATTGAGCTGGGAACCAAGCATTTCTTGGGTCGGGCTCCCCTCAACCAGAAGGAGATCCAAACTTACAACCAAGTGCTCGCCAGTCAAGGGATTCGCGCCTTCGTCAGCGCCCTAGTCAATAGTATGGAATACCTACAAACCTTTAACGAGGATGTTGTTCCCTATCGTCGTTTCCCGACATTGCCCGCTGCAAACTTCCCCAATACGGAGCGGCTCTACAATAAGCTGACGCGCCAAGACGATGAACTCGTGGTGCCGAGCTTTGAGCCCGTCAGCTAGTGCTAGGACATTTTTATCACCTATCCAAATAAATCAATCGGTAGGGGTGGGTTTGAAACCCGCCCCTATTCTATGTTTTGGGGAATTTGAGTTGCGGTCGGGGGAGGTGTTTCCGGATCAGCTATGCTATAACGGAAACCACGGCATTTAATACGCCGTAGTCAAGATGGGGATATGTCACAAACACAATATGGGCGATCGCAATGCTGGCGGACTGTTTGCTCATCTCCATGGTCTGAATCGAGAGGGCAGTGAGGCATGAGTCAGTTATTTGGGGAATTCATTGAAACCTTCCCCCCTGAGAATGATTCTCTAGAAATCACCTTTACCCCTAGCTCTCGGCCGATCAAGCAACGCTGGCGGAACAATCGTTTGTCGGCTTATTTCGTTGCCGACTATTTCATTACCTTCTTACCCTTTGAAGAAGAGACCCCTGGTCAAGAAAAGCGAATTCGCGATAGCAAAGGCGCAGTAAGCTATGTAGCCAATGAGCTGCTCGAAAATGCGATGAAGTTCAATAATCGGGATGTCAATGAAAAAATCAAATTTGGCATTCAGTTTTTGGATGATCCCTATGCCACAGCTGCGATTTACACCACGAATGCGGTGGACTTGGCGGTTATTGATGCCTTTCAACACCATATTCAGCAGTTGCTCGCGTCTGATCCGAGCGAGCTGTACTTGCAGCAGGTCGAAAAAAGTTTGGCGATGCCGAGCGAGGGCTCCTCTGGCTTGGGATTGATTACCATGCTCAATGACTATTCTGCTAAACTTGGCTGGAAATTCGATCCGCCCAATGCGCACAAAAGTGCAATGACGGTGACAACCATGGCACAGATCGTTGTTTGATTGCGTTGAACTTTGATTGCGTTGAACTTTGTGGTTCAAAGCCACCATCTGTCAATTGAGGACTAAGGTTAGGACTTTAAAGAATGGACATGGATACCCAAGAAATTTGCGGCGAGGACTATTCAGTGCAGTACGATGCAGAAGCCGCCACTGTCACCTTTCAAGGCGAGTTGAGCTTGGCGAATCCTTCAGAATATCAGCCGATCGCCGAACTCTTGACGCAGGCGATCGCGGGCAACACGCCACAAATGACCCTTAACTTACAAGAACTCACGTTCCTGAATAGCTCTGGCATCAGTACACTCTCCAAGTTCATTTTGAGCCTGCGTCGCCAATCATCGGTGCAACTCGTGGTACTCGGCTCAGAAGAAATTCCCTGGCAGGGCAAGTCTCTCAAGAATCTCCAGAAGTTGCTGCCGAGTCTGGAACTGAAGCTCTTGCCGATGGAGGCGGGTTGATATGAACGGCGCTACTCCAACGCAGCCGTTAATTCTGCTTTCGCTTGTTCTAAGGCCTGGGGCAGTTGGCTGGCATCCCGCCCACCCGCTTGAGCCAGGTTCGGGCGACCGCCGCCGCCGCCGCCGCAGCGTTTGGCGATCGCGCCAATAAATTGCCCCGCCTTGAGCTGTTTGCCCTTCACGACCTCAGGGCTAAAGGCCGCCACGAGAGAAACTTTCCCCTCAGCAGGCGTGGAAGCGAGCACCACCGCACTTTCCCCCAGTTTTTGCCCCAGGCGCTCCGCTGCGGTCATCAGGGCTTTCGGGTCGAGATCGCCCAGGTTTGCCACGAGGAGTTTAAACTCGCCCACGGTTTCCGCCTCATCTATCAGTTGCTCGGACTTGAGCAGGGCCAGCTCGTTTTTGGCCGCCGCCAGTTCTTTTTGGCTGGTTTTGAGTTCGGTTTGTAGCTTGGTGACGCGATCGAGCACCTCTTCTGGTTGGGCTTTAAAGCGATCGCCCAATTCCCGCACAATCTGATCGCGCACCTGAAGATAGTCCAAAATCGCCGGGCCCGCCACCGCTTCAATCCGACGCACACCCGAAGAAATCCCTGATTCGCCAATAATTTTCACCGCGCCAATTTCGGCGGTGTTGCCCACATGAGTGCCGCCGCAGAGTTCCATTGAGACGCCGGGAAAGTCAATGACGCGCACCTCGTCGCCATATTTTTCGCCAAACATGGCCGTCGCCCCCTTGGCTTTGGCGGCAGCGATCGGCATCACATTGATCTCTGCCTCGTGAGCCTCGGCAATCCAGGTGTTCATCTGGGCTTCCACCTGGGCTAACTCGTCTGGGGTCACGGCCCGATTGAGGTTAAAGTCAAAGCGGAAGCGATCGAAGGCCACCAGTGACCCCGCTTGAGAAACGCTCTCATCGACAATCTTTTTCAACGCTGCTTGCAAGAGGTGGGTGGCACTGTGGTTGGCTTGAACCCGACGGCGGCAGGCGCGATCGATCGTCGCATTGACCATCGTCTCCGCCTGCAAACTCCCCCGTTCCACTTGCCCGTAATGGACAAAAATATTGCCCTCTTTCTGGACATCCTCAATCCGTACCAAGAGATCTTTGCCGGAGAGATAGCCTTGATCCCCGACTTGTCCCCCCGACTCCGCATAAAACGGCGTTTGCTCTAGGATGATCTGCACGGCTGTCCCCGCCTCCGCATAGTCTACGGGCTTACCCTCCACCAGCACCGCCTTGACTAGCGCCCGTGATTGGAAATCCGTGTAGCCCAAAAAATCCGTGGGGTGGAGCTGTTGCGCCAACTCATCAATACTCTCTTGCGCAAGCAGATCAATCGTCTCGTGGGCCTGGCGAGCTCGTTGCCGCTGTTGCGTCATCTCGGCTTCAAATCCAGCCACATCGACCGTGATGCCCTGCTCCGCCGCAATTTCTTGGGTCAGTTCTAGCGGAAAGCCGTAGGTATCGTAGAGGGTGAAGGCATCCGTCCCGGAAATTTGCGTTGGCTGGGGGGCAAGAATTTCGGCGACGAGCTTTTCACCTCGGGCTAGGGTTTTGAGGAATTGCGCTTCTTCCCGTGCGAGTTCGTCTTGGATCACCGTTGCCCGCTCGCGCACGGCGGGAAACGGTTTTGCCGCGAGTTGGATCGCCGTCTCCGCCACCTGATTAATAAATTCCCCTGCGATGCCCAGCAAGCGACCGTGACGCACCACGCGCCGAATCAGCCGCCGGAGCACATAACCGCGATCGGTATTGGAGGCCGTCACGCCATCGGCGATCAGATGCACCACAGCCCGGACATGATCGCCGATCACCTTGAGCGAGACTTTTATCTCCTCACTCGCCCCGTGATAATCCACCCCAGCGAGTTTCGCTACCGTCTCAATGATGGGTCGGATCAAATCCGTCTCGTAGTTGTTGGGAACTTGCTGCAAGACCTGGGCCATCCGCTCTAGACCCATGCCTGTGTCAATGTTCTGCTTTTCTAGGGGAGTGAGATTTCCCTCGGCATCCCGGTTGTACTGCATGAAGACGAGGTTGTAATACTCAATGAAGCGGCTGTCGTCTTCGAGGTCAATTGCCTCATCGCCTAGTTCGGGCTTGAAGTCGTAGTAAATCTCAGAACAGGGCCCACAGGGGCCGGTGGGGCCGGATTTCCAGAAGTTATCGGCCTCGCCCATGCGCTGGATGCGATGCTCAGGAACACCAATCACATCTCGCCAGATGGCAAAGGCTTCATCGTCTTTCCGGAAGACGCTCGGTACTAGGCGCTCGGGGGGCAGCTCAAACACCTCGGTGGAGAGTTCCCAGGCCCATTGGATGGCTTGTTCCTTAAAGTAATCCCCAAAACTAAAGTTACCCAGCATTTCAAAGAAGGTATGATGCCGCGCCGTGCGGCCCACATTCTCTATATCGTTGGTACGAATGCATTTTTGGGACGTGGTGGCGCGATCGCAGGGCGCGGGCTTTTGTCCGAGGAAAATTGGCTTAAAGGGCAACATTCCGGCGATCGTCAGCAACACTGTCGGGTCATCGGGAACCAGGGAGGCACTGGGCAAAATTTGATGCTGCTTGCTGGCGTAGAACTGGAGGAACTTCGCGCGGATTTCGCTCCCGGTCAGGGATGGAGGGGTCTTAGCCATGACTTGTGTTGAAGGATGCCGTTAGGACTGCCGTTAGACTGCCGTTAAGGGGCGGGGCATTTTTGCCACATCGAACTATTGTGACATTAAACCTGGGTGCTTAGATTGGCAGAATGTTGATGGCCAGACTCATTCTCGACAGTAGAGATCAGTCGCCCAGGCCAAATTCCTGAGATGCTGATTGTATAAGCATTTTGAACTTCTAAGAAATAAATCCTGGGTTAGTCCCCAAATATTCCGAACCCACCCCGGTCATCGCTACGCGAGACCGCCCCTCCCGAGAGGGGACTGTCTTCTCTCCATTCGCAGGGGGAGGTAGGTCGGCCCCCTTCGCTTTTGTGAGACAGTTTCTTACTCGATCGCGCCGCAGTGAGCAAACACATAGTTCACCGCCCCGAGCAAGTCTGGCAAGGCAGAAATGGTATAGGCTCGCAGTTCTTGGGTGAACTGGTCGTGAACCAGGTGGGCAAATTGCCAAAATTGACCATTGGAGACCATGCCAAACACGGGTTGCTCCGGTTGCGCATTCAGGCGTTGGAGCGCAACCATTTGGGCCAGGCATTGGCCCCAGCCTTGAGTGAAATCGTCTTTTTTGGCTTCGACGGTGGCAAAGTAAGGCTGCGTTAAGACCTGTTTGCCCAGGGGTGAGCGTTGGGCAATCAAGTAGTCGGGTGTGCCACAGAGTTGGTCATCGTAGCGAATGCGTTTGTGGCTCCAGAGGGTGAGGCGATCGCGGTGATGACGATAGACTTCGCGCAGCACGGGAAAAATCAGGGTTTCGCATACAGAATATTCCGATTCTTCAATCACAAACTCTTGCAAAGAAAACTCAATTTCTGCTTGAAAAGTCTCCCGCATTGGTAACGGCATCGGGGTGATGAAGCGATCGCTGGTTGCCTTGATCTGGAAGGCTTGCAAAACCGCTGCAATATTGGCGTAGTTCTCAAAAGCCATACAAGATCGTTGATTTCAATCCAGAGGATACAGTCTGTATCCCAAGGCTCTATTCTAGCGATACAGTCCGGAGATCATCGCTATGCCTACAGCCGCTCAATTAGGAGCTTTATACCGCATCAGCTACACGTTAACGTATCTGATGTTTCAACCCGTTCATCTAGTTTGTATTGATGGACGAACCCAGAATTTGTACGTTTTAGCTGGACAAACAGAAGAGCTAGAATTTGAGGTGACCCCGACAGGAGAACTTTCGTAATGAGTGGAGTGAACTATGAGGCGATGTCCGATGCCGAACTACGCCGCTACTTTCTCGCCCATCGCCAAGATCCCCAGGCTCTAACGGCTTACCTGGCAAGACGACACCAACAAACTCGCCCGGTGATCGCCACAGTGGATGATCCGGATTTTGAGCAGAAGTTGCAGGCAGCGGTGGTACAAAAACTCACTGCGGCGAGAGAGGATGTTAAAAACAGCTAAAGCTGGCTACCAGTGTGTTGGTTTACGCTGCGAGAAGCAATTGATGACACGCCCTAAACGTGGCGGCGATCGGTCAGGATCTCGTGGCCGTCTTCTGTGACGAGCACCGTATGCTCAAACTGCGCCGAGAGGGATTGATCCGTCGTCACGACCGTCCAGCGATCGCGCAATGTCTTCGTTTGCGAGGAACCTGCGTTGACAATGGGCTCGATCGCCAGGGTCATGCCCGGTTGCAGTTCAACATTGGGGAGTTGGTTGGTGCGAAAGTGAAAGACTGCTGGCGGCTCATGGAGGTTCCGCCCGACGCCATGCCCGGTGTAGTCTTCAACAATTTTGAACCGATGGGCACGGACGTAATCTTCGATCGCCCCCGCCACATCCAACAGATGATTCCCCGGTTTGACCTGAGCAATGCCTTTATAAAGCGCAGCTTCGGCTACTTGCAGCAACTTCTTAGCCTTGGGCTTGACGCGACCGATCGCCACCGTAATGCAAGAATCGCCATGGAAGCCCTCCTGATAAGCCCCCGTATCCACCTTGAGGAGATCGCCCACTCGGAGCACCTTGCTCGGGCTGGGAATGCCATGTACCACCTCATCATTGAGGCAGACGCAGATGGAGGCGGGAAAACCGTGATAGCCCTTGAAGCTGGGTTTAGCGCCCAACTCCCGGATCCGGGCTTCGGCGTACTCATCCAGTTGAGCGGTCGTCATACCTGGCTTTGCCAGCTCGCCGATTTCCTTGAGTACGGTGGCTACGATCCAGGACGAACGCCGCATTTTCTCAATCTCTGGGGCGGACTTGAGTTCAATGCCGCGACGGCGACGCAGGGGCGGTAGGGCGGGTGAGCGGGGATTGAGCAGACGGGTCAGAAAATTCATGACATCTTAAACACAGCAGCGATCAATCATTATCGCAAAATCGTTGCTCAATCCAATGCTTGGCCTGGCGAACGGCATCTTTACGTGTCCAGGCGCGGGGAACAGCGATCGCCCACCCCTGAGCATGATTCACCCAAGCGGTGTAGCAAACCACGCCGCGACTCTCCCCCCGTGCCAGCTCAATGCGACAGCCCCGATAAGGCAGGGAGAGCAGAATATTGGGATAGTCAGGATCGGCAATTTTCATCACAAGGAACGGGGTAACGACCTGATCATCGTACCCACAATCAATCGCCTGAAGCCGTCCTTTCACGTGAGCCCAAGCAAACAAATCATCTCATTTCTCACCCTTCTGCCCTCACCCTTCATCCCTCAAAACTCCCCCTGCATCGTAAAAGACGCCCCATAAAACGGCGCAGCAAACGCATCACTCTGCCACAGCCTCAACTGCACCCGCCGCAACGCCTGATTCGGCTCGCTCCCCCCCTCCAGCAGGTGACT
>JBMYQW010000056.1:0-6533 GCA_049601735.1 Spirulinaceae cyanobacterium
CTTTTAAAGACTTACAGAGTTCGGCTAGGGCTTCATCGGGAGATTGATAGGATTTTTGCCCTATGGTTTCAGCTAACGGGCGACCTTCCTCATCCTTCGTTTCTAAAATGGATTTCAGTTGGGCCTCGGTGAGGGCATCCGGGGCATCGGTGAGCAGCGATCGCGCTTGCTGGGTTTTGGGGAAGGCGATCACATCCCGGATCGAATCCGCTCCCGCCAGAAGCATCACTAGGCGATCGATGCCGTAGGCGATGCCGCCATGGGGAGGCGTGCCGTAGTCGAAAGCATTGAGCAGGAAGCCAAATTGCGCTTTGGCTTCTGCCATCGGCAGGCCGATGGTTTCAAAGACCTTTTCTTGGATCTCGCGCTGGTGAATGCGGATGCTGCCGCCGCCGAGTTCAATGCCGTTAAATACCAAATCGTGAGCTTGGGCGCGGGCGGTTTTGAGGTCATCCAGGTCTTCGGGGTGGGGCGCGGTGAAAGGATGGTGCAGGGCTTCGAGACGCTTCTCGTCGGCGTTCCATTCAAACATGGGGAAGTCCGTCACCCAGAGCAAATTGACTTGGTCAGGATCAATGAGCCCCAGTTGCTCACCCAATACCTGACGCAGGCGATCGAGGGATTTATTCACCGTGGCCGCATCCCCCGCGCCAAAGAGCAGCAGCATTCCGGGTTCGGCCTTGACCGCTTCGAGAAGTTGCTGCTTTTGGGTGTCGCTGAGGTTGTCTTTAATTGCGCCGATCGTTTCCAGCTCATCCCCCTCACGAATCCGAATATAGGCGATGCCCTTGGCTCCGGCGATCGTGGCTTCCTTGAATAAATCGCCACCGGGCTTGATCCGCACGTTGGAGATGCGATCGCCCCCCGGAATCGGTAAGACCTTGATCATGCCGCCACTCTTGACTGCACCGGAGAAGACCTTAAAACCTGAGTCTTTGAGAATATCCGAGACCTCGACTAGTTCTAAACCAAAGCGGGTATCAGGGCGATCGGTACCGTAGCGAGCCATAGCCTCGGCGTAGGTGAGGCGGGGGAAGGGCGTAGGCAGGTCGATCTCTTTAACGGCTTTGAAGACATAGGCGGTGAGGGCTTCGTTGAGTGCCAGGATCTGCTCCTGGGTCATGAAGCTCATCTCCAAGTCCATTTGCGTGAACTCGGGCTGGCGATCGGCTCTCAAGTCTTCGTCTCGGAAGCAGCGGGCCAGTTGGTAATACCGCTCCATGCCCGAAACCATCAGGATTTGCTTAAAGAGCTGCGGCGACTGGGGTAGGGCATACCATTGCCCCGGATTCACCCGCGAAGGAACCACATAGTCCCGCGCCCCCTCAGGCGTGGCACGGGTCAAGATCGGGGTTTCAATTTCGATAAAGTCCGCCTCATCTTCCAGGAAGCGGCGCATGGCTTTGATCACGGCATGACGCAGGCGCAGATTCTCGGTCATCCGCTCTCGGCGCAGGTCGAGATAGCGATAGCGCAGGCGCAGTTCTTCCTTGACCGTTTCGCCTTCGGCGGCGGCGGAAACCTGAAAAGGGAGCTGTTGATGGACGGCGTTGAGGACTTCGATCTGGTCGGCGTAGACTTCCACTTCGCCCGTGGGCAGCTTAGGGTTGAGCGAGTCGGCGGGGCGCTGGCTGACCCGACCGGTAATGCGAATCACGTATTCATTGCGCAGTTTGGCGGCGTCGGCGTGGGAGTCGGGGGTGCGCTCCGGATCGCTGACAATCTGGACAATGCCGGAGCGATCGCGCAGATCCACAAACACCACATTGCCATGATCCCGACGGCGATCGACCCAGCCGCAGAGTGTCACCGTTTCGCCAATATGGGTTGGGCGCAGGGCCGCACAGTTGTGGGTTCGCATGGGTCTAAATACAGCGTCAATGAAAAGCGGGCAGCGGCTTCTCAGCGTAACAGAATATGAATACTTTGCCCATTATGAAAGATCAAGGGTCATCATGGAGCCAGTTTTGTACACCACGCTGCTAGGACGTTTTTATGGGTTTGTTTGACGCGTTTCGTAAAGGAAATACAGAAAAGAAGCAAGTCACGCTAGGACCAGCGGAAGGGTTTGCCGCCATTATGCTCTTGGTCGTCGCTGCTGATGGCTATCTTGCGGACGATGAGATTCGTCTGCTCAATACCACCCTCACCCGAATGCGCCTGTTTCGTAGCTATTCTGAGGATGTGATGCGGCGGATGTTTGACAACCTCTGCGGCACATTGCGACGGGATGGCGGCAGGGTACTCTTTGACGCGGCGATCGCCACCCTGCCCCATGATCTCTACGACACGGCCTTTGCGATCGCCACCGACCTCGTCCTGGCCGACGGTCAAGTCACCAAAGAAGAAGAAGATCTCCTCGGGAGCCTCTGCCGCGCCCTAGAGCTGTCGGATGAGATGGTGAACAAAATCATCGAAGTGATGATGCTCAAGAACAAGGGTTAGGGTTTACCCTCAAGACCACCCCTATTCTACAGACCCCGGCACAGCGTCCTGTACCGAGGGCTTGATGCTGGGAAATCACCATACAATTTGCGATTCCCAATTCACCCTTCTGCCTTCATCCTTTATCCTTCCCCCCTCTGCCTTCATCCTTTATCCTTCCCCCCTCTGCCTTCATCCTTTACTGGTACAGCCCCGGCGACCAAAACGGAAACACCCGCGTATGCACTCCATTGGGACGCAAGAAGCTGCCAGAATTGATCGAGCGTGTTTGCGATTCCGGTTGGCGCTCATCCGCTACAACCCCACCGGGTTCAGTAGTAGCTTCAGGCGTGTTCAGATCGCCAGAAGCAGAAGGGCGCAGCGTTGATGTCTCTGTTGATGCATTTGATAGAGTTGAAGGAGAAGAGGGCAGGATAAATAAGCCCGGATTTTCCCGAGTTATCGGTAGGGGAAAGCCAATACCAGAGACAGAGTCCGCTTGAATTGCGTTAAACACACCTCCCGTGAAAGGTTGGCCACTCACAAAGCTAGGCATACCTGCTACAACAGGAATGCCTGTCACCGGAGCAACCCCGCCGCTGGTAATCACACTACCCGTCCACCGAAAAGCCACCTCGACATTACCGCCAAAACAAGGACATCCCGCACTGTTGTTGGGCACAGTACCAGTTGTACCGGTATAGGTAACACCGTTAATGACAAGTTGAGCGGTACTGCCAGTAAAATTACCACCTGGATCGATCGTCAGAAAATTCTGGGCTGTGGCCGGCGAGGTAAATGTCATTGTCAGACCAATGGTCAGACCAAGAGTCGGTAGGATGCGAGCTGAGAGAAGCATGAGGTCAACACCAAGAGCATTTTGCCCAAGATTATAGCGGTTCTTTTTGGTGTGGGTTGGTGCTATCAACTACAGCCAGAATTGTTCAAAACACCCCTATTTTCTGTTGCCAGGGAAATGTACGTATTTTCACAGAGATAAGTTGCATTTTTTCTCTTTGATTGCCCAAAAATTCAGCCTTGATGTTTGGCTCTCATTATTGCCAGGTCAGGCAATCTCCTCATATCATGAGCAGCAAGTTGTGCATAAGGCGTTTGAAATCTCATGAAACGGTGCTTCTTTTCTGCTTCCCTAGCCGTTGGAGTCTTGTCTGCATACGCATTAGGCATGGCTCCCGCCTATGCCGATCAGGGGCGCTCAACCGCGTCACTGCACAGCGCAATCAACGCCGATACAGAGGGGCAGCTGCGATCGCCCGCAGTCTTTCAACGGGGTGATGTTCAACCAAGTGACTGGGCTTACCAAGCCCTGCTGGAGCTGAACCAGCGTTATGACTGCCTTGAGGGAAGTGCAGAGGTGAATAGTCAGAGCGATCGCCACCTCAGTCGGGACGGATTTGCCACCGAACTCAATGCTTGTCTGCAGGCTATTGAAGGTTTGATAGCCGCAAATAATGTGGTTTTGCCAGAGGTTGATCGGGAATTTTTACAGCAATTGAGGCAAGGCTTTGAGTTTGAGCTAACCGTGCTCAACAGCCCCATCGAAATCCGAGAGAGTCCGGTTGATGTGATCAATGAGCACCCATCCTCTGCCACCGAGTCCCTTGAGCAAGCAGATTCTGCACTCTCCACAGTAGCGACGACCCCTCCTGAACCCCTTCTCAGCACCACGATTCTTGCGCAATCGACCAATGTATTTCAGTTGAGTGATGTAGATTCGAACGATTGGGCCTACAGAGCCCTAACAGAGCTGAACCAACGCTATGACTGCCTTAAAGGCTACCCCGACGGGAGTTTTCGAGGAGACCGAGTCCTCTCTCGCTACGAATTTGCTGCTGGGCTTAATGCCTGTCTGCAAGCCGTTGAACGCCTCGTTGCCGAAACCGCAGCTAACCTGTCCGAAGTGGATATGGAGACGTTGCAACAACTGATGCAGAGCTTTGAAACGGAACTCGCTGTGCTCAACAGCCGCGTTGAGCAACTCGACAGTCGCCTTAACTTTCTGGACGATAATCAATTCTCCACCACGACTAAACTCTTTGGTCAGGTTGTTGTCGGGTTTCAAGGCCGTCTCCCGAGCAGTTCAGACTTTTTGGATAATGCCGGAGTCCTTGGTCGGGATGGTATTCGTGAGAGCGACGACCCTGTAGAAGCGAACTTGGGTTATAACGCCCAAATAACCCTACTCACCCAGTTCAACCAGCGCAGCGTGCTCCTGACGGGAATGCAAGCGGGGAACCTGAGTACGGATGATACGAATACATTCTTTGGCTTCAACAACGACTTTACCAAGCTCGGCTACGAATCGGATACTAACAACAGCCTGATTATCAGTGACCTAAACCTGCGTCAGCTCGTCACTGATAACTTGGCGCTGATTGTCGGCCCGGCTGGGGTCAATCCGGTCAATGTTTTCCGCGGTCCCTCCCGAGTGGAGAGTGCGGGGTTTGGCCCGCTCTCACGTTTTGCCCAGCGCAACCCGATTATTCAACTCGGTGCAACCACGGCGGGCATCGGGTTTGACTGGCAGGTCGCCCCCCGACTGAGTGTACAAGGCGTCTATTCAGCCTTTGCTGCTAGCACCGCTGGTGAGGGGCTGTTTGGGGCCTATACCGCCGGGATTCAAGCTTTCATCACACCCACCAACGATGTCGATCTGGCCCTCTACTATCTCAAGGGGTATTCCTTCCCGGATGGTATTTTCGGCTTGGGCGATTTGCAAACCGGGGTGGGGGATAGTCTGGTCTCGGCCAATAGTGGCTCACGGTTGAATACCGATGCCTTTGGTGCGACGGCGAATTGGGCGATTACCGATGGGATTCGCCTCGGTGGCTGGGTTGGGTTTACCACCTCCGATCTGGTGACCTTTGAGGGCATTGTACAAACCAGCAACTGGATGGTGTCGCTGGAGTTTCCCGATCTCGGTGCAGAGGGCAACTACGGCGCAATTTTCTTTGGCCAACCGCCAAAAATCACAGGCAGCAATCTCCGTGCCAATGGCGCACTCGCGGGCAATATTCCCAGCTTTTTCGAAGGTAATAACGGCACGACGAACGAAGAGCGTCGAGATACCACCTACCATCTCGAAGGGTTTTATCGCTTCCGGTTAAACGACAATATTGCCATCACACCGGGGCTGATTTTTTTGTTTAATCCGGGGCATAACGCCAATAACGAGACGATTTCGATCGGGGCGATCCGGACAACGTTTTCGTTTTAAATTGCATCCAGCTTGAAACCTGGATTAGGGAGGGTTTGAAACCCTCCCCTACCGTATCTTCAAAACAACATATCTTAATTGGGTTCTAATATTGCTTTAGAGGACTGACTTTGACTGGCCTCCCAGCCCACCAACGCCGCTTTGCGCTCCAACCCCCAACGATAGCCGCCCAACTCTCCTGACTCTCGCAGCACCCGATGGCAGGGAATCAGAATGGCGATCGGATTTTTCCCCACCGCATTGCCCACCGCCCGCGCCGCGGTGGGACGGCCGATCTGTCCGGCCAGGGTTTGGTAGGTGGTGATGCCACCAAAGGGAATCTGCAATAGGGCACGCCAGACTTGAATTTGGAAGTTCGTGCCTTTGACGTGGAAGGTTAGGGGTTTCGGTTGAGTTTCGAGGGGGGCAAAGAGTCGCTTGCCCACTTCCTGTGTTGCCGTGGGGTCATACTGTATCTCTGCATGGGGCCAAGCGACGGCCAGACGATCGCGCACCGCCTCTTCCCCCATCGTTGCATCCAAAAATTGCACATTACAAATACCCCGCTCCGTCATGGCAATTAAACAATGCCCAAACCGGGTTTTCTGGATGCCGTAGCGAATCTGCAAACCTGCTCCCCCTTGCTTATATTCACCTGGTGACATCGCTTCGAGCTTGACGAACAGGTCATGGAGCCGCCCCGGACTTGATAGCCCTGTTTCCAAGCTGAGATCCAGCACATTTTTCGTTGCAACCATACGCGACTTGGCATATTCCACGCTGAGATATTGGCTAAACCGTTTGGGGCTAATGCCCGCCCATTGGCTAAAGGTGCGTTGGAAATGATGGGGACTCAGGTGAACCTGGGCGGCAACGGTCGCTAAATCGGGTT
>JBMYQW010000056.1:6543-16795 GCA_049601735.1 Spirulinaceae cyanobacterium
GGTTGTTCGCGATGGTGCTCGCGCATAAAGGCGATCGCCTTCGCCATCTGTTGATAGGTTGAGCTGGGGGCGGTTTCGGGTGCGGGGGCGATCATGACAGGAAATGAACAGGAGTTGGCTCTAGCGTAGCGATCGCCCCGACCTAAACACCACCCAGTTCTTGCGCTTAGGGTACTTCACCTGAAGCCATCTACGGAAACACATCGCTCAGGTTTAAAGCAACCATTGGGAGTTGACTGGCATTAAGCTGCTCGCCAATTGTATAGAGCTGTACTAAGCGATAGCCCTGAGCACTGGGTTGACGGTAAGCAGTTAAGGTTTGACCCTTGATATCGATCAACCAAACCTCAGCAATACCCGCTTGACTATACAGCGGTACTTTGACAGCGCGATCGCTCTCTAGCGTCGAGTCCGCCACTTCAATCAACAACAGCACATCTTGCGGCAGGGGATGCCCCGCTTCGTAGTCATCCGCTCGAGGAATCAGCAAACTCAGATCGGGCTGGGGCTGTGAATAGGGATTGATTTCAATAGGGTTTTGCACATCCAGCAACGCCTGAGCGTCTCTCAACTGCTGACGAAGCAGCCGGGTCAAACGCCGGACAAATGCAGCATGACGCGGCCCAATTTTGCCCATCTCGATAATTTCTCCGTTGAGTAGCTCTAGGCGTTCTTCGCCCCAAATACCTGTTTCAGCCAACTGTTGAAACTCTCGGACCGTAAATTTTTTGCGCAGGAGTGTAGCAGCCATGGCTTTAATAGTAGAACTTACGTGGGTTTGTCGAATTCAGCTCGATTGTGATGAACACAGTTAAATGCACAAAAGAATCATCGTTTAAACTCGTTAATCTGAAGCCATAGTTGTGCTCAAAAGACAATGGTCTATTCTACTAGAGTGAGTGATAGTCCTTCATGATTTTTTCCTTGCGTCTGCTGCTTCATTGAAGCTCTCAAACTCTGCATCATCAAAAAGCTCAATAGAAGTGATGTAGAACAGACAAAGCTCCTCCGGTGCATCAAAAAGACGAAAATTCTGTTCTGGCCGATAGTTCCATAGAGTGCCAGTGACAGCAACACGTTTACCATCGTATTGCTCAATCTCTTCAGCGGGACGAGTAGTGTCAGGATTCCAACTGGGGTAAATTACTGTGACTGAATCTGAATTTTCATCAGGTATCTCAATCACCTCCTCATTCCAGTCCGGATAGAGCAGAATTGGTTTTAACCCTTCCACAAATAGAACAACACGCCCATCATATTCAGGTGGTAGCTCTTCAAATTCCTGGATATCAATCTGCCGATATTCGCCAATGATGCGGACAGAGCGACGATCTGAACGGTAAAGAATTGATCCTAGAAGACCTGGTTTGAAGAAATCGGGATCATCACGCAGGATGTCGTAATCTGACTGACTCGCAATGGTGGGTATTTCCACCTCTTCTTGATCCAACAGTTCAATCGAGTCAACAGGAAGCAAACAGGGGATTAAGGGTCTATTAGCAGCAGGTGCTGTCGGGTAAGGAGGCATGGTCTCCCACAAAATTCCAGTTACTGCAACCCGTTTACCTTGATATTGAGCAATTTCTTCAGGAGGACGGATTACTTCCTCATACCCGCCTGCAGATAGGAGGACTGGCCCTAGATCATCCACAAAAATCGCTGCAAGACCCCGATAAGCTGGTGGAAACTTATGAAGCATCCGCAGATCAATCTGCCTGTACTCGCCAATTACTCTGACTTGGCGTTTAGAAGACCAATCAGCATAGGAAAAGTTCGGATCAGAAAAATCAGGATCAGGAAACAAGGCTTCAAAGTCTGCTCGATTAGCAACAGTAATAATCGCTGTCTCATTTTCCTGTTGTGCAAAGGTGATAAGGGGTTGTGAGACGATGCAAATACATATCCCCACTAAGAGAAGCATGAAGAGTCGCCAGTAATCTGATTTCTTTGTCATGTTTCAGTTTGAGATTTTCAGAGTAAAGATTTGTTGGCGTATCTCTCTTTAAGGTATAGAGGGAATTGTTTACGCAGGAGCATAGTGGCTATGGTTTCAATATAAGGCTTACGTGGAGCTACTGAAATCAGCTTAATTGTAACGAACGTCGTAGAACCCCCAGCTAGAGCTTCGGTTCAGAGCAGTGCTACGGTGCGATCGCCCTATCCCAAAGGCAGCAAGCCGCTCTGCTAGAGTGAGCATTAGCCCCTCGACGTTTCTCCTCATGCCTGCATCCCACCCCCTCCAGCGCCTGCTCCATTACAGTCGCCGCTATCGCCTGCAGATTTGGCAAGCCAGCCTCTGCTCGGTATTTAACAAGTTTTTTGACCTCGCCCCACCAATTTTGATTGGCATGGCCGTAGATACGGTGACTCAGCAGAGTGACTCGTTTCTGGCGCGGTTTGGCATGACTGGCGTTCGGCAGCAACTGGTGGTGCTCTCGGTGCTGACAGTCGTGATTTGGGGATTTGAATCGCTGTTTGAATATGCCTACGAACGGCTCTGGCGCAACCTGGCGCAGAATATGCAGCATGACCTACGCCTGGAGACCTATGAACATCTGCAAAATCTGGAGATGGGCTTTTTTGAGGAGCGCAGTACCGGGGGGCTGCTCTCGGTGCTCAATGACGATGTCAATCAACTGGAGCGGTTTCTGGATATTGGCGCGAACGAAATCCTGCAAGTCAGCACCACCGTGGTGCTGATTAGCATTGGCTTTGTGATTATGGCTCCTAGCGTGGCCTGGATGACGATGATCCCGATTCCGATCATTATTTGGGGGTCGATCGCCTTCCAAAAGCGCCTTGCCCCCCGCTACGCCGAGGTGCGCAAACGGGTCAGCTTACTCAATGCGCGGCTGGCTAACAATATCAGCGGCATGACCACGATTAAGAGCTTCACCACCGAAGCCTATGAAGTTCAGCGCCTGGCCGCCGAGAGTAATGCCTACCGCCAGAGTAATTTGCGCGCGATTACCCTGAGCGCGGCCTTTGTACCGCTGATTCGCCTGGTGATTTTGATTGGCTTTACCGCCACTTTGCTCATCGGCGGCATGGAAACCGTTGAGGGGCGCATGGCTGTAGGCACTTACAGCGTGCTGGTGTTTATGACCCAGCGCCTGCTCTGGCCACTGACGCGCTTAGGTCAGACCCTCGACCAATACCAACGGGCGATGGCTTCGACCACGCGAGTAATGAATCTGCTCGATACGCCGATCGCCATTCATTCCGGCCATTTGGCACTTCCCCACGTTCAGGGTGAATTGCGCCTAGAGAATGTCTCCTTTGCCTATCCCGATCGCGCCCCTGTCCTCGAAAATCTCAGTCTGACGATTCCAGCCGGACAAACGATCGGCATTGCTGGCTCCACGGGCTCCGGCAAGAGCACGCTGGTGAAGCTGCTGCTGCGCTTCTATGAAATTCACCAGGGCGAGATTTTGCTCGATGGCGTGAAGATTCGTGACATTCACTTGCATGATTTGCGCGGGGCAATTGGCTTGGTAAGCCAGGATGTGTTCCTCTTCCATGGCTCCGTTCGGGAGAATATTGCCTATGGCAGTCCCGATGCCAGCGAGCTAGAGGTGATCAATGCCGCCAAGCAGGCGGAAGCCCATGACTTCATTGAGCAACTGCCCCAGGGCTACGATACGCTCGTCGGTGAGCGGGGACAAAAGCTCTCGGGGGGGCAGCGCCAACGGTTAGCGATCGCCCGCGCCATCCTCAAAAACCCACCCATTCTCATCCTCGACGAAGCCACCTCCGCCGTGGATAACGAAACGGAAGCCGCCATCAGTCGCTCCCTGGCCCAGATCACCCAAAACCGCACCACGATCGCCATTGCCCACCGCCTCTCCACCATCCGGGGGAGCGATCGCATTTATGTGATGGAGCAGGGTCGGATTGTGGAAGCGGGCCAACACGAAGACCTACTGGCTCAAAACGGTGTCTATGCCAGCCTCTGGCGCGTGCAAACGGGCGACTTGGCTTCGTAAGTCTATACAGCATCCCAAAAACGATACGTTTCAACCGGGTCTGGGTTCATGGAATTTGAGATCAGGGGTTTAAGCAAGCCTGAATTTTTGGGCTTGCTCAAATCAGGGGCGCGATAATGGGTTCAGCATTGAGGGAATTTCAATCATGTGGGAGCAATTCAAGCAGTGGTGGCAAAAGATCAGGCACAGCAAGGGGTGGGGGATGGAAACGGCAGAGATCGCCGATCTCAGCGGTGCCGACCTCAGCGGTGCTGACCTCAGCGGTGTCGACCTCAGCGGTGCCGACCTCAGCAGTGCTGAACTCAATGGCGCTAACCTTTGCGGTGCTGACCTCAGCGGTGCAAATCTTAACGGTGCTAACCTCGTCAGGGCCAATCTCAGCAGTGCCGACCTGAAGGGTGTTGAGTTTAGATATGCCAATCTCAGCGATGCCGACCTCAATAGCGCGAACCTTTGCGGTGCTGACTTCAGATCTGCCAACCTCAGCGGTGCTAACCTCAACTGTGCCTTGCTCACCGATGCCAACTTCAGTGATGCCAACCTCAGCAATGCTCTGCTATTTTTGATCAATTTACGAAACGTTCTCAATCTTGAACCGCTGCAACTCGCGGCGGCTCCTTCACCTTTTTTATGCAATGTGGCATTGCCGACCTATGCCCAGCAACCCGATGTGAATCCGAATCGCTCCTGCGATCGCCTACCCCAACTCCTGCGCGATCGCTATGCGATATCCCTCGAAGAGGCGCAAGAAATCGTCTCTGAAGCGCGGCAACACCATTGGAACTAACCCAAAGTTATGGCCCAATTGATCTCAGAACAAGATTTACGCAATTAGGCTATCGCTCCCGATTCAGCCAGCATTGGAGCAGGCAAAACTCGCCCCTGCGCTTGATACTCTTCAATCAGTAACCCCAGAACTTCAGAACCATTGCTGAGGGCTTCAGCATAGGTATCACCATGAGTGTGAGCGTAGGGGCCAAATTCAGGCAAGCTCACAATATACTTTTGATCCTCATCAGACCATTGAATCAAGATACTATAACGATGATTGAGGTCCTTCATGGGCGTTGGTTTAAGTCTCTGAGGGCATTTTTAACATCTTTTTCTTGGTAGCGATCGCTGTCTGCACCATCTTTACCCGAAAGAACTAAGCTATACGGCAAAAGCGGATGACTCCAGACTGTATGACTCCCCTTCCCTGGTCGGCTGGTAAAACCTGCTTTGCGCAACATTGCTTTCAACTCTCGCAATTTTTTGGGCATTGCCCTGATTCCAGAATTGTAATCAATTTCAGGTTATCGTAAGTTCACAGCTTGTGCAGAGGTCAACCCGTCGATCAGTAGCGTTCATTACCCATGCAGTTCTTCGTTTGCCAACACCTCACTTGTAAGCGCCAGGGTGCAGCGGCGGTTTTGAGTGCATGCCAAGAAAATGCGATCGATGCGTCGGTGATGGCGTGTGGGTGTTTAGGGCGGTGTGGGGAGGGGCCCTGTGTGTTGGCGCTGCCGGAGGCAGAAGACGGGGAAGTTCATACCGCGATCGCACCAGAACTGGTGCCCAAAATGCTACGGGCTTATCGGCAGAGGCGAGCATGGCGGCGTCCTTGGCAACCGCTGGGTCTGCTGGCATCGCTCACGCCAACGAAGTTTTTGCTGGCAATGGCGATTATCTTGGGGGCAGGGGCGATCGCGTTTTTGGCTTGGTAATTAAGCCGTCTGATCTAGGTGTAGCCGAAAAGCCACCTACGATCGCCGTATAACAACTGCCATGCACACCGACTTACTCCTCCGGCGCCTTATCTCTGACTCCCCGCACAATCCGCGACAGCTCACTCTTCTCATCGATCGAAATTCGCGTGGGTGAGCCACTGATCAGACGCTCATAGTTGCGGAAGGAATCTTTAATATCAGGGCCCGCCGAGCTAATCGTGTATTCCCGAATGCCCTTGTCGTGCCAAGAGCCACGCATCTTAAAGACATTGATCGCCCGCGACATTTCGCCGCGAATCTCCACGTATTGCAACATGATGATCGTGTCAGTAATCGTCGAGATATGGGACTCCGTGATCGAGTTGGAGCCCATGAATTGGTCGGTCGTGTTGGTGAAGAAACCCGTGATTTCCTCTTGCTTGGCGTAGCCGGTTACACCGATAACAAACTGACGAAAGGCATTGTTTGTGACCCCCCGCGCCAGGGCCGAGAGGGAATCAATCGCAATTCGGGCTGGTTTAAACTCCTCAATTTCGGACTTGATCATTTGGAGGTGGTCTTCAAGACCCGCCGACTCTGGATAGTTACAGAGCAGTTTGAGCAGACCCTTCTGCTCCATTTCCTCGAAGTTGACGCCCCAGGAGTTGGCATTCCGGGAGAGTTGAGCACGAGACTCTTCGTAAGCAAACAGGATCGCCCGCTCCCCTTGTTGACAGCCTTCTTGCAAAAACTTGCTCACCAGCAGCGTTTTTCCCGTCCCGGTTGCGCCCGTGGCTAAAATGATCGAATCGCGGAAGAAGCCACCGCCACACATCGTATCGAGCGTCGTCACGCCCGAAGAAATCCGGTTATTCGATGATCGCTGCGTCAGACGCATCGCCCCGAGCGGGAAGATGTTAATGCCATCGTTGGTAATTGTGAAGGGATATTCCCCCTTCATGTGGGTTGTACCGCGCAGCTTCAAGATTTCGATGGTTCGCCGTCGCCGTTCCCCTTCGAGCACGTTGCGCACAATAATCACATTGTCCGAGACAAACTCCTCGACGCCAAAACGCGCCACCGGGCCGTATTCCTCCACCCGCTCGGTGGTCATAATGGAGGTAACGCCAATGTATTTAAGACGTGCCACCAGGCGAAAGATCTCTCGTCGTACCACCGAAGCGCCTTCATACTGCTGAAAGACGGCGGTCACGGAGTCGATCGAAACCCGTTTGGCTTTATATTTACGAATCGCGTATTGAATCCGCTCGATCAAGGCCGAGAGATCAAAATTTCCCACCACTTCTTGACCTTCCGGATCAGGGGAAGCATCCAAAATAAATAGTTTGCCCTGGTCTACTAATTCTTGGAGGTTCCAGCCGAAACTGTAGGCGTTGGTGATGATGTCAATCGGGGACTCCTCAAAGGTGACAAAGACTCCCGGCTCACCAAAGGAATGGATACCGTTGTAGAGAAACTGCACCGCCAGCAAGGTTTTACCCGTCCCCGAGGTGCCACTGGCTAGCGTCGTGCGGCCAATAGGCATACCGCCGTGGCTAATCTCGTCAAAGCCTTCAATCATGGTGCGAATTTTCCGCACCCCAATTGGTTTTGTAGCTTGTTCGGTGTCAGAGTTCGTCGGTTGATTCATGGGTTTGGCGACAAAAAAAGTTTTTTGAAATGAGGTTCAGCAGAGAGTTGGCTGATGTATGAATCGGGTAAAAAAATAATTTATTAAAGGGTTAAATTAGTGATTAACAGATAGAGAACAAGATGGAAGTCTAGGTGTTTCAGGCTAGTCATCGTTGATTTCTTCATAGAGTAAGTCCAAGCCAATCAAGACTTTTTCTCGATCGGACAGATCGCCAATGATTTTGCGCACTGGCGGGGGCAAGACTTTGGAGAGGGTGGGCGTGGCTAGAATCTTATCTTCCTCGGCAAGTTGGGGATTTTTAAGAACATCAATGACCTTGAGGGCATAGACACCTTTAAAATCTTCTTCGAGAATATTTTTGAGGATTTTGAGCGCCCGAGCTGAACTCGGGGTGTTGCCCGCTACGTAAAGCTTGAGAACATAGGTTTTTTTTACTGAACTCATGGGCAAGGGAGAAGAATAAATGGCATTAGGCGATCGCAATAATTAAATGAAACCAGGCTGGGTTTAGCCATGGAAGACCTCAAAAGGAATATCTTCCCGGGGAATCGAACGACGATACATTTCACAGAGGTGGGCGATGATATCAATAAGGGCGAGACGATAGTCGAGTAAAATATCATCGCTCCGCCCTTCGAGTTTGAGCTGTTGGGCAAAATCATCAATGAGTTCCATATGAATCTCGAGGATTTGGGAGACGGATAAATCCGCAAAAAAGGCTTGGTTAACCATTTGATCGATCTGCTGATTGAGGGGGTAGTCTTCGACAAAATAGTTGAGAATAATGTCTCGATAGGCCGTGCGAATATACTGGAGTAAGTCGGTGCGCTCCTGGGGCGGAAGATTGCGATAGAAGTCGTTGGGATTGCGCTTGTAATAGACACCGAGATAGCCGAGGCGTTCCTTGAGTTTTTCCGCCAGGCGCTGCTGCTGTTCAACCAGTTGGGTGACATCTGGAGCAGGGGCGGTAGCGGTGTCTGAGGCGGACTCATCGAGGGCACAACTCGGGGCCAACTTCAGAAAGCGGGCGATCGCCCGATCGATAGCCGTGGGCATCTCGCTGAGTTGGTCGGTGAGCAAATTCACCTCACCCGTGTGGTAGCGATAGTTGGTGGCGCTAGGGGCCGAGAGTTCTGGTGCTGGGGTTTTTTGATTACTGTTTTCCGAGGGTTTGGGCTCCAAAATCACGACGGGAAGCAGAATGCCTTGGCTAAAGAGCCTGTCGAGGAGTGAGAGGTTCGTTTCAATGTTTTGAATCACCAAACAGTCGATCGCGGCGCTTTGCTCCTGGACATAGTCCAGAAAGGCATCGGGCGCGGTGAGAGCGGTAACCTGAAACCGAGCGTTTCTGAGCAAATCCTGTAGCGATCGCGCCAGAGACGCCATCGGTACATAGAGACAGATAGAAAGGGAATCACTCAAGGTTTCAAGCCAAGCGGGGGGTTAGGGTAATTGGATATTAAGTCAACCGGGCATCAGGTTAACTGGGCATCAGGGAGGGTGCTGTGACGCAGGATTAACCACAGCCCAGCAGCAAATAAAACCAGACTGTTACAAAAATTAAAACATTAAGGGAATCTAAACGGAAGGGGTCAGGGCAAGAAGTTTCTCAAGCGCCCGGATCTAGAGGGGGCAACACCGGGGGAATCGGCTGGCTCAATCCACAGCGCCCATGATTGTGAACGCAGCCCAATTACTCGGGCCCGGAAACTGCGATCGCGTCGTCAGCATCGCCTGTCGTAAGGCGGTGGCGCTGTCGGCCCCGGCTGCACGCTCTTGGTAGAACGCTTGCATGAGAATCGCGGTCGGTTGATCCGGAATCGCCCAGAGCGAAACCACCACGCTGGCCGCCCCTGCACCGATAAACGCTCGCGAGAGGCCAATCACCCCCTCACTATTCAGGGTGCTGCCCCGCCCGGTATCACAGGCACTGAGCACTGCCAGCTCGGCATTGAGCTTGAGGGGGGCGATCTCGCGGACGGTCAGAAAGCCATCGTCTTGGGCGGTGGGGGCAAGGGTTAGGGAGTTGGCGTAGCTGCGGGTTTCAAGTAAGCCATGGGTGGCTAGATGGATAATTTGGGCGGCTTCCATTTCCTCGACGGCTTTGGTTTCTGTGGCCGCTGGGCCGATCAAGGGCTCAGTCCCCAGCAGGTTGGCGATCGCCTTAGCCTCCGCCTCCGCACCGGGCAAGGGGGCGAGGCTGTTCCGGGTTGCACCGGGGGCGGCGGGTAGGTCGGGCATGGCCGGATTGCCCACCACAAAGGCCTTATTCCTCGGGCTCAGACGGCTCTTATTGCGGCGGGACTCGCCGAGCACCTGAATCGAGGGGGCTGTAAGGATCGTGTGACGCTCGATCAGTTCCACGCCATTGGCGTCTTGGAGCGCCGGGAAGGGCACAAAAAACAGGTCATCGTCGGGAATGAACGTGACGCGGGCGTTGGGATCACGGGGCAATTGGTCGGCGATCGGCTCAATGAGCAAGCGATGGAGATCTTGAAGATGGGGGGCGGCGCGATTGCCCCGTCCGCCCGAGATGATCCGACGGCGCATCGTCTGAACAAGCTGACTCAGGTCAACGTCACTCAGGGGCACGACCTCATGGCGGATGTCTCCTGCGGGCGTAATTACCCAAATCAACAGTTGACTGGCGCCCGGCGGTTGATGGCGACCAAAGCCGTAGCGCCAATAGAACGGATATTCGTAGAGCAGGCTATACTGCACGATCGTGCTGTTTTCCCGCTGGGCGATCGCCTTGATCTGGTCTAGCGTGGGCGGCTCTAGGTCAAAATGCTGCGGGTCGGCGGTGAAGCGATTACGAATGAGATTCAAAAAGCCCCGCGCCCGCCCCTGCTCCGAGGCCAGCAAGGCATCATTAAGGCGGCCCTGCTGTAAATAAATCCCTTGCAGGCGGCGGTGAATATCGC
>JBMYQW010000057.1:0-16792 GCA_049601735.1 Spirulinaceae cyanobacterium
GACAAATGTCATTTTTAGGAGATTTTGGGATTAAAGTACTGAGTCCTTATATATATGAAGGACTCAATGCCCCTCCGAAAAATCACAACATCACGTTTAGCACGCAAACTGGACCCACCTTAGATAATTCAAGCTAAACCTTGAGGAGAAAATTTTGGTTGCAATCACGAATCTAAAAACGAGTAAATCCGAAGAAATCTTTGCCGCAGCACAGCAGCTTATGCCAGGGGGAGTTAGCTCCCCGGTACGAGCATTCAAGTCTGTTGGCGGTCAGCCGATCGTGTTCGATCGCGTCCAGGGCTCAAAGGTCTGGGATGTTGATGGAAATGAGTATATTGACTATGTGGGCACTTGGGGGCCTGCGATTTGTGGTCACGCTCACCCCGCAGTGAATGCAGCACTCCGGGAGGCGATCGAGAAGGGAACCAGCTTTGGTGCGCCTTGCGAGCTAGAAAATATTCTCGCTGAAATGGTCATTGATGCGGTTCCCAGCATTGAGCTGGTACGGTTTGTCAATTCGGGAACCGAAGCCTGTATGTCTGTCCTGCGCTTGATGCGAGCCTTCACAGAGCGGGAAAAAATCATCAAGTTTGAGGGCTGCTACCATGGCCATGCCGATATGTTTTTGGTCAAGGCAGGCTCTGGGGTTGCCACCTTGGGCTTACCCGATTCACCGGGAGTACCGAAAAGTACGGCGCAGAGTACATTAACGGCTCCCTACAATGATCTTGAAGCAGTCAAAGCATTGTTTGCTGAAAACCCAGACGAGATTGCTGGCGTCATTTTGGAACCAGTCGTAGGTAATTCTGGCTTTATCCCACCCGATTCTGGCTTTCTAGAAGGATTGCGGATACTCACCCAGGAGCAAGGGGCACTGCTGGTTTTTGACGAAGTGATGACCGGGTTTCGGATCGCCTATGGGGGCGCACAAGAGAAGTTTGGGGTTACACCGGATCTCACAACCTTAGGCAAGGTGATTGGTGGCGGTCTACCGGTTGGGGCCTATGGTGGGCGGAAAGACATTATGTCAATGGTGGCTCCGGCAGGCCCGATGTATCAAGCAGGAACCCTCTCTGGTAATCCCTTGGCAATGACAGCAGGCATCAAAACCTTAGAGCTTCTACAAAAAAACGGAACCTATGATCAATTAGAGCGGATCACTAAGAAACTGGTGGATGGCTTGTTGGCTGTGGCGAAGGAAACAGGGCATGATGCCTATGGCGGCAATATCAGCGGGATGTTTGGTCTCTTCTTCCAGGCGAATCCGGTGCATAACTATGACCAGGCTAAAGCGTCAGATTTAGAGAAATTTGCTCGCTATCACCGTGGCATGCTGGAACAAGGCGTTTATCTCGCGCCGTCACAGTTTGAAGCGGGTTTTACCTCCCTAGCCCATACCGATGAGGATATTGAGCAGACGATCGCCGCTGCTCGGACTGTCATGAGTAATCTCTGAGGTTCGAGTTCCCTCGCCGGGTCAGTGACGCGGCTCAAGACGTTATCACTGGCCCACAATGCCAGACCATTGCACCTTTTTCTCTTTAGTACGGCGATAGGAGAAAAAGTAATCAGGTTGCTGATAGGTGCAGCAAGGGGCGATCGTCACGTCCTGGGGCGACACCCCCATATCCTGAAGCTGGCGGGCGATCACCCGACGCACATCCAACCGCACCCGACCGGGATGGTCATCGAGAAAAAGGGCAGGTTCATCCAGCATCATTGCCTGCTGGAAATAGTCAATATTTGGCTCAGGATCAGCGATCATACTGCGGGCTACCTCCTGGCCGACCTGTTCACCCACTTGATAAACCTGACCCTGAATCGCTGGGCCCATCGCCAAGCGGAGGTTCTGGAGTTGGCTACCCCTTTCGAGCAGTTGAGCAATCGTCTGGGGGACAATGCGCTGGGCTGTCCCCCGCCAGCCAGAGTGAATGGCGGCAACGCGTCCCGTGACAACATCGCCGATTAAAACGGGAGTACAGTCGGCACTGGCCACCCAGGCCGATTGTTGGGGCGCTTCGGTGACGACTGCATCGGCTTGGGGGAGTTCTGCTCCGGGATGGGCAGCGATCGCGCTCGGCGTCAAAGCCACGTTGCCATGCACCTGCTTAACTCGATAGGCGATTGCTTCCGGAGCCAACTGTTGACTAAGGGTTTCTGGGGGAGTGGGATAAAATTGTTGAGTAAAAAAGCCATGAGGCCAATCTGCCAATAGCTCACAGATGAGATAGGGTTGCCCCGCGACGGTCTGCCATTGCCATTGGGGAGCAGGATGTTGGGGATCGCAAAAGGTGTTCATGGCGTGAAGTGAAATGAATTCCACAGCCATCCTTTAACAGACGGCTGTACTATAACAAGGGTATGTTCTTAGGATAGCTCCGCTGGTTCCGTGCCTTTATGGTTCACATCAAACGTGTCGCCTTGTCTCACTTTAAATCCTTCGGCGGAACGGTTGATATTCCGCTGCTCGAAGGTTTTACAGTGGTTTCTGGGCCCAATGGTTCTGGCAAGTCGAATATTCTCGACGGGCTGCTCTTTTGTCTCGGGCTGGCTAGCTCGAAGGGGATGCGCGCCGATCGCCTCCCAGATTTGGTTAATCATAATCAACTCAAGAAGAAAGGCACTGCCGAGGTCAATGTCATCGTCACTTTTGACCTGACCGACTGGCAGGACGAAGCCATCTACGCTGACGAAGCAGCCCCAGCGAGTCAAAACGGCACTGAAGCGCCCAGCAGAAATGGCGCTAGCGCCCCCGACCCCAGCGGTATTGAGCCAAGTATTGAACCGAGTCACGAGATGATTCTCGCTCCCCGTCCCGGCGAGGATTGGACGATTAGTCGTCGTCTGCGCGTCACCAAAAGCGGGGGGTATTCCTCCTATTACGCGATTAACGGCGAGCCCTGCACCGCCAGCGAGTTGCATGAGCAACTGCGGCGACTACGCATCTACCCTGAAGGGTACAACGTGGTGCTTCAGGGGGATGTGACCCGGATTATCTCGATGAGCTCGCGGGAGCGACGGGAGATTATTGATGAGCTGGCAGGGGTCGCCGAGTTCGATCGCAAAATCAATCAAGTACGCCGGACTTTGGATGACGTGCGGGAGCGGGAGGAGCGATGCGAAATTATTCAGCAAGAACTCCAGCGCAGCCTGGATAAACTGGCGGCCGATCGCATCAAGGCCGAAAAATACCAGAAACTGCGGGCGCAAATTCAGGGGCAAAAACAATGGGCGATCGTCATTGCCTGGCGATCGCTCACGCAACAATTACAAACCTGTGAACGCCAGATTTTGGAGAGTGACGAAGCCCTGGATGCCCTCCATGAAAAGCTCGCCAAGCTAGGCACAGAAATTGCCACGACCCAGGTGGAGCGCGATCACCTCGATGCCCAGGTGAAGTCGTTGGGAGAAGAGCAACAGCTTGAGCTGACCCGGACGCTGACAGAACAACAGGTCGAGCAAAAGCAACTCCAGAAGCAAACCACCGCCTTGCAACAGACTCTCCAGCAATCCGCCCAGACAGTTGAGGAATTAACCGCTGAGGTGGCGCGCGATCGTATTCAAGCGCAACACCTCAGTGAGCAACAGACAGCGTTAGCCGAGACCGTAGCGACGCAACTTGAGCCCGATCAAGCTGCTGCTCAGGCGGGCTTGAGTGGCTTACGCGCCCAAGCCGATGCGGTGGCCGCCGACTCCGAGGCCTGGGTACAGCAACAACGACAACTGAGTCAGGCCGTGACGGCGTTGCAAGCCACGGTCAACCCTCAACAGACCGAGCAGGTTCGTCTTGAAGACCAGGGTGATCGTCTCACCAACCAGATTGCCACCGCCCAAACCCAGCTTCAAAGCCTAGAAACGGAGATTGCGGAGCAAACCGCGATCTTGCAACCGATTGATGTGGCCCAATTGGAGCAGCGCATCCAGCAGCTTGCCACGGCCTACGCCACTGCTGAGGAGGAGCACAATCTAGCCCTGGAGACCCAGCAGCGCCTCGGGCAGGAGCAGCGCGATCGCCAGCGCCAGATTGATCGCCTCGAAGCCCAAGCCCAAGCCCAGCAGGAAATTCAAGGCACACAGGCCAGCAAGGTGATCATGCAGGCGAACCTGCCGGGGGTCTGTGGGCTGGTAGCGGAGTTGGGTCAGGTGGAAAAACGCTACCAACTTGCCCTGGAGATTGCTGCTGGCGGTCGTCTCGGCTGCATTGTGGTCGAGGACGATCGCGTCGCCTCGGATGGGATCGCCCTGCTCAAGCAGCGCCGCGCGGGACGCGCCACCTTTTTGCCCCTAAACAGAATCCGTCCCCCCCGAGGTAATCGGCCCAACCTCGCCTATGCCCGAGGTTTTGTGGATTTTGCCGTAAATCTAGTGGACTGTGACGCCCGGTATGAAGAAGTGTTTGCTTACGTCTTCGGCACGACGGTGGTTTTTGAAACCTTGCAGGACGCCCGCGCCCAGCTGGGCAAGGCGCGGATTGTCACCCTAGAGGGGGAACTGCTCGAAAGTAGCGGCGCAATGACCGGGGGCAGTCGCAGCCAACGATCGAGCCTGCACTTTGGTAACGTCAGCGCCAGTGAATCCCCCGAGTTGCAACGGTTACGCCAGCGCCTGGACGAGATTGCAATCGTGTTGGCCCAATGTGAGAGCAACATTGCCAAGTTTCAGCAGCAAGCCAAAGCGGCCAGCGAAGAGCTGGCCAGCCTGCGCCAAACGCGGGCCACGGAGCAACTGCGTTACGACCAAGCCACCAAAGAACGCGATCGCGCTACCGGACAGCGCGACCAGCTTCAGGCCCAACTGAATCAATGGCAGACCGAACAGACCCGAGTCACCCAGCGATTAGCCGAACTGGCCACCACCCTTCCCCAAGCCCAAGCCGAATTACAGACCCAACAAGCCCAACTCAATGCTCTCGAAACCGAACAGGCGACGAGTGAATGGCAAGCCGTACAACAGCAGATCAAGGCCCAAGAAGCTACAGTTCAGGATTGCGATCGCGCCCTGCGTGAGGCAGAAAATCAGCTCCGGGAACTGGAAACCCAACGCCTGCGCAGCCAGGAGCGGGTTGAAGCCGCCGAGGGCAAAATCACGACTGAGCGCGATCGCCAACAAACAGCCCAAGATCAAATTCAGCAGCTTGCCCAGCAGTCGGCCGCCCTCAGTGAACAGATTCAGGCGACGGAAGCGGCGATCGCCGAACTCAATCAAACCCTTGGCACAGCGAAACAAGCGCGCGATCGCGCCGAAAAACGCCTGCGCAAACTCCAAGACCAACAACAGAGCGCCACCTGGCAGCGTCAAAAGCGCCAGGAACAGCAGCAGGAACTCCAGCAGCAACGCCAAGCCCTCCAGCTCCAACTCACGGAAAAGACCGCCGAGTTGCCCGACCCCATGCCCGAGGTACCCAATCTGGTCAATCCGTCAGCCAACGCCGAGACGACACAGGATGGTAACTATGCCCAGCAACTCGAACGCCTGCAAAACCCCGTCAGCTTTGAAACCCATGCCGCTCAACTAGAGCATCTCCAACGGCAACTCCAGAA
Source organism: Spirulinaceae cyanobacterium (assembly GCA_049601735.1). GTDB lineage: Bacteria > Cyanobacteriota > Cyanobacteriia > Cyanobacteriales > Spirulinaceae > SIO3F2. Next base: position 5,541 of record JBMYQW010000057.1, read on the forward strand.
TCTGCAACGGCGCTTAGAAGCAATGGAGCCAGTCAATATGTTGGCGCTCGAAGAATACGAGCAGACCGAACAACGCCACCAGGAGCTGACGGAAAAGCTCAAGACCCTTGCTGAAGAACGGACGGAGCTACTCCTGCGCATCGAGAAGTTTACGACGCTCCGGTTGCGTGCCTTTAGCACCGCCTTTGATGCCGTCAACGAGAACTTCCAAAATATTTTTGCCACGCTCTCCCAAGGGGATGGTTATCTGGATCTGGAAAATGCGGCTGATCCCTTCACGGGCGGCTTGAACCTGATCGCCCATCCCAAGGGTAAGCCCGTCCAGCGCCTCAGCTCCATGTCGGGGGGGGAGAAGTCCCTGACGGCGTTGAGTTTTATCTTTGCCCTGCAACGCTACCGCCCTTCGCCGTTTTATGCCTTCGATGAAGTGGATATGTTCTTGGATGGGGCAAACGTGGAGCGATTAGCTAAAATGATTAAGCAGCAGGCTGAACAAGCCCAGTTTTTGGTTGTAAGTCTGCGCCGCCCCATGATTGAATCGTCTCAGCGCACGATCGGCGTAACCCAGGCCCGTGGCGCTTATACACAGGTGCTGGGCATCCAGTTGTAGCATTTTCCGGTAAAATCACCCTTTATACTTTACTTAACATAACGTGACGTTCAGAATGGTCGATGGATTGGCTGGGTCTTCAAGACGAGTTAGCGATCGCCCCCGTCCCAACCGTACTACTGACCCAACGCTCATGCCAGTAAAGCCCTCTACCGAAACTGAATTGTCTCAAGTCAACTGAAATTTTTAAATGCTAGTGCGCTGAACCAAAACCGCGCTAAAGTTACATCCCCCTGAACCTGAACCTCTATGTCCATCGAAAATCTCCGGCTTCGTTCTGAATTCATCAACACCAAGGTGATTACCCGTGATACTGCGCAGTTGCTGGGCGTGGTCAAGAATGCTTTGGTGGATATTAACCGTCGTGAGGTGGTGGCGCTGGGATTACGGGATAACTTACTGGCCCTGACCGGAATGCCCAAATATATGTACCTCGACCGGATCGAAAAGGCGGGTGATGTGCTGCTTGTGCCCGATGAAGATGTCATCGAGGATGTGGATGTTGAGGCCTACAGCAACCTCATGAATTGCGAGGTAATCACCGAAGGGGGCGATCTGCTCGGTCGGGTGAGAGACTTCCAGTTTGATGTGCGCAACGGCGAGGTCGTTTCTCTGATTTTGGCGACGATTGGCTTACCTCAGATTCCGGAGCAAGTCCTGAGCACCTACGAGCTGCCCATTGAAGAAATTGTCAGCACCGGGCCCAATCGCATCATTGTTTTTGAGGGCTCAGAAGACCGCCTTAAGCAGGTGAATGTGGGTTGGCTAGAGCGGATTGGCATTGGTCGTGCGCCCTGGGAACGCGACGAAGAAGATCCCTATTACACGCCGACAGCCCGCCCGGAGAATCAACTGGGCACGGGGATTCCGGTCAATGCCCGCCCCGTCGCCAAGCCCATGGAGCGAGCCTACGAACCCGCTTGGGATGAAGATAATTGGGAAGAGTCCCGCCCCCGTCGCAAGGCCCAGTCGATACCCTATCCAGAAGAGGAATCGAACTGGAATGAGCCGCCCCGTCGGGACGCCCGTCCGCCGCAATATGAAAACTATGACGGCGATCGCGATATGTGGGCCGAGGAAGACAATTACCGTCCCCAGAGGGTAAATATTCCCCAGAATGCCAAGACGCCGGAGTATGAAGAGGATTATTAAAGGTTTTCCGTCAATTGATGATAGGCTCTCAGCCCTAAACATCGATCGCTGCCACAGTCGCTAGGGCCGCTTCCGGCCCCACAATCGTCAAATGGGGGGACGCACCCAGATATTGGCAGGCAACTCGGTGGAGTTGGTCTGGCGTGATCGCCGCGATCGCCAGCGGAAATTCCGCATCAAATTCCCGCCCCAAGCCGATGGTTTCATACCAACCCAGAAGTTGGGCAATCTCCGCATTGGTTTGCTTGCCGAGGGCGTATTGGCCGAGCAATTTATTTTGGGCCGTTTGCAATTCCGCAGCTGTCAGGTTTTTTTGTACCAACCGCTGTAATTCATGTTCTAGGCCAGCGAGTGCCGTCGCCGTATTGTCCGGCGCAGTGCCAATGTAGGCCACAAACTGAGAGCGATCCCACCGGGTGGGATAAAACGCCGAGACATCGTAGGCCAGACCGCGTTTTTCGCGCAGCTCCACAAAGAGACGACTAGAAAGACCATTGCCCAGATAGGTGTTGAGCAGCTTGAGCGCCAGATAGTCCTCGCGCTGCTGCACTGAAGCGGCCCCGTAGCCCAGCATAATGATCGACTGTTGGGTGTTTTGGGCAATGCCTTGGGCGGGGGAATTGTCCGGCAGCTCCACTGTGGGCGCGGTGGGAATGGGTGTCGTCGGGGCCTGCCAACCGCCAAAAACATTCTCGACCGCTGCGATCGCCGCTTCGGGTGTGATTTGACCACAAATACTGAGAACCACATTATCAGGACGAAAATACGTGTCATGGTACTGACGCAAGTCAGCTGGCGTCAGCGTCGCAACCGTTGCCGCTGTACCCAGAATCGATGTGCCGTAGGGATGAGCGCCGTACATTTGTTGGCGGAGACGTTCGTAGGCGATCGTAAAGGGTCGCTCCTGCTGCGCCCGGATACTCTGGAGGGTTAACTGCTGCTCTAGGGCGACTTGCTCAGGGGGCAAACTGGGCTGACAGAGAATTTCCTGCGCCAGTTGCAGCATCGGCAAAAAGTCTGCCGTCACCGTTTTCAGACTCAACACAAAATAATCCGCCGAGGCATCGGTTCCCAAGCTCGCGCCCACAGACTCCACCTTTTGGGCAATGTCCATGGCGCTCAGATGCACCGTCCCTTTGGTCATGACTGCCGACAGCAAATGGCTCAGTCCGGCTTTCGGTTGGGTTTCCCAGCGAGCCCCCGCCCGCACAAAAAGACGAGCTGCCACAATATCCGCTGCCGGATTTTCGGTGGTGATGAGGCGCATCCCATTGGTGAGGCGAACAGCGTGAGTTGGCACTTGAGTCATCAGCAGTTAAATCAACCGGGCAAAGATTTAGGAACAGATACGGGGGAAACAGGTATCGAGAAGATTCAAGGGCCGCAATCTGGAAGCACAGTCCACGTTGCCCAGCCTTGAGAACGGAACTATCTCGTGGGGGCTACGCTGGGATCAGGGTGGTTACCACATAGCAGTCCGGGGTGATGTAAGTTTGGGCAACCGCTTGAACCTGTTCAAGGGTTATGGCTTGAATTCGCTGGGGATATTCCGTTGCCAATGCTGCTTCCGCAATGGTCTGATAGTAACCATATAGGCTGGCAAGCTGACCCGGCGTCTCGGTCGAAAAGGCATATTCATTCGTCAGCAGCCGCTGGGTACGGCTGAGTTCCTCGGGCGCGATGCCCTCACGCTGTACCTGCCGCAACTGCGCCACAATGGCCGCCTCAACCCGCTCCAGTTGCTCGGTCTCTAGCCAAGCATTGACAGTAAACAGGCTGGAATCTTGCTGGAGGGAAAACTCACAACTGATATCCCAGACCCATTGCTGGTCTTCCCTCAGTTGCTGCACCAAGCGCGACGATCGCCCGCCACCTAGCACCACAGCTAGAATATCTAGGGCGATCGCTGGGTCGAGTGGGTCAATGCCAGGGGCCGTCCAAGCCAGGGTCAGGCGCGCCTGCTCTAAGCGAGGCAGGCGGAGGGTCGTGCGCTTGATAGTTTCGAGGGTAGGAATCGCTTGGATGGTGGTGGGAGGACATTCCGAACGTACCGGGAAGGTGCAAAACGCCTCGCTAACCAATGCGATCGCCCGCTCAAAGTCCAGATCTCCCACGATCGCCACGGTCATGTTTTCCGGTTGATAATGGGTGCGATGGAAACAGCGCATCTGATGGGGCGATCGCTGGCGCACCTGCTGCTCCGTTCCCAGAATCGAACGGCCGTAGGGCGATGCGGCGTAAACCGTCTCCGACAACGCCTGGAAGCCGAGCCAGTCCGGGTCATCCTGGCAGCCATAGATCTCTTCAATCACCACGGCCCGCTCGCGCTCAAATTCATGGTCGGGAATGGCCGCATTGAGCAGAATATCGGCAAAGGCCGGCAGCACCGTCGGCAAATGCTCCGCTGCCACAGCAATGAAAAAGTGCGCATAGTCGTGGCTGGTTGCGGCATTGGTCATCCCGCCCCGATGCTCGATCAACTCATCGAACTCACCGGGTGCGATCGTGGCACTGCCCTTAAAAACCATATGCTCTAAAAAATGCGCCATGCCGTACCAGTCATCCGGTTCAGCCCGCGCACCCGCCCTCACCCAGACATCCACAACCACAGCGGGTGTGGTCGGCAGGGACTGATGAATAATCGTTAGACCATTGCGCAAACGCGTTTGTCGGACAGAATCAGCGACAGTCGCAACCAAAGCGGGAGGAATTTGCACAGGCGAATTAGGGCGTGTCATCAGTTAAACTCAGAAGCCTCATGGGACAAGCGAGAGAGCGCCCGATCCAAAAAACAGTAAAAGGGGCTGTAAGCTAGGCATAGCAAGGGGGTTAAACTCAAGATAATGACAACCCTTGGGGCTTGTAATTAAAGGGTTCCAATCCTTTCCTTAGGGAAGTGAGCAAACACCCGCTCAAAAAAACAGTCAGGGGCACCCCAGCCAGCAATAGTCAGGCCTTGGTATTTCAGGGATGAATACCCACCTCAAGCCAGACTTTTTTACAAAGGTTTCTTATCGTAGCTTGTGGTCTAGATATAGTGTGGTTATCCAGACTACCAAAACGGTAATTTCTCCCCGGACAGCCGACCTTGTCCTCCGCCCAACCGCTACTCCTAAGATTGTCTCCCGACTTGACAACCAATCTTTTCTCAGTATGATAGGCTTTGAGTGTGAGGAGTAAATTAGAAGAGCGTTTAGGGTCGAAACAAGGAAAGACGCCTAAACGCTCTTTCGTTTTTTGCAAAAGTTGAACAATAAAGCAATAACGTCAGAGATTGGGTTGCTGGACTGCTCCAGATTACGCCAACGCATTTTCCTTGCCGTGCTCTCCAGGGCATCTCAATCGGATTCGGACTTGCTCTTGATCAGGATTTTTCCCGATCAGGATGTGGCGCTTCATGGGGACAGGTAACTGCCAGGGTAGCGATCGGCGGGAAACGTCTTGTCCATTCGGATAGGTTATCCATCACGTTACTAATATAAATAGATGCCACAAGATGCTGCAAAAGCCTGGCGCAAACCACCGCTGGAACCGGGGGCAACGGGCCGTTGGCGGCATTTTGACGATAGGGGGCTGCAGAAAATTGGTCAGAATAAAGACCTTGGGGGGCAAGCAGGGCACGATATACTTATTAACCAGTGACACCCCCGGACGCTCAGGAGCAGCAGCAATATTGAAATGAACTCAGGAATTGATCTACAAGGCAGTTTCATTCAAACCCTGACAGACTTGGGGCTCGCACCCGATCTGGCTTATACCCTTTGGTTGCCCTTGCCCATTGTGTTGATGGTGATCGGGGCAGTGGTGGGGGTATTGGTAACGGTGTGGTTGGAGCGTAAAGTTTCAGCGGCAGCCCAGCAGCGCATCGGCCCTGAATATGCTGGTCCCCTCGGTGTTTTGCAGCCCGTGGCCGATGGTCTCAAGCTCGTCTTTAAAGAGGATATTGTCACCAACCAAGCTGATCCCTGGTTGTTCACCTTAGGGCCCGCCTTGGTGGTTATTCCGGTTATCCTGTCCTATTTGGTGATTCCCTTCGGACAGAATTTATTGGTGACGGATCTGAATGTGGGGATATTCCTCTGGATCTCCCTCTCGAGTATCGCGCCCATTGGTTTGCTGATGTCGGGCTATGCATCGAACAATAAATATTCCCTATTGGGGGGGCTGCGGGCGGCTGCCCAGTCCATTAGTTATGAGATTCCGCTGGCGCTGGCGGTGTTGGCGATCGTGATGATGTCCAATAGTCTCAGTACCGTTGATATTGTTCAGCAGCAGTCGGGGTACGGGATTCTGGGCTGGAATATCTGGCGTCAGCCTGTAGGGTTTTTGATTTTCTGGATTGCGGCCCTAGCGGAATGTGAACGCCTCCCCTTTGACTTACCTGAGGCAGAAGAAGAACTGGTAGCTGGCTATCAAACCGAATATGCCGGGATGCGCTTCGCGCTCTTTTATCTGGGTTCATACATCAACCTGGTGCTCTCGGCGCTCGTCGTTTCCGTTTTATATTTGGGCGGCTGGGAATTTCCCCTGCCCCTGGATCAGGTTGCGGGCTGGTTGGGCGTGAGCGAAACAACGCCCTGGCTACAGGTGCTGACCGCTTCGCTCGGCATTATTATGACGATCTTAAAAGCCTACCTTCTGGTTTTTATTGCCGTACTCCTCCGCTGGACCGTTCCTCGGGTGCGGATTGACCAATTGTTGGATCTCGGCTGGAAGTTTCTTTTGCCTGTGGCCTTGGTCAATCTACTCTTGACTGCAGGTCTAAAACTGGCTTTCCCCTTTGCCTTCGGGGGTTAGGTTCATACCTTCATGCACACGTTCATTGTTAATGACCCATCCGTAATATTATGTTCAAATTTCTCCAACAAGTGGGTGACTATGCCAAGGGCACGGTAGAAGCCGCTAAATATATTGGCCAGGGTCTGTCGGTAACGTTTGATCATATGCAGCGTCGTCCGGTGACCGTTCAATACCCCTACGAGAAGCTGATCCCGTCCGAGCGGTATCGGGGGCGGATTCACTATGAGTTTGATAAGTGCATTTCCTGTGAAGTTTGTGTGCGCGTCTGCCCGATCAATCTGCCGGTGGTGGATTGGGAAATGGTCAAGGTGGGTAAGAAAAAAACCAAGAAGCTCAACCATTACAGCATTGACTTTGGGGTTTGCATCTTCTGCGGCAATTGTGTGGAATATTGCCCCACAAATTGCCTCTCCATGACGGAGGAATATGAACTCGCAACCTACGATCGCCACGAGTTGAACTACGATAATGTGGCGCTGGGTCGTCTCCCCTATAGCGTTAGCCAAGACCCGATGGTGACGCCACTGCGAGAGTTTGGCTACCTGCCCAAAGGGGTCACCGAGCCTCACGATTTGCCCAAAGGTGCTCCCCGTGCGGGCCAACACCCACAAGAAATTGAGGTGGACGAGAAAATAGAGGCCAAATCTTCGTCCTGATGGATGTGCAAAACTTGCTAAGGAGTGTGTTGCTGTGAATTTAGCTGAGAACGTTCAATTGATTGCCTTCGCGGCGCTATCCCTGGCGCTGATCGGGACGGCACTGGGTGTCGTACTACTCGATGAGATTGTCTATTCTGCCTTTTTGCTGGCGGGGGTTTTTCTGTCGGTTTCTGGGCTCTACATTCTGCTCAATGCTGACTTTGTCGCCGCTGCTCAAATTTTGGTTTACGTCGGGGCAGTCAATGTGTTGATTTTATTTGCCATTATGCTGGTGAATAAGCGCGAGCCGTTCACGTCGCTCCGTCAACAATGGCTCCGGCGGGGGGTTACGGCGATCGTCTGTGTGGGGATTTTTGCCCTGCTGACGACAATGATCTTGGCAACCCCCTGGCCTATCGATACCACGGTGAATACCACCAGCACCGTAATTGCGATCGGCAAACATTTCTTTAGTGATTTCCTGCTGCCCTTTGAACTAGCTTCTGTTTTACTCTTGATGGCAATGATTGGGGCGATTATCTTGGCGCGTCGGGACTTTCTGCCAGATGCGGCGCAAAATGCCGATGCTTCCCAAGCGGCTTTGATGCTGCCCGAGCGTCCCCGCGAAGCCGTCGAGCAAGATTAAGCGAGGCGATCTTGTTGAGCAAGCGCCCTCCTCAGGTGCAGTAATCAGCGGTCATGAAGAGGGGGCAACCGTCGCCAGCTCCGCTTCGGATCAATAATTGTTGAGCAACTTTGAGTCAACCGCTATGTTTCTGGAGCGGTAGGCGATACACTTTATCCTGTTCGAGAAGAATGGATTGATAATGCAACTCCACCTTGACTATTTTCTATTACTTGGCGCTGCCCTCTTTTGTATTGGCATCTATGGACTCATCACCAGCCGTAACGCGGTGCGTGTCTTGATGTCGGTCGAGCTGTTGCTCAATGCCGTCAACCTTAATCTGATGGGCTTCTCAAACTTTCTCGATCCGGTCGGTATCAAGGGCCAGGTCTTTGCTATCTTTGTCATCACGGTTGCCGCAGCGGAAGCCGCTGTGGGTTTGGCGATTATTCTGGCGATCTACCGTAATCGTGACACGGTGGATATGGAGCAGTTTAATCTACTCAAATGGTAATTTCCAGACGAGGCGTCTATGACATTTTCGAGCCGTGCGAGCGGAATTCTCTTACATCCCACCTCACTTCCCGGTAATTGTGGGATTGGAGATTTAGGTGAGGCGGCTTACCGCTTTATTGACTTCTTGGTGGAGAGCGGGCAACAGGTCTGGCAGGTGCTCCCTCTCGGGCCCACTGGCTACGGCGACTCTCCCTACCTCGCCTATTCGGCGCTCGCGGGCAACCCACTGCTGATCAACTTAGAGTGGTTGGTCGCTGACCAACTGCTAGATGAAACGGACTTAGCCAATATGCCGGCTTTTCCGGTCTATCAGGTGGATTATGACCGAGCGATCGCCTACAAGATGCCTTTGCTGCACAAGGCAAGCCAGCGTTTCCTCAAAGCGGCTAAACCCGATCGCCTAGCTAATTTTAAATCGTTTTGTCAGAGTCAAGCCTATTGGCTCGATGACTATGCCTTGTTTATGGCGCTCAAAGCCGCCAACAACGGTGCAAGTTGGTATGACTGGGAACTGGCGATCGCCAAGCGTGATCCCCAAGCCTTAGCTGCGGCCCGCGCCCGTCTCCAAGACGAAATTTTCTTCCATCAATACATCCAAGCCGAGTTTTTCCGGCAATGGTCAACCCTCAAGCAATACGCCAACGAGCAGGGTGTCCAGATCTTCGGTGACATCCCCATTTATGTAGCCCATGACAGCGTTGACGTTTGGGCAAACCGAGATATTTTTCAACTGGATGAGACCGGTCAACCCGAAGCGATGGCGGGCGTTCCTCCCGACTACTTCAGTGCGACGGGCCAGCTCTGGGGCAACCCGGTTTATAACTGGGAGATGCTGCAAGAAACCCAGTTCCAATGGTGGATTGGGCGCATTCAAGGGATGCTGAACTACGTTGACCTGATGCGGATCGATCATTTCCGGGGCTTTGAAGCTTTTTGGTCAGTTCCGGGGGGCGAAACCGTGGCAACCAATGGCGAATGGGTCACCGCACCCGGCGCAGAATTTTTTCAGCTCTTGCAAGCAGCATTGGGCGATCTGCCGATCGTCGCGGAAGATTTAGGCGTGATTACTCCAGAAGTGGAAGCCTTGCGAGATCAGTTTGGCTTTCCAGGCATGAAGGTATTGCATTTTGCCTTTGATTCCGGGCCGGGCAACCCGTTTCTCACCTTTAATCATGGTCTAAACTGCGTCGTCTATACCGGAACCCACGATAACAACACGACCTTGGGCTGGTTTGCCGAGCGGGATGAGGAGGCGAAAGCCCGGGTCTTTGACTATTTTGGTGGGGAGCCCCCTGAACCGATCAATTGGGCGCTGATTCGTATGGCCATGTCTTCGGTTGGCCAGTTGGCAATTTTTCCGCTGCAAGATATTTTAGATTTAGGCGCCCAGACACGGATGAATACCCCCAGCCAAGCCGAGGGTAACTGGAGCTGGCGCTATGCAGCATTGCAACTGACCCCGGAGCGGATCGGGCGTTTGAAAGCGTTAACGCAGCTGTATGGGCGATTGCCACAATAGGAAAGTATCTGGGAAGAAAAAATGAGGGGCTGAGGAGCAGCGAAACTGTCCTTCATTGTTTCTTGATAGATATCCTTTAAGCATCCGCTTCATATGAGCTGATAGATGTCTTGCTGATGGTAGCCATGATGACCCTCACCCTCGAACCCGTTATTACGCTCACCAGTGATCAGTTTTATCAACTGTGTCTCAATAATCGTGAGTTGCGGCTCGAACGGACGGCAACAGGAGAATTGATTGTGAATCCCCCAACTGGTGGCGATACCAGCCGCACTAATCTGGATATTTTGGCCCAGCTCTGGAACTGGAATAAAGCTGCTCGACTCGGGATTGCTTTTGAGTCCTCAGGCGGTTTTCATCTGCCGAGTGGGAGCGATCGCTCACCCGATGCGGCTTGGGTCGAACAATCTCGGTGGGATGCCTTAACCTCTGAACAAAAACAGAAGTTTGTGCCACTCTGTCCAGATTTTGTTATTGAACTCCGTTCTCCCAGCGATCGCCTTCCCCCCTTGCAAGCCAAAATGCAGGAATATTTGGCCAATGGTTGCCGATTTGGTTGGCTGATCGATCGCTCACAAAATCAAGTTGAGATTTATCAGCTAGGTCAGCCTGTACAGATTCTCGCTAACCCTCAAACGCGCTCAGGAGCAAGCATTTTGCCGGGTTTTACGCTCGATCTCACTGATGTTTGGCCGCTGTAATCGCTGTACTCCAAGCAATTTTCACCTCGTCACCAAGCCATAGCAGTGGGCCAGTTGTGAGAGCCGTTCAGAAGGCAGATAGATGATACTGAGCGGCATAAAAAGGGATGCTGATACATCACGGTTGTCACTCGAATCCTGACTTAGGAGAGGAAGCTCAACAAATGAAGATCAACTCAGTTCAACCGATTAATCGGGAAGAAATACTATCGCAACTCCACGCCCTACTACCAGAACTCGCAGAGCGATATGAAGTGAGTAAAATTGGGATTTTTGGCTCAGTGGCCCGCAACGAATCCACAGACAAGAGCGACATTGATATCGTCGTTCATATGGAACCTAATATGTTCAAGCGAGTTCATCTCAAAGAAGAATTAGAAAAGCATTTCGAGCGAGATGTAGATGTCATCCGCTACTGGTATGGGATGAACAAATTCCTAAAAGCCAGAATCGATCGAGATGCATTATATGCGTGATCGCACCATACTACTCGAATTGTTCCTGGAAATCGAAGAAGCTATTCGACGAATTGAATATCGATTTGCAGGAATTCAATCACCTAATGATTTTATCCGTGATGATGCAGGGCTGGATCGTTTGGATGCGATCGCCATGATGCTAGTGGCAATTGGAGAAAACATTCAACGACTCAACCAGTTAATTGATCAAGATCAATTTGATCAATATCCCA
>JBMYQW010000058.1:0-16679 GCA_049601735.1 Spirulinaceae cyanobacterium
CTGAGGAGATAGCGCCAGCGGAGCCTATTGATGAGGAATTTGAGCCATCGATTGAGGATGCAGCCGCATTATTTGACGATGCTGCGCCAGCAACCATAGAAGCTGCTGACCCTGAGTCTTCCCTAGAGAGTGCAGCAGAATTCTTTGCGCCAGAGGAGCCCGCTTATGTTGAATCTTCTCCATCTGTTGAGGATGCAACTGCGTTATTTCAAGATGCTGCTGAGTCTGAAACAGAAGTCTTTGTAACTGAGGAGATAGCGCCAGCGGAGCCTATTGATGAGGAATTTGAGCCATCGATTGAGGATGCAGCCGCATTATTTGACGATGCTGCGCCAGCAACCATAGAAGCTGCTGACCCTGAGTCTTCCCTAGAGAGTGCAGCAGAATTCTTTGCGCCAGAGGAGCCCGCTCATGCTGAATCTTTTCCATCTGTTGAGGATGTAACTGCGTTGTTTCAAGATGCTGCTGAGTCTGAAACAGAAGTCTTTGTAACTGAGGAGATAGCGCCAGCGGAGCCTATTGATGAGGAATTTGAGCCATCGATTGAAGATGCAGCCGCATTATTTGACGATGCGGCTGAGACACCTACAGAAGCGGCTGACCCTGAGTCTGAGTCCCTAGAGAGTGCAGCCGCATTCTTTGTTGATGAAGCGGTTGTCGCTGAGGAGATTGAGCCAGGGGAGTCCGCTTCTGAATCCTCGCCCCAAGCGGCTGAATCGGACTCAGCTGAACAGATTGAGCCTGTCCTCCCCGAGCGTCTGCCGACTGAGTTTACTCATCCCCAGCCGCGTTTGCCCCAGCAGCATGAGAACTACGCTACGTTCATTACCGAAGCCCAAGATCTATTGCAAACTCTAGAGCAGGAGTTGCTGGCTCTAACGCCTCCGGCTGGCCCGGCTGAATTCCAGAGCTTGATGCGCATTACCCATACGCTTAAGGGCGCAGCGGCGAACGTAGGTCAAGACACTATCCAGACCATTGCGCACAATTTGGAAACGGTGTTTCGAGCATTGCTGACACCAGAGGTTGTGCTGGACGCGGAGATCAAAACCCTGCTCTACCGCAACTATGAGTTACTAAGGCTCGCTCTACAACAAGAGTTGGTGCAAGACCACAGCCATGATGCCCAACTGCTTCAGCAGGCGACGGACATCTTAGACCAATTACAAGCCCAGTTCGGGGACGCCACTGCCGAGCTGCCTGCTCCACCGCCTGCTGCCGAGCTGGGCTTTGACTTGACTGAAGCAATTTTTGAGACAGGGGTTGAGGCCCGTTTAAAAGACTTTGAAGCCTTATTGGCGCGACAACCCACACCAGCAAAGATTCAAGCCTATTGGCACAATCAAGTGGATGTATTTTGCCGGGTGGCTGACTCGTTAAGTCTGCCCGGATTTCGGGCTGTGGTTGAGGCGGGAGAGACCGCGATCGCTACCCATCCCGACCAAACCCTCATCATTGCCCCGCTGCTGCTGGCAAACTTACGGGCTGCCCAAGCCCAAATCCTGGAGGGCGATCGCGCTCTGACTACCCAAAGCAATCGCACCGTCAGCGGTAGCGTCAGCCCAGAACTCGCCCATTGGCTGACCCCCGATCATGCCGATGCCAGTGAACCTCTTGATGAACTTGACGCGACCCCAGACGTAACCCCTGTGCCAGAGCAGGTGGTGCTTGCGAGTGATCTTACACCCGCAAAATCTGAACAGCCGGGGTCTCAGCCCTCATCTTGGGCAGCTCCAACGCCCGCCTCTGACTTGGCTGAACTTGTCACTGCTGCGCCAACCTCCGCGTCTGTTTTGTCCAAGAGCCTCCGCATTGATCTCACCCAACTGGAGCAGATCAACCATCTAGTGGGGGAACTCCGAATCAATCAAAATCAAATGGTCTTGCGCGATCGCCAAGTTCAAGATGTGGTGCATCAGCTCGACACAGACCTGCAACAGCATCGCCACACACTCCAGCAACTCCAGGCAAGCCTCCCAGCCGAGCAGCAGCCAGCTCTTCTGGGCAAGGCGATCGACCAAACGCATCGTCTTAAGGAAGGCACGAACGATCTCACTGTCCTGATTCGCAATACCGACGCGAGTCTGGAACGGGAACAGCAGCTTGCCAAGCAACTCCAAGACCAGATGGACAGTGCCCGCATGGTTCCCCTGGCGTCAATGCTCAAGCGCTTCCCCCCCATGGTCAAACAGTTGGCGCTGATCCATAAAAAACCCGTCGAGTTACACCTCCAGGGCACGGATGTCTGCGTTGATAAAACCCTGTTAGAAAACCTCTATGATGCATTGCTGCATCTGGTTCGGAATGCCTTTGACCATGGCCTTGAGTCTGCCGAGCAGCGTCGCCAAGCTGATAAGCCTGAGCAGGGCAACATCACGATCGCGGCGGCCAACCAAGGGAATCGCACCGTGATTCGGGTGCAGGATGATGGCCAGGGCTTGAATGTGGCGCAGATTTGTGAGCGGGCAGTGGCGCGGGGGCTGCTCTCGGCCGAAGCAGCCCAGAATTTAAAGCAACAGGATTTACAACAACAGAGCTTAAAATACCAGGACTTACAAGAACGGCTCCCAGCCCCGTCCCAGCTCGAAGCGCGGCTCTTGGATCTCCTCTGTACACCGGGCTTCTCGACCGTCACGGCAGTGAGTGAACTCTCCGGGCGCGGGGTGGGCTTAGATGTGGTCAAGACCCAACTGGCCAAGATTAAGGGGCAACTCCAGGTACAATCGCAGCCGGGCCAGGGCTGCTGTTTCACCCTGCAGATTCGGGAGTCCCTACTCAACGCCCGTTTGCTCATTTGCCAGGCAGGGCAAGCGGTCTATGGCTTCGTCACAAACGAGATTGAGCAGGTGCTGATTCCAGGAGCAAAGCTGCGATCGCTGGCCGGGCAAAAAGTCCTGGACTGGAACCAAGCCGACCAAACTTACACCGTACCGATCTATGGGCTGGCGGAGTTGTTCCCCCCCCCCAATCGTTGGTCAGGCTTTCCAATCGAGCCCAATCCCGAGCCCAATCCCGCGTTGAATTCTGAGCCCAATCCCGAGCCAAGCAACCCCGATCCCACTCACCCCGGTGAACTAGCCCCCATCCTGACACCGCAGAGGGATACCTGTCCGGTGCTGCTGCTGCGTAGTCCCGCTGGCTTGGTCGGGTTGGAAGTCACGCAGATCTGGGATGAACAGGAGTTGGTGATTAAACCCATTGCCGCGACGATTGTCCCACCGTCCTATGTCTATGGCTGTACGGTGCTGACCAATGGTCAACTGGCTTTGGTTCTAGATGGTGTGCTGCTGGTACAGTGGGCGCAACAGCAGGGCCTGCGACGGGTTCAGGGCGATCGCTAACGACAGACGGGCAACGTAAAGTGGAAACAACTGCCTTTGGCGGGCACACTATCGACCCAAATCCGACCGTAATGAGCATTAATCACCTGACGACAGAGTGACAGACCAATGCCGTAGCCCTCAATTTCTGTATCCCGCTTCAGGCGGAAATGCCCCTCAAAAATATTATTTTGCTTCTCCGGTGGAATGCCCAAGCCCGTATCGGCAACGCTGACCTGGACTTTTTGACTGGTGCGATGGAGGAGTGAAACCGTAATTGTGCCCCCGGAGGGCGTGTATTTAATGGCATTGTCGAGCAGATTGGTGAGTACCTGGCGAATGAGTTCCGCATCCGCATAAACCTGAGGGAGATCCTGAGGAATATCGGTGTTGAGCGTCAAACCCTGTCCTTGAATCCGTTCGGTAAATTGCTGGAGTAACTCGTGGCAGAGGGACGGCAACGCCACAGCTTGGAGCTTCAACTGTAATGTGCCCGACTGACCCTTGGTCGCCTGCAAGATATCGCTAATCATCCGGTTCATCAGTTGAAACTGAGCCCGAGCTTGGCGATGGAGCTGCGGAAACAGGCTGTGAAATTTGTCGGGGCTGGGCTGCTCGTAGGCAATCTTGAGGGTTTCGACAGCGATCGAGGCGGCCGTGAGCGGGTTGCGCAGGTCATGGACAAACATCTCCAGAATGCGGTTTTTAAACTGCAATTGCTCCTGAAGTTCTTCATTCTCGCGCTTGAGCTGGAAAATTTCTTCGGCGAGTTGGAGGTGTTCGAGAGGATAGTCGGAGCGGTCTGCTGCGCTGGGAGCGTCGAGATCCTGGACAGCCTGAATGGCGATCGTCGTCTCCTGCTGCCATTGGGGCCAAAGCCGCTTGAGCTGGGCGACGAGATCTCCTCCGGCGAGGACTTGTTTGGGCTGGGGATAAATACGGACAAGCGAGGGCGTAGCAATCAGGCGGAAATGCTCGGCGAGGTCGGGATGTTCCCCCACCTCCAATACCTCTAGGTCAAAGGGATAGTCGCTGCTGAGAATGCCCAAATAGTTCAGAATCTGCTGGGTATGGCGCTGGGAACCCGCGCGTTCATCCACAAACAGCAGGAGGCGCAGACACGGGGGCTGTTCTGGTCGAGAGGAGGTCGGCTGCTGCTTAGAGTTGGACTTGACCACCAGAGAAATTTAAAGATTGAAGATAGCAGGGGATAAGTGCAAAGGGGCTCTCATTCTCGGCGAATCGAGCGATCGCCTGGAGACGCTAGGCAAAACCAGGGCATACGACAGGCGTGAGAGCCAGGGTCTAACACAGATTTTCTGGCCTAGAATTCCGGGTCGAGCGAACTGAACCGCTAGCGCAACGGGAATCATTACGCAGAAAATCTAAAGATATTGTAAAGTCTTTGCAGAGAAGTTTGCTTTATTCTCCTCGGGGTACGGAAAATCCTCAAGCTGCATCCCTTTTACCCAGCCGTAAAAGACTTGCCTTGGTGGTGCTCTCCAGACTGCTCCACGCCTGTTGATTCTTGCTAGGAAAATCCCTATGGCTTTTGGCTATCTTGCCCTTGTCCTCCATGCGCATCTGCCCTTTGTTCGTCATCCCGAGAGCAGCTATGTCCTAGAAGAAGAATGGCTGTTTGAGGCAATCACCGAAACCTATATTCCCCTAATCCATATTTTTGAAGGGCTCGAACGGGACGGCATTGACTTTGCCCTCACCCTGACCCTCACCCCGCCCCTGCTCTCGATGCTGCTCGACCCGCTGCTACAAGAGCGGTACGACCAGCATCTGGGCCAACTCCAGACCCTTGCCGCCCAAGAGATGGAGCGCAACCAGCACCATGGTCATGTGCGTTACTTAGCCGAGCATTACGTGCAAGAATTCCGAGCGGTGCGCCAGACTTGGGAGCGGTATCAAGGCAACTTGGTCACGGCGTTTAAGAAATTCCGCGATCGCGGCAACCTGGATATCATCACCTGCGGTGCCACCCACGGCTACCTACCGCTGATGAAGCTGTATCCCCAAGCGGTTTGGGCCCAGATCAAAGTCGCCTGTGAGCAATATGAACAGGTTTTCGGCGCAGCCCCCAAGGGCATATGGCTTCCCGAATGCGCCTACTACAACGGCGTCGAGCGGCTGCTGGCCGATGCCGGATTACGCTACTTCTTGACCGATGGCCATGGCGTGGTCTACGCCCGTCCCCGCCCCCGCTTTGGCACCTACGCGCCCATCTTCACAGAAACCGGGGTGGCGGTCTTTGGGCGCGATCAGGAATCCTCCCAACAGGTTTGGTCATCGGAGGTGGGCTACCCTGGCGACCCGGAATACCGAGAGTTCTATAAAGACCTCGGCTGGGAAGCGGAATACGACTACATCAAGCCCTACATCATGCCCCACGGTGAGCGCAAAAATGTTGGCATCAAATATCACAAGATCACCAGTCGGGCGGCGAGCTTAAGCGAGAAAGCCCTCTACGACCCCTATTGGGCTAAAGCTAAGGCCGCCGAGCACGCGGGTAACTTCGTCTTTAACCGTGAGCAGCAAGTCCAAAATCTCCACGAAATTATGCAGCGCCCTCCGGTGATTGTCTCGCCTTATGATGCCGAACTGTTTGGCCATTGGTGGTATGAGGGGCCCTGGTTCCTCGATCAGGTTTTCCGGAAGAGCGGGTCGGAGCAACAGACCTACAAGACCGTGCATCTGAGTGGCTATTTACAACAGGAGCCGACGCAGCAGGTTTGTATGCCCGCCCAGTCGAGCTGGGGGTTTCAGGGTTTTCATGAGTTTTGGCTCAACCCAACCAATGCCTGGATCTATCCCCATCTGCACAAGGCGGCCGAGCGGATGATCGAGTTGAGTGGTTTTGAGGCGGCCGATGAGCTGCAACTGCGGGCGCTCAACCAAGCGGCGCGGGAACTGCTGCTGGCCCAGTCTTCGGATTGGGCGTTTATCATGCGCACGGGCACGATGGTTCCCTATGCCGAACGACGGACGCGATCGCACCTGCAACGCTTCACCAAACTCTACGAAGACCTCCGCGCGAGTGCAGTAGATGGCGGCTGGCTTGAGAAGGTGGAGCAGATTGACAATATTTTCCCTGAGATTGATTACCGCGTGTATCGGGCAGCGGCGGTTGAGGCGAAGGCGTGAGTTTTGTTGCAATCCTTAAAACTTTCTGCTGTAATTCAGTCGAATTGTGAAGTAAAATCAATATTTATCTTAACTTTCCCTGCGTGGGTTCCGAACTTTATGAGAATTTGTTGTGCTGCTTCAGAACCCGTAACCATTCCGGTTACAGAAGCAGTTGTTCCGATCCAGCATTATCTCCGCCAGCCCCAGCGTTTGGTTGCTGCGATCGCCGACCCTCGCCTGATGGATGTTTTGGGGGGCGATCGCTACCGACTGCGGATGAACCCCCTCAACTTGCTGGACTTGTATCACTTCCAGCCGATCGTCATTCTCAAGGTACAAGCCAACAGCAAAGGCGTGGTTACACTCTGCTCCGAAGACTGCCACATTGAAGGGATTGACTACATCAACGATCGTTTTGCGTTGGATGTGCAGGGCAAGCTGATGCCCGTGCTCAAGAACGGGCAGACCCATCTCAAGGGACTCGCTGAGGTGAAGGTGAGCGTCGATCTCCCCCCTGTCCTGGCCCTTGCCCCATTGCCCATGCTCGAAATGGGCGGCAACCAACTCGTCAAGGCCGTGCTTGGACGCATGAAGCAACGCCTGCTCTCGCAACTGCTCCAGGACTACCAGACCTGGGCCCAAGACATCCCGGCTGACCAAGCAGCAGCGTTGGTATCATCGCGTAACAAGCCAGCCTTTGAGAGCTAGCAGCCCTCTTCTAAAGCTGCGCTCACGTCAGTTTTGCCGCCACTTTCAGCTACACTGGCGAAAGCCAAAATCAGGTTGGGCATTGAAACCGATTTTGGAGAGGATGACCTTGGAGAGGATGAATTGAAGACGATGAAATTATTACCATTACGCTGGGTATGCCTGCTCGGCTTGGGTTTGGGGCTCACGCTGGCCAGTTGCGGCGGGGCCGAGGAAGCTGCCGAAGAACCCGCAGCAGAGACCGATACCGAAGTTGTGGCTGAAGACAGTGAAGCCGAGGCAGAAGTCGTGGCGATCGCACCTGCGCCCGAAGGTACATTTGCAGCAGGGGTTCAAGAGGTATTAATGACCAGCTTCCCGGAACAGACGGGCAATGCGGTTGAGTCGGCCGCCTGCCCGGAAGATGCGGCCCTAGAAGCCACCGAACCCTTTGAATGTCAAGTCTTAACGAGCGATGGGCATTGGGTTGCGATCGAAGTCTTTACCGATCCAGAAGCCGAAACCTTTGATTGGCGCACCAAGGGCCTGTTCCTGGTTGGCATCGAGGAGAGCATTGAGGCGAGGTTACTCGAAGACGCCCAACTGGCGGGCACAGCCGATTGTGGCAGCGAGGAAAGCCCCTATCGTGAGGAAGAGCCGGGCTCAACCTTTGACTGTACCTTTGAAACCGAAGACGGCGACACCCAGACGATCGAGGTTGCGGTACAAGACGCAGACGGTAACGTCGTTTGGCGACTGAAGTGATTGTTGAGGCGATCAGCAGGGCCATCGAAGCGGCCGGCTCAATCCTTGCTAGGAAATCACATCTTCGTAGATATCTCTGATCGCACAGCTGAGAGCTAAACTCTCAATCTTGATCTCGCTGGCATTGCTGTACTGCGTTAGGAGCCATTGTTGCGAATTCTGACGGTGAAAGACCTCAATTTGTTGTTGATGTTGACTCACCAAAATATACTCTTGCAAGCTGGGCAATTGACTGTAGTCGAGAAATTTTTTGCCCCGGTCAAACGATTCGGTTGAATCTGAGAGAACTTCAATGATGAGCACCGGAAAATTGAGATAAGGCTGATCGCGGGTGCGATCGCGCTCATCACAAGTGACGACGAGATCGGGGTAATAAAAGCTATTGTGCGTCTCAATTTGGACTTTCATGTCGCTGGCAAAGAGACGGCAGTGAGACCCCCGTAAATGGGGACGAATCAGCGCAACCAGGTTGGTGATGAGGAGGCCGTGGGCCTGGCCGCCTCCAGCCATGGCATAGATTTCGCCGTTAATGTACTCATGTTTTTGGGTCGCTCGGGACTCAGCCTCTAGATATTGCTCGGGGGTGAGAAAGGGGCGATCGAGTTGGGCAATCATCGGGGGCTTTGGCGGTGGCAAAAACAGATCTGTGTTATGTGGGTGCGATCGTCAAAATTATCCTGTGGTAGATATTGCCATCCTAAGTAATGACTCTGCAATGACGATTTGATCCTTGGGAAATATTCAGAACCATGGTGGTGTTGCCCATCCCGATCTCGGCTCAACAGAGCAGCAGCCGGATTTTTTCGGTGAAGGCATCATCCAGATGCTCTAGATAGTCGAACTTAGTTTCAAGTTCCGTAATCTCCAACATATAGCGCACGGGCTGCTTGATATTGAGTAGGTAGAGCCGGCAGCGATGCTGGCGGGCAGCACGGCGGACGGACATCAGCGCCGTTAGACCAAAGTGATTGATCACATTGACCTCCACCAAGTCCAAGACCCAGCAAGAGTTCTCAGGCGGCGGCAAGAGGTTAAACGCCCGTTGTTGGAGCAGGGAGGCTCCCTTAATATCCAAATTACGCTGGGGGCGCAAAACCACATTGCTCATAGCGACGCATCAAGAAAAGCCTATTTTTGCATTGTAAGACCTGTCATACCCATCGCTGGCGGGTGGTTCAGCAGGATCTGTGGCTTGGGGCGGTTCGGGGTCAGCATCCGCAGCGGCAGAGGCCAGGGTGAAATAGAAGGTTGCCCCCTCCCCCACGGCGGCTTCAGCCCAAATTTGCCCGCCGTGGCGATGGATGATCCGTTGCACAGTAGTCAGACCAATGCCGGTGCCCTCAAAGTCGCGGGCGGAATGGAGCCGACTAAAGGTTTGGAAGAGTTTATCGGCGTAGGCCATGTCAAAGCCGACGCCATTGTCGCGCACAAAGAAAATCTGCCCCTCATAGTCGAGGGCGATCGGCATCTGGGTCGTTGAGCACATCCCCAGTTCAATGGTGGCGATCGCCTCTTGTCCGGTATATTTCCAGGCGTTTTGCAGCAGGTTTTCTAAGACAATCCGCAGTAGGGCAGCATTGCCCCAAACGGGTAGTGCTTGGGGCACGATCGCCTGAGCGACCCGTTCGGGGCTATTGTTGCGCAGTTGTTGGAGGGTGTCGCGGGCGATCGCGCTCAGGTCTACGGCTTCACGGCTCAACTCAGCGCGAGTCGCCCGCGAGAGTTGGAGCAGATCATGGATGAGCTGCTGCATCCGCTGCCCGGCTTGGTGAATCTGATTCAGGTATTCCTGTGCCTCCTCGGGAAGCTGATCGCCGTATTCCTCCAGCAAAAGTTGATAGAAGAAATCAATATGCGACAGAGGCGTCTTGAGGTCATGGGAAACGGTACGAGAGAAGGATTCGAGTTCTTCGTTGACGATCTCCAACTCCTGGCTGCGCTCTTGCAGCGATTGGTTAAGCTGGTTAATCCGGGCTTCGGCCTGCTTGCGATCGGTGACATCCCGACCCACGTAGACAAATTCTTGGCTGTCTTCCTCGCTGCTGATCGTGCCGCAGGAAAACGAGACGTAGCAGATCTCCTGGTTGCGGCGACGACAGGTCACTTCGGTGCGATCGCTAAAGTCTCCCTGGGCAACCTGGGTGAGAAATTTTTGATCGCTCACGAACCGGGTAATCGGTTGGGCCAACATCTCGTAGTCCTGGTAGCCAAAGAGATGTTGGGCCGCCGGATTGGTTTTCTTAATGATGCCGGAATGGGTGGTGACAATCAGGGCATCGGCCATCGAGTTGATGATCTGCGCGATATAGTTTTTCGTTGCTTCGAGCTTGCGCAAGAGCAGTTGCGCTTCGTTGACGCTATGGATCAGCTGCTGCTGAAACAGCATCCGCTCCGTGGCGTTGTTGATGAGCACAATCAGGTAGGCTGGTTGCGTATAGGTCGAGGGCTGGCTGTGGGCATTGATGTAGAGGTCAAAATAGAGGGGATAGTCGGGGGTATGCCGCCGGGCGATGCCAGAGAGTTCGTAGCCTTTGGTGCGTCCGGTGAGCAGCTCTGACACGATCGACTCCACACCCATGAGTTCCGGGAAGCTCTCTTGGATACTTTGACCGAGGGCGACGGGACAGTCGGGTTCGGCATATTGCTGGATGCCTGCGGAATATTGCTGCACCAGAAACTGATGGTCAATGATGATGTAGTCCTGGTGGGTTAAGGGCGGGTTGAGGGGGGGCGATCGCAGCGTCGGGGCGGTATCGCCAAAAACCGCATTGATAATCTGCTCAACGGTCTGGGTACGCTCCAAGATCTGGGCGATCGCCGCGCCCTGCACAGGACTACTGGCATCCGTGCCCAAGGTTTCCAACTGATGCCGAATGCGAATCAGGGTCTGGCGCAGGTGATGGCTGGCCAGATAAGGAAACTGCTTGAGCGCCTTACTCCCTGAGAGCTGCGGTTCTGGCTCGTCGGCAACCAAGGGGGGGGAGGCAGTGGCGTAGTCTTGGTGCAAACGGTGGCTGAGGCGCTGGAGCCGACCCTGGTGCTCGGCAGCAGATGCCGTGGCCAAAACATAGTCATCAAGGCCCACCTGCAACAGCTCCGCGAGCTGGGGTAGATGCTCCGGTAAGAGCACCGCACAAAAGTAACTGTGGGGGAAATGGCGCTTGAGTTGCTGCACTCGCCCCACGCCGCGATCGCTCGGTTTTTCGAGCAGCAACATCACAAGTTCATAATCGACGCTGGGGAGCGTATCGAGCCAATCTGCCTGTTCAACCACCGGCCATTGCTGTTCCTGGAGCTGCTTGACCCAACGCTGACGCGCGGTCAATGACCCCAAGACCAATGCCTGCATAGCACGTTGTTCTTGTCCCATTACCCTCCCTTACTGCCCCCCTCGCCCAGACCATGCGACCTGCGGTGGTCGTTGCCCATCCGCTGTCCTGTGAGCGAATGCCCAGCAACCCAACGGGGGGCATTTTGGGGGTTGAACCACTGGAGTCGGGAGGTTAGCGTTGCACATCGTGTTCTTCCTTTTATCATAGATGCTGGGTGGGGGAGAGCTGGGTCGGGAGACGTTCAGCTCCGCTTGGCAATCGTCCCCCTAGCCGCAAACTGCAAACCGAATTGTCATAGTGTTGGCAGGGGGAGACAAGTGTACGAATGTTGGTGATTACTGATGAATTGTTATTGAATTATGTGCGCTGTGCCCGGCGCTCGTACCTGAATCTGCACGGCGATCGCCGCCAAGCTGAACCGGAAAAGGAGTTTGTGCGCAAACTCCGGCGCGAAAACCAACAACAGATCGCCGCCCTGCGGGCCGACACCAGCACGATCACCGTGCGTTACCCCCGAGGGGATTGGCAAGCGGGCCATGCCGCCACGCTCGCCCTCATGGAGCAAGGCGTCCCCCGCATTGAGCGGGCCGTCCTCCGCTTAGAGCTCCCGCCGCATCTGGGTGAATTGGAAGATTTACCGCTGCTGGAGAGCCTGGTAAATAGCCAGCTCCAATTCATGGGCGTCGGGCGTCCGACCGTGCTAGTTCGCCAGCCTGGTGCGTCTCGCTGGGGAGATTGGCATTATGCTCCCGTCAACGTCAAACTCGGTAAGCGCCCTAAAACTGAATACAAGCTCATCGCCACGTTTCAGGCAGTTTTGCTCGCCCAGCTCCAAGGCGGCTTGCCGACGCCACCGCTGCTGCAACTGCGGGAGGGTAAAGCCTATGGGGTGGATTGGCAGGCGGGGCAAGCTCGACTGGCAGAGGTACTGACCGACTGTATCGCCGCTTTGCAGCAGCCCACGGCTCCTGAGGTCTTTATTTCACGCCAACGCTGTAGCCTCTGCCAATGGCATGAGGCTTGCCATGCGGTGGCCCGTGAAAGCCAGCATCTCTCCCTCATTCCTGGGATTACACCCAGCCGCTACGAGGCGCTCCAAACCCTGGGCATTACGGAGCTCGAACCGCTGGCTGACGTGGTGTTGAGACCGGATCAACTGCCCGAAGCTCTACCCCAGGCAATCTGGACGAAGCTCCAGCAGCAGGCGCGATCACTCCTTCATGATCAAGCCCTGCCCCTCCCCGCCGCCATCCTGGAGCCGCCGCTGATTCCCCAAAGCGCGATCGAGCTGTATTTTGACCTTGAGGCGGAACCCGAGCGCCAGGTGGACTTTCTGTTCGGGGTGCTCTGCGTGAATCATCAGCGCCAGACGGAGCAGTTCTACGCCTTTACCGCCCAGCAACCGGAGGATGAGCCGCTCATTTGGCAGCAGTTTTTGGCCCTCGTCGATCGCTACCCCGACGCACCAATCTACCATTTCTCGCCCTACGAAGCGGATACCCTGCGGCGCTTGAGCCGACGCTATGGCCTAGCCCATCGTTCGGTAGGCTCATTGCTCAGGCGCTGTGTGGATATTCATGCCCTGATTGTCCAGTCGGTCACACTGCCCGTGGAGAGCTATTCCCTCAAGGCGATCGCCGCCTGGCTCGGGTTTGAATGGCGCGACCAAGGCTTGAGTGGCGATCAAACGGTCTGCCTCTACGATGATTGGCTCCGTACGGGCGATCGCACTCCCCTCGATACGATCATTCGCTACAACGAAGACGACTGTCGAGCAACCTACAAGCTCAAGGCTTGGTTGGTGGAATTTTGGCAGGAACAGACAACAGATAATGTCTAAATATCGCTATTGTCTGGGCTGACATTGAGTTGTTTCCGAATCAAACGACATAAGCTGTCTTTGATTTCGTTGTGACGTGGGACAGGAGACTTGTTTCCTGTCGCTGGGTTTCGATAGATGTCGTGTCTTGCGCCATGCCGATGTAGCACACAGCCAGCTTTTTCTAGTTCACGGATGAAGGCCTTGCGCTTCATAGCTCAAAGACCAGCTCTTTCGTTTTCACGGTTGTCGGGGCAGGTTCTTCATCTTCTGTCATGAGCTGATAAGCATAACGGATATTTTCTTCAAGTTCGGCGATCGTTTCTCCCTGACTAAAAATGCCAGGAATCCCTTTTAATCGGCCCACGAACCAACCGTCATCTTGCCAATATTCCAATATAAATGATTGTGGCATTGTTCTTCCTAGGTCTCAGTAGTAGGGTGTGTTAGACGGGCAGGATTTTTTACGATTATTCGATAATATCATCACCGCCGTAACGCACCATCCACAATGTTGGTATGAGGGATGCATTTTTGGCAGGAGATTGTCAGTGGGAGTGGTGCGTTACGCAGGAGTAAAAATTGTTGATTGATTGAGAATTGGCAACCCTGCTAACGCACCCTACAGGAGCCTACTGCTGCTACTGCGATGGTACGTTATGGCTATCGCCACCCTACAAAGTATATTCTTTTCGGAAAATCTCCGAAGTCCTCCTTTCGGAAGACACCGAATCTGTTCCTTGGGGAAGATGCCCGGTATCTGTTCAGGTTGGTAGTCTAGAAAGTGAAGAGAAACACAGGAGAACGGCAATATATGTCTTTCATCACCAATACGATCGTTGCAACCACCAACACTATAGAGTCGAATCCTAGCTTACTGACTCCCCTGGGACTACTGTTTGCAGGCGGTTTTGTGACTGCGACGCTATTCGGATCCCTGGCTTGGTACAACTCCAAGCGTCCTGTGGGTTGGAAAGGAGAGGAGCGTCCCGACTTCATGCCAAATTTAGAGCGTTAATCCTGCATTGCAATGACCCGAAACTGTGGGTTAAGCCGCCACGATAGTGACTAGCTCAGTCAGGTCTGACTGGCTTGAGTTAGGCCCGAAGAGCCCCTCAAGCGATCGCCATTTTGAAGATCGCTGGGCCATCCCCGCAAACAACGATTATCTGGAGAATTGATACTGACTTATGAGTAACACAGAACTTAAAGACCAAGGTGCAAATTACGATCGCAAACTCGTTTCTGCTGAAACAGCAGCCCGCATTGAACGTGAGGGCGAAAATTTCAAAGGGAGACCGGACGCGACAGGCGGCATAGACACCACCAAAGGGTATACCGTTGACCGGGAAGGTCTCAGCAATAACTTTGCAATTGAGCCGGAAATGTATGTAGAGGAGCCGGGCGACTTGCGTGAGAAACAGGAAGCCGAAGCGGCTCAAAAAGCAGCCAAGCGAGCTGAAGTGAATACCCCTGGTGGTCGTGGCCCGGGTGTGATTTAGGCTCGGCACAACTTGAGCGATGGGCTAACGGGTGAATCCGTTAGTCATAGCTACGAAGAGAGGGAGGCGATCGCCTCCCTTTTTCGCGTGCAGCGTGATCCAGAGAGGATGGGGTTGGGGTTGGTCGAGCGGGCGATCCCATGAGATCATAAACCCACAAGATCACTCGTTGCTGCTTCTGCCATGCACCTCATCCTCTATAGCAAACCGGGCTGTCATCTTTGCGAAGGCCTGCAAGAAAAGCTCGAACAAATCACCGAGTTTCCCCTCGAACTCGAAGTCCGCGATATCACCACCCGACCAGACTGGTTCGAGCGTTACGAGTACGAAATTCCGGTGTTGCTGGCCGAACAGGCGGGGCAATTGATCCTGATTCCCCGCTGCTCACCCCGTGCTTCCGTCTCCCAAGTGGCGCGAATGTTACAGAAATCCTGCAAAATATAAAGAAAATCTAGGCAAGATCAAGGCAACGTTGCCGTTAGCGTATTACCGAGGAGAACGAGTCCATGGCATCCCGAGCAATCAAACTGAGCACATTGTTGGCCGAGCTCCCTGGCGTGGAGACCCGGCCTGAACATCCGGCCTTGGCTCAGATGGTAAAAGGACTCTCCACCAACTCCCAAACCTGTCAACCCGGTGACCTGTTTATCGGGATGCCGGGAACCCGTGTGGATGGGGGGGATTTTTGGCAGGGGGCGATCGCTGCGGGCGCGGTGGCGGCCATGGTGACGCCCGAAGCCTTGGCCAAGCACCCGGCCACCGGTGGCGAGCCGGTCTTCGCTACACCCGAGATGATCGCAGCCTGCGCGGCGATCGCCGCCCGCTTCTACGACGACCCGGCCCAGAAGCTCCAGATGGTCGGCGTCACCGGCACCAACGGCAAGACCACGACCACGCACCTGATCGAATATTTCCTCCAACAGGCCACCCAAGCCACAGCCCTCATCGGCACCCTCTACACCCGCTGGCCGGGCTATGAGCAAGTTGCAGTTCATACCACCCCCTTCGCGGTTGACCTCCAAGCCCAACTGGCTGAAGCCCAGGCGGCCGGGAGCGCGGTGGGCATTATGGAGGTCAGCTCCCATGCCCTACACCAGGGTCGAGTACGCGAGATTCCCTTTGAGGTGGCGGTGTTTACCAACCTCACCCAGGATCACCTGGACTACCACAAGACGATGGAGAGCTATTTTGCCGCCAAGGCAATGCTCTTTAGCCCGGACTATCTCCAGGGTCGCGCCGTCGTCAACTACGATGACCCCTACGGTCAGCGTTTGCTGGAGCAGTTGGGCGATCGCGCCTGGAGCTATAGCATCAATGATTCAGCCGCAGACTTCTGGCTGAGTGAGTTGGACTATCAAGCCACCGGGGTCAAGGGCGTTTTCCACACGCCCCAGGGGGAGCAAGCCTTTACCTCGCCATTGGTGGGGCAGTTTAACCTGGCTAATGTCTTGGCGGCGGCGGCGGCGGCAATGCACCTGGGCGCAACCCTGGCGCAGATCACAGCAGCACTGCCCGAGTTTATGGGGGTTCCGGGGCGGATGGAACGGGTGCAAATTGCCCCAGAGCAAGACATCAGCGTGATTGTGGACTATGCCCATACGCCCGATAGCCTAGAGAACCTGCTCAAGGCAGCGCGACCCTTTATTCCGGGGCAGGCAATTTGTGTATTTGGCTGTGGCGGCGATCGCGATCGCACCAAGCGCCCCCAGATGGGTAAGATTGCCGCTGATCTCGCCGATCTGGCGATCGTCACCTCAGACAACCCCCGTACCGAAGACCCCGAGCGCATTCTGCAAGATGTGGTCGCGGGCATCGACCCGGCCCAAAACCCGATCGTGATCGGCGATCGCGCCACCGCGATTCGCCAAGCCATTCTGGAAGCCAAACCGGGCGATGGGGTGCTGATCGCGGGCAAGGGTCATGAAGACTACCAGATCCTGGGCACCGAAAAAATCCACTTTGATGACCGCGAACAGGCCCGCGCGGCTTTAGCCTTGCGACTCAAGCCCTGAGAGACAAGGTGCTAGGGGCTGTCATCATTTAGATTTCCAGCTCTCACTGTGACTAGCGTACAGCCCCTCTCCCTGTTTTTTGGGTCGGGCGCTTAATCCCTTGTCCC
>JBMYQW010000059.1:0-16655 GCA_049601735.1 Spirulinaceae cyanobacterium
ATACCGCTCGGTCACGCAGTCGCGGGCGGCGGCGATCGCCTGGCCCGAGAGATGCACCGAGTCGGTTCTCATGTAGGTGATGTAGCCCTCTTCGTAGAGTTTCTGGGCCGTGCGCATTGTGTCTCGCGCCGAGAGGCCCAGCTTGCGGTTGGCCTCCTGTTGCAGCGTCGAGGTCGTAAAGGGTGGCGAGGGGCGGCGGGTGGAGGGTTTCTCTTCGGTTTTGCTCACGCGCCACGCCAGGGTTTCCAGGCGCTCTTTCAGGGCTTGGGCAGCGGCTTCATCGAGCAGCACCACCTTCTTCTTGGGCAAAAGCTGGCCCGTGTTGGCATCAAAGTCACTGCCCGTGGCTAGCTTTTTGCCCTCTAGCGTCACCAGTTTTGCTTCAAATTTGCCTTTGGTTTTGCCCTGAGCCTGGCTTAAGGCTGCTTTGAGATCCCAATATTGGGCTGACCGGAAGGCGCGGCGCTCCCGTTCGCGCTGCACCAGCAGCCGCACGGCCACCGACTGCACCCGTCCGGCCGAGAGCCCGTAGGCAATCTTTTTCCAGAGCAGGGGGGAGAGGGTATAGCCGACGAGGCGATCGAGGATGCGGCGGGTTTCCTGGGCATGAACCAGATTTTCATTGATCTCCCGGCAGTTCTCTAGGGCCGCCTCGATCGCCTCTTGGGTGATCTCATGGAAAACCATCCGCTTGGTCGGGACTTTGGGCTTGAGCAACTGCAACAGATGCCAAGAAATACTCTCCCCTTCCCGATCTTCGTCAGTGGCCAGAATCAATTCATCGGCCTCTTTGAGCGCATCTTTGAGCTCCTTGACCACTTTCTTTTTGGTCTTGGGAATCACGTAGAGGGGTTCAAAGTCGTCTTCAACATTGACGCCAAACTTTTTCGCCCAATTGATTTCTTTATATTTGGCCGGAATTTCATCGGCTGAGGCGGGCAGATCCCGCACATGACCCATTGACGCCTGTACCTTGTACCCTGCGGGCAGGTAGTTGCGAATGGTGCGGGCTTTGGTGGGTGATTCGACGATAACCAGGGTGGACATAATGCAGCAGTTAACAATCAAGAGCAGGGAAGATGCGCCAGAGAGAAGTCTCTATATCTCAGGGATACCACAGCACGGACAAAACTGTCTTGTTCGGTGCTGGGCTTTATCCCGCAAAGCGATTGGCGGTCAGCGAATTGGCTTAGAATACGTCACCGCAGTACAGGATTTCCGATCATCCTCCACGCCAAAACACTCTACGTCTATGCGTTGCGACCGATAAGGAAGGGTTTCAAACCACTGGTATGAACTTAGTATTTACCTCCTGATGGGAGTTTGAGTGGGTTGACCCACCTCCTCCTACGGGTACTCCTCCTAAAAGGAGATCAAAGAATCCCTTCTTGGGAGGGGCGGTCTCGCGTCGCGACGACCGGGGTGGGTCGGGTGTTGGTTGCCCCACTAAGCCCTTTCATGCAGCGGGTTTTGCTGTTAAGTTCACGCTGCTGGTTTCAAACCCTCCCTCGCTTCCAGAAACCTGTTGAGTTAGGTCGGCAAGTCTAAACCCTAAACATAGCGAGAAATTTCAGTCTACACCGACTCGCTCAAACGGGAACCCCTGTTTGCACCTGCGCCACAAAATTCGCCAAGATCTTCAAGCCAACGGTAGACGATTTTTCGGGGTGAAACTGCACTGCGGCGAGATTTGACCGGGCGATCGCCGCTGTCACCGTCTGGCTGCCGTGGGTCACGGTTGCAGCGTTGACGCTGGGTTGGGCCGGATCAACATAGTAGGAATGCACAAAGTAGGCATAGGGGTTCGCGCCCAGTCCCTGCCATAAATAGTGGTTCGGCTGGCTAAAGCTGAGGGTATTCCAACCCATGTGGGGAATTGTGATCTGAGGTTCGGGCCGGAAGCGCCGCACCCAACCGGACAGGAGACCTAGGCCGGGCTCTTTCCCTTCCTCGGAGCCCTCAAAGAGCAGATGGAGCCCGAGACAAATGCCCAAAAAGGGCTTGCCGCTGGCGATCGCCGCCTCAATCGGTTTTTCGAGGTGGCGCGATCGCAGGTGTTGCATGGCCGGGTCAAACGCGCCGACACCGGGCAGCACGACGGCTTCAGCCGCAGCAATCTCTCGTGCTGAATCCGTAACATGGGGCTTGCCACCCGCATTTTCGAGGCCCTTGCAAGCCGAGTGCAAGTTACCCATGTCGTAGTCAATAACGGCGATCTGTACCATCAGCTCCTCCTGTTACGGGTGTCGTAATGGTTTGATACTATAACAGACCCACCGTTGGCTCTGATTCCCCTCCCCCACCATGATGAATGAGCCAGCCTTTAAACTATCTTTTGGTCGCCTGAAATCGTCTGAAATTAACCCGTTGATTGCTTAAGATTTTGTTTATAAATTGGCTCCTGGACGTAAAGTTTCATGTGCTTCATTCCAAGCCTTAAAATGCAGTTGCTACCATGATTATTTCTACCTGACAGGGTCTATTATGCGTTGCGTAATGACCCAGGCAATCGTGCCCCGTACAAATTATTAATGCAACATTACAGTGAACAGTGGCTCCATGACTGGTGCGACAAACAGGGCTGGACAGATCTCTTTCAAGAGCGCCCCAACCACTATTGGGCCTTTCCGCCCGGCGCTGTCATGCCCGAGCCGATTCCCCCCAAGGTGCTCCGGCAGATCAAGCAGACTCGGGGTTGGTGTGCCCAAGAGCGGCGCTTGATTGCGATCGGCTGGCTGGTCGCGGTGGTTTCGCTGTTGGTGACCGGGTTGATGCGATCGCCCCTACCCTTAATGTTTGTTTTTATTGATGGGGCGGTGGTCAGTGCTCTCTTGGAAGTGGAATATTAAGCACTATTTGTTGTCAGCTCCACAATCTTAGGGCGCGTCATCTATTAGCCTCAGCAAGCTGATGGGATCAGCCATAGAGCGCCCGAGCCCAAAAAACAGCAAAAGGGGCTGTAAGCTAGACACGGCAATGAGTTTAAATCTAGTGGAAATCTAAATAATGGCAGCCCCTAGACCCGGACAAATCGGTGAGGAACAATAAGAGAATGCGCACAATCTATCTTCTGGGCCTCGCCAGCTTATGCTGGCTCAATAGTGCCAGCTTACTCTTCGCCCAACCCACCTCTTCCCCGGGTTCTCAAGGGGCATCGAGTGATAGTGCTCCACGCACCGTTGGTGCAGGCACTCGGAGTGACGATGAGGGGGGCTCCTGCGCTGTCCCAGCCGAGGCAGAAGAGGAGGCACACCCCATCCTCAAGGCGATCGTTCCCCAAACTCAAGTGATATTGACCCAGCGGGAGCGGGTTAATCTGTATATCTACATTCCACCGGAAACCAATCGGTCTGCGGTCCTTGAAGTGCTGGATCTTAAAACGGGTCAGCCCCTCCTTGAAGAGGAGGTTGAGCTGAATACAGCCGATGCGATCGCCCGCTTCGTGCTCCCAGAAACCGTCCAGTTAGCCATTCACAATACGGCCGAGCAGGTCTCAGAAAATCCCTATTGGTGGCGACTGTCGATTTATTGTGATGCGAGCAACGATGCCACCATCTATGTGGCGGGTTGGATTAATCGCCTTGAACTAGAGGGAGAGGTCTCTCTCCCTCTCTGGCATGATGCTCTAGAAGACTCTTTTGCCGAACGTTCCATCAACTCAGCCGCTTGGCAACGGAGTTTAGCCCATGAAGCGATGGCAAACTATGCGGATTTTGCCATCGAGACCTATGTATTAGGAACTCAGACTCGTTCTTCAGAGACAGGTGGGCCTTGAGCCGAATTCGATCGCTTCTTTCTCCCTGGCGGGGCATTAGTCTAGCCGCTTCCCTCGCAACCTTGGCCGTACTCGGTGTACGCTACCTTGGCTTATTGCAAGGGTTAGAATGGGCTGCCTATGATCGCTTTCTCCGCTGGCGATCGTCTCCCCATCTCCCCCCCGATGAGCGCATTAAAATCGTCACCATTGATGAAGCCGATCTCCAAGCCGGGGGGCAGGCGTTAATTTCCGATCGCGCCCTCGCCCAAGCATTACGCAATTTATCGGCGCAGGAGCCTCGGGTCATTGGCTTAGACCTCTATCGAGATCTGCCCGTCCCCCCAGGTCAAGGGGAGCTGGAGCGCGTCTTGCAGGACATTCCCAATATTGTCGGCATTCAGAAAGTGGGCCAGCCCCCGGTTGCGCCACCGCCCGCTCTGGCTGCGGTGGAGCGGGCCAAAGCCAATGACCTAGTGTTGGATGACGATGGCCGCATTCGCCGGGGCTTCTTATTTTTGCCCGATGCCCAGGGTCAAGTGCTCGATGCCTTTAGCCCTTATCTTGCCCTCTGGCTGTTAGAAGCCGAAGGCATCCAGTTTGAGCGACTCTCAGGCGATCGCTGGCGGTTAGGCGCAGCAACCTTTAAACCCTTTGGGGCCTTTGATGGCGGTTACATTCGAGCCCCGGCCGGGGGCTATCAACTGCTGATTAATTATCGGGGGCCGGGCCAACAGTTTGAGCAGATCCCGTTTCGGGCGGTCGTGGCGGGTGAGATCCCTGCGGGTTGGGCCAAAGACCGCATTGTGCTTGTTGGGGCGGTGGCCGAGAGCCTCAATGATCGTTTTACCACTCCCTTGAGTAGTTACGACACGATCCGTCCTCCTGTTACCTTGTCAGGCGTCGAAATCAATGCCCATATCACGGCGCAAGTGCTGGATGCGGCCCGCGGCGATCGCCCCCTGATTCAGCCCATTCCCGAGAGTTTAGAAATCCTCTGGGTACTCCTCTGGTCGCTGCTCGGGGCGATCGCAGCTTGGCATTGGCGGTTCTTCGGCCTCCAGGTTCAGCATCGTCAGCTCTCTCTGCGCTTCTGGGCCCAGCAGTTCCTCTGGCCCTCAGGGCTCTTGGCCCTATTGAGCGGTAGCGCCTATCTGGCGCTCTTGCAATGGGGACTGTGGATGCCGGTGGTGCCCGCCGCCCTGGGTCTGGGGGGCGCTGGAATTGGCGTTACGCTCTACACCGCTAGCAAGGCGGCGCAACTGCGCCAAACCTTCGGGCGCTATCTCAATAACGAGGTGGTGACCCAACTCCTCGAACAGCCCGAGGGTCTTAAGCTCGGGGGCACTCGTCAAACGGTCACGATTCTCACGGCCGATATTCGCGGCTTTACCACCCTAGCCGAACAACTCTCGCCAGAGGAGGTGATCACGGTCTTAAACCTCTATCTCAAAGCGATGTTGCAAGTGATTGCGGATTATCAGGGCACGATCAACGCCATTATGGGTGATGGGTTGCTGGTGTTTTTTGGTGTCCCCACTCCCAAAGCCGATGATGCCGAACGAGCGATCGCCTGTGCGTTAGCGATGCAATTAGCCATGGGACAGGTCAACCAAGAGCTCCGCGATCGCGGTTTTCCCGCTCTGGCGATCGGCATTGGCATCAATACAGGCGACTGTGTGGTGGGCAATTTGGGCTCTGAGTTGCATACGGAATATAGTGCCGTGGGGGCTCAGGTGAACCTGGCGTTCCGGATTGAATCCTGCACAACCAGTCAGCAAGTTTTAGTTTCTGAGGCGGTGCTCGCACAGGTGGATCGCCAGCAACTCCGGATTAATGCCGCCTATGACGTGAACCTCAAAGGGGTGAAAGAAACGCTCTCGGTGTATGAAATCGGCGGCATGGGCGAGCCCTATCAGCTTGAACTGCCCCATGTTGAAGAGCAGTTTGTGTATCTGCCCGATCCGTTACCCCTGCTGTATGTGCCGCTGGCCGGGAAGAATATCAGCGAGGACTGTTTGCAGGGCTATCTTGTGGAGCTTTCAACCCAGGGAGCGAAAATCCTCGGTCAAGCTAAAACGGCTAAACCCCCGCCCTTCACCGATTTAAAGTTGAATCTCTTGAATCAAGCCCGTAACCTGGGAGGCGATATTTATGCCAAAGTTCGAGAGCTGGAGGGGGAGAACTCGAGACGAGTATTTTGGGTGGATTTCACCGCCCAGCCCCCTGCTGTGACGGCCTGGTTTTTACGGATGATCGTGCGTTTGAGCCAAGAGCAGTAAACGGATAACACCGAGCAACCTTTCGACTCGATCGCCAGCCCGTCCCCTGCATCCGGTAGATTCTTCAGGCTCAGGACGAACCGTTTCATAGCGCGCCAGTCGGGGGACGATCGCCCCTGATCCGTCTGCCTATTTCACTGCAATCGGCTGATCGTAGATGCGGACAATTGAAAATTCCAAGTGAGTGCGATCGCGCTCCCAGCTCAATTTGTGAATCACAATATCAGCAGCGGCTAACCAGTTTTCATCCACCAACGGCAGGGGAACATTAATGGGCAGAATCCGATAACCCTGCTTCACAACTTTGAAGGTATCGCCAACGACCCGTGAGGGGGGATACCCCTGGGATGGCGACAATTTCAGCAGTGAATTCACTTCACAGGGCATTCCCATAGATCACGACCTCTACGCACACAACAAATCAAATTCCGAACTGGAATTGGCTGGTTACTCCTGCTCAGAAGCCGCTTCCTCAGCGTCCTCTGCTTCTACTTTGGCTTGGAGGGCTGCGAGTTCTTCGGGAGACATCGCTTCGAGCTTTTTGCGGACCACCGCTTCCTCGTAGTCCTTGAGCTGCTGGTTATAGGTCATGTTCTGCGTGGAAACCCGAAACAGATACGTCGCAATCCAGCCGAGCACACCACCCACGAGCAACAGTTGACTCCAAACCCCCGCATTGGTGCTGTTGATTCCCAGCGCGCGGAGGCTGAGATAGCTTAACCCGCCGGCCAAGAAAACGCCCAGCGTAATGCCGATGACATCAATTCGTCGCATAATAATTCGCTAAATTGCCCCTATTGCAAGACTTGCATATCTTGAACCAGCCATTGATCGCCCTGACGAACGAGATCGTAGCGGACGCGCAGGTTGTCATCATACGCGCCGCCGGGTTCCGGTTGACCATTGCGATAGGGTGTTGCTTGCTCTCGCACGGCCGCTTCGATCGCCGCTCGATCCGGGTCATTACCATCGGTGGTGAGTTTTTCCACCTCAACACTGTGTTCGTAGTCTCGATAGGTATTTTCACTCCGCAGTTCACTGGCAAGCTGCTGCCAAGTGCCCAGGGCGGGTTCCGCCAGAATGATATCGAGCCGACTGATGTCGTATTCTGGGCCTAACGCCAGGGACTTAACCGCCAACCAGGTTTGAATGATGTCTTCGGCGAGGACTTCATCAATGGGCTCATCTGTGGCGATGATCGGTTGCGGATCTGAGGGGTCAACTCCCACAGTGGGCGCGGGCTCGGGGGCGGTTGCTGCCTCCACTGGCGGCGTTTCGGTTGGAGCTTCGCCGGGCTGGGTTTGCACCTCGGGCACATCGGTTTCCAGAGCGGTCTCTGATTGGGGCGATCGCGGCGAGATGAGCTGCATCACCTGGCTCAACAAAAAGCCGAGTCCGAGGAGGGCAATGAGCCCGCCGATGCCCAGAAAAATCCAGCGGTTGCGTTGAATCTGGGCCTGGCGCTGGGAGCGGGCCCGCGATCGCGGCGCGACGGGTAAGTCTTCCGGCTGGGGTGAATCCGAGGAGATGTCTCCCGAGTCGGTTGGATCGGTTGCCCCCGAGCCAGCCGAATCTAAGGGCATGGCAGGAGCCGGGGATGATGGCGGTTCAGCAACCGCAACGGCGGTTTGCTCAGGCATTGGGGGCTGGAGCGTCGTGGTAGCCGCCGCGCCCGACCCGGCCGCGGCTTGAGCCACTGCTGGCATCGTCGCTGTCGCTGCGCCCGAGGCCGTTGTTGCTGAGGCGGATTGATGGGCGGCTGGCGTGGCAGTTGGGGCAGCCGACTGCGATCGCCCGGTCGAGAGCTGTTCTAAATGTGCTTGAACCGTTTCATTGGCGAAGTAGTCCTTGAGGCTCAAGGTCTGCTGGTTGGTATCCCGGAAATGGGGAAACACCTCTGTTTGCAGCCAGCGTTCGCCGTAAAGACAGAGCCCAGGTAGCAGATCCGGGGAGGCTTGGGACTGCTCACGAATGAACGCCAGCGGCTCGTATTCTTGAGAGCGTTCTACGAAACGCCCCGCCGCCTCGGTTTGACCGAGCAAGAGCGCACAGACCGCTTGCTCCAGGTGAACATCTTGGTAGCGCCCGAGGCGTTGGAGCAAGGTCTGGGCCTGAGCGATCGCGCGCGGTTGGCTGTAGGCAAAGCCATGGGCAATCTTGGCATAGGCCAGCAAATACATCCCCACAGCCGAGGGGCGCTGGGCTTCAACGGCAAAGAGGTCTTGCTGCTCGGCCGTCGTCAGATGGTTGCGAATCTGCTGAATAAACCGCAAAAAATCATCCAAACTTAACCCTGATTGGTCATTGCCCTGGCCCTCAATACCGCCGCGCTCCGCCAGCATATCTTGCAACAGGCGCAGCCCCTTTTGGCGCAGGTCTTCTGCCTGGCCCGCCTCCTGGGTGAGCAACTCCACAATACGATAGGGACGCAGCTTGTACATATCTGCCCGCAACTCACCACGAATGCCCGGAAACAGACCTTCCTTGAGCAGTAATTCTTGGGCATAGTGGCCGGTTTGGGCCGCGCGATCGGACTGGCCCTGTTGCCATTGCTCTCGCCCCAACTCCAGACAAGAGAGGGCCACGGTCAACACAATATCCGCCCGGGTCAACGGATTATTCACCAGTTGCATCTGCTCCGGCACGAGCACAGCGTCAGCCTCGAGCAGCGGTTCACTCAGCTGCAAGACCAACTCATATTCCCCCAACTCGTAGAGCAGCAACATTGCCCCGATCAACTGCTCGGGGTGGATGTCTAGGGTGGGGCCGGGCGTGGAACTCGCCCCATGCGTCGCATACGTGCCCGTCGCTTCAATCGGGGCGGCCTTGAGAAAATGCTGATCGTATTCCGCGCGGCGCTCGGCATCCGAGAGAATCGTGTAAGCCTCGTCGAGCAGTTGTTTCCGGGTATTAATCGCCAGATCACTATATTCTCGACGGGGGAGTTGGAGCGCGCGATCGTGGTAAGCCTGACTCAATTGTTGAGCCTGGGCTTGAATGGGAACGCCTAAAATTCGGTAGTAGTCGAGCGGGATGCGCACAGTTTAGTACTCTTCGTTGACCCTTGCTATTGAGCTGACCCTGAAGTTACAGACGCGCCAAGCGACCCTCCACCCAGAGGTCTAGCGATGAATTGTGATCTGTCAATCATGGGACAAGACAACCTATCCTACCCAAATGTTTGGGTTGACATCAACCCGCAGCCTAAGTATTGCGCACAATCGTCAAGACTGACCCACCTTACCAGCCCCAAAGGCTGGGAACTGCTGCGCTGGAGTCGGTGAGATTGGTTGTTGGTTCGAGTTCTTGGCGAGACTCGGCGCAAAACGTGGCCGTGTTAAAGCCGCCGAAACGTTTGACTGCGCTAGTCCGCAAGCGCAGATCCGGGTTGGCAAACCAAAAGCGTTCTACCACACTCATGGTTTCGTACTCCGTGGTCAAGTTCAAGGCGTCCTGGTCATCCATTTCGTAGCGTCCCACCACCGGGGTGACTTCGGCATAACCCCGCTCGCGCAACAGGCGACCGCTGCGCCCAGTCTCATCATCGGGAACAAGAGCAAAAACCGTACTACCGCTGTGGTCTTCTCCTTCTCGATCCCAAGCCATTGACCCCTCCCAGGCAACATAAGCGCCGCCGATCGCCAGTTCCGGTTCAATCTCATGGAGCTGGCAAATTTCTTTAACGCGGGGCTCATCGGCAGTCAGGGTTTCGACCTGAATCTTAGAGCCCCCACTCTCGGTGCGTCGAAAGGGCAGGTGATGGGTGGTACGTTGCGAGCGCCAGCGGCCTGAACTTTGCTGAAAGAACGACATTGCGTCCATGATTAACAGTTTGGTCTCCAAATGATGGGGTATGGTCAGACCATTATAAGTTTTGACCGTCGGTTTCTGCCGTTGCCCTTCGTACTTCCCCATAACGCTCTGTTGCGAAGGTGTGAGTGGGATCACACTTGGGAGTTAATGACAATCACCTGAAAGGGGTCATGCCCCTCACCCAAAGAGGCGGCAAACTTCACGTATCGTTACAGCAAAGCATCACGGCAAACAACCGACAATTCCCGGAAACTAGAACCATCGCCCGACGGGTCTTAACATAACGAGCAAATGATGACTTCTTCGCTGACTGTGATTCCCCCCGCCATCGCCCAAATGTTTATTGAGGCGATCGCCAGCCGGGCCGTGACCGAAGCCGATCGCTACGGTTTGATGGCCGCCCTGCTCGATCTCGATCGAGAGTTAGATGCGGCGGAATGTCAGGCGGTTGATGAAATACTCGGGCGACTGCGCTGCCCCTATCAAGCAGCTTCAAACCATTTGACCCCAAGCAT
Source organism: Spirulinaceae cyanobacterium (assembly GCA_049601735.1). Lineage (GTDB taxonomy): Bacteria > Cyanobacteriota > Cyanobacteriia > Cyanobacteriales > Spirulinaceae > SIO3F2. The sequence goes on from JBMYQW010000059.1 coordinate 10,365, forward strand.
GGTGAGCCAGAATCGCCCAGTACAGAACAGTCAGGTGCGATGCTTTTGGTTTAAAGGCTCTCACTAGGGGCTGTTATCATTTAGGTTTCAAACCCTTGCCATATCCAGCGTACAGCCCCTTTTTCTGCTTTTTGAGTCAGGCGCTCTATCCCTTGTCCCATAAGGCTTCTGAGTTTAATTAATGACACGCCCTAGATCAGCACGTCAATTTCTGAGCGACCCGTGGTCTTGAGCCAATTTTGCGCCTCAATGTAGTTATTGGGAGCCAAGCGGATGGCCTGCTTCCAATATTCAGCAGCGCGATCGAAGAAGCTCTCCGCTGCCTCGGCCTCGCCTGCTTCTTTGGCGCGTTCGCCCTGGTAATGGTAAATGACCGCCACATTATTGAGGGCTTGGGGCATTCGCGGGTTGAGGTCGATCGCTTCGTGGTAGCGGGTCAGCGCCTCTTCATGCTCACCATTGCTAGCGTGAATGAGGGCCATGTTGTAGAGGATGTAGCTGCGATCGGTGGTATCTTCTTCAAGACTCAGCGCCTCGGTATAGTTCTCCATCGCCTCGGCATATTCGCCATCGGATTGGGCCGACATCCCATCGCGGTAATAGGCGAAAGCTTCTTTGGCTTTTTTATCGGTGGGCAGCAGCTTGAGGATGAGATCCGCCATCACCGTAAAACTCTTATCAATAAAGTTATCGTTGCGTTGAGTCCGGGGCATAGGGAGAGTTAAATCCAATATCGAACAATGCTAATCATTGTAGGAGTCCTGATCCGGGGATGGGGGCAGACTGTTGATAACTGCAACAATTACTTGAGGGCCGGTCTGGGGTCAGCTCGCGAAACGGAAAAAGTTGTACTTTTGCCCCTCAACGCCTTAAACAGCAAGGCTCTCAAAACCTGATCCGCTCAATATCATCCAAATTTACCCTCTCCCGCCGATGGTCACACAGTGCCATCGTCTGTGCATCCGCATGACCCGCGATCGCACTTGTCCCTGGCAGGTCAAATATCTGTGCTATGGATACCGGAGGAGATGAATAGTGATGCAGGTGTCCCCGCCTACCCAGACTTAAATTATGGTGTGGGGGAAAATGTGCTAAGAGGCTGACGGCTCCGATGCGGATGGTTCCGAAGTCGCGGCATCGGCTGTTTCCGGAGTTGTTGTTTCTTCTGTAACGGTGTCCGCTGCCTTTGCGTCTGCGGCGGCAGGGGTCTTGGCTGTCTCGGTTTGCGGATCGGGCTCGAGTTGAGCCTGCATCTTCACTGCATCCTCAATTTGGCTCACCTCTTGCTGAAACTCGTTTTTGAACTCGTTAGTCGCGTCCTGGAAGCTCCGCAGGGCCTTGCCCAGACTCCGGCCCATTTCGGGGAGTTTTTTGGGACCAAAGATAAGCAGTGCCACGATGAAGATGAGCACCATCTCGGGTAAACCAATACCAAAAAAATTCATAGCTTCTGTTTCTCCATGATCAAAATCTTGCCAAAAGGGAGTGATTGCGCGATCGCCCTTCTGATCAGCCCCAGCGGTTGATAGAACTCAAGAAAATAGATCAGTCATACCGCGTCGCCAAAACTGGCTTGTGGTGGGCAATGCCCATCCTACGCAATGACCAGATTAAATTCTGAACGCTCATCAACCGCATTCCTGAAGCCTGAGCTTGGATAGCTGACTCATCCTTAGCCTCTCATTATGCCTTGTGCGGCCCGCATTGTTCTGGGTTGCCACGCTCAAAACCAGCCCAACAAAAAACCCGGTTACACCGGGTTTAGATATCCCTTAGGACTCAGCCGAACCCATCTAGTCGAACTCATTCGACCGAACTGCCAAGGCAAAGATGGGCTTAGAATCCAGGATCGCTCCAATCCACATCAAAGCTATTGAGCAAGATATCGGCGTTATAAATTTGCAGGATAATTAGCAAAAAGACGAGGAACAAGGCCATAAAAACACCCATCACGAGGGTTGTTCCCCAGCCAGGGGAAACTTTGCCGTATTCCGAATTCAGGGGCTTTAGGCGATCGCCCAACCAGGTGCGCTGTGTCATAGATGAATCTCAACCAGGCGTTTGTTAATGTTCTGTAATATTATAGAACCAACAGCTCCTTTCTTAACTTTTTGTAATGGAATCCACAACAATCTTCATTCTCGGCATCGGTGCGGTGGTCATTGCCGTCACCGCCTACTCTGTCTATATCTCTTTCGGTGCGCCCTCTGCCGAACTGAGCGATCCCTTTGAAGATCACGAAGACTAGAGCCCCATGACCCTGACGCCAACCCCGCCCTTGGCCCTGACCCTCGCGGAGTACCTCCGCTATGACGATGGTCGGGAGCAGGCTTACGAGCTAGAGCAGGGAGCATTACGAGCGATGCCACCTGAGAGTGAACGAAACCGCCGGATTGCCATGAAACTGCTCTTTTGGCTGGGACAACAGGGCGTTGCAATGGAGCAGTTGAGCCTCAAGACTGACATCGTCGTGGCAGCGAATACAACCCGCCTGCCGGCCTTGATGGTGCTCTCGCCGGAGTTGACGATCGCCCTATCAGGGGCCAGTCGCTCAACCGTCATGCCCGAGATGCCTGCGCCGGATCTGGTAGTTGAGGTCGTGTCACCCGGCAGCAAAAATAGTCAACGGGACTACGAAACCAAGCGTTCGGAATATGCAGCCCGAGGGATTCCGGAATATTGGATTATTGACCCCCAGCAGCAGCAAGTTGTGATCCTTCATCGGGTTGGGGAAGGGTATGAGGCAGCGAACTTTAGCGGTAATGCAACCATCTTTTCACCCTGCTGGGGCTCACTCCCCTTCACCGCAGCGCAGTTGTGGGCGACGGATTAGCCCGTATGTTTAGCAGCTATGACCATCCAGGTGGCTAGGCTATCGTCAGTCAGATATGCTGGATCTGATGCAAAACCTTCCTTCGCGCTGAAGGCGGCTGCTTGAACCTTTCCCGATCGCCCCTATGGATCTCATTACGCTGCAAAGTACCCTCGATAACCTTGCCTTTGGCATCCTGCTCCTCACAATGCTGCTCTACTGGAGCAGTGTGGCTTTTCCGACTCTCCCCCTACTCAGGGCGATCGGCACAGCGGGGATGGCAGTGGCGAACTTAACGATCGCCGCCTTGCTCGCGGCCCGCTGGATTGAGGCGGGGTACTTTCCCTTGAGCAATCTGTATGAGTCTTTGTTCTTCTTGGCTTGGGGTGTCACCGCAATTCACCTGTTTGCAGAAATTACGGCGCGATCGCGCTGGGTGGGGGTCTTTACGACTCCCCTAGCCATGGGCATCACCGCCTTTGCTGCTCTCTCTTTGCCAGCGGAGATGCAAAATTCTGCTCCGCTTGTTCCCGCCCTCAAGTCCAATTGGCTGATGATGCACGTGAGTGTGATGATGCTCAGTTACGCCACCTTGATGGTGGGCTCCATGCTGGCGATCGCCTTTTTACTGCTCACAAGGGGTCAGGATGTCACTCTCCAGGGCAGCTCCTATGGCAGCGGCGGTGAGCGGACGGCAGCGGAACTCGGGCTCAACCTCAAGGGTTTCAACACCGTCACGCCCCTAGAGCACAATCTGGAAGATAAGCAGGATAGCAGTGCTGTCGCCACGCTCGCCCCGCCACAGTCGGTATCCAGCCCCGCGACGCTCACCCCCCAAACCCTCAATCGCGCAGAAACCCTCGACAACCTCAGCTACCGGATCATTGGCTTGGGCTTTCCCCTCTTGACCATCGGCATCATTGCCGGAGGGGTTTGGGCCAACGAAGCCTGGGGTTCCTACTGGAGTTGGGACCCAAAAGAAACCTGGGCCCTCATCACCTGGCTGGTCTTCGCCGCCTATCTCCATGCCCGCATCACCAAAGGTTGGCAGGGCCGTAAACCCGCGCTCTTGGCAGCGGGGGGCTTTGTGGTGGTATGGGTCTGCTATTTGGGAGTTAATTTGCTCGGTAAAGGGCTCCATTCCTATGGTTGGTTCTTCTGATCAGAGAAAAATCTCGATTTTTATGGGCCAGACCGGGGGTTTCGACCTACACTTTTAGGCGAACCGCCCATTTTTTCGATGCACCAGCGACCCAGCATCGTTAGGGAATCAGCAACCGCTAGTAAATCAACCGATAGTAAATCAGTGGAGTGAAGGAAACCGTGGATAACCGCTTTACGCCTCTTGAGGGGGATGAAGTTCTTTCCGTTGACGAGTCTGTGCAAATCTTGATCGGCCATCGGACGTTTCGTGCCAGCGAGCTGACTCAAGCGTTGCAGCAGTACCTCTTGGCTCAAGGGGCCAAGGGCATGGGCGAGAACGACTGGTTTGCCGCGGCTGGGGTTTCCTGCGAAGCACTCCGCTTTGGAGCCAATCGCTGGCTCAAGGGTCGGGTGCGCATTAGTCTGGAGTTTTGCCCGGATGAAAATGCGCCCGACATTACCCCCTTCTCAGGTGCGGCGGCTCAGGCAACACCGCTCACACCCGAAATATCTGGTTCAGCGTTTGTGGAAGATGGCTTGGCAGAGGGGTTGACCACCGCCGACTTACCGATCGCCGCTGCTGTTCCAGAGCCAGACTTAGCCTTCGAGGCAGAAGATGAGGGGGATGAAGATAGTTTTTTTGATGGCGACGAAGCAGAGGAACCATTGGTCGCCGCTGCTGCTCCGGATTCCCTGGCGGATGATGGCGCTCTGGATGATGGCGCTCTGGATGATGGCGCTCTGGATGATGGGGACCTGGATGATGTCTTCGGCGATGCCCCAACGGATCTGGATGCGGCAGATCTTGCGGCGGAGGATGAGGCTGAACTCTCCGATCCGATCGCTGCCATGGTGGACGGACTCGCTGAAGATGACGAACTCGAAACGGCGACCGAGGATATCTTTGCCGATGCCCCCGCTGATCCCGATGATCTCTTCGGCGATAGCGCGGCCGAGATTAGTGAAGACAACGACCCCTTCGGCGACACCGCTGGGGGAGATGATGACCTCTCCGGTCTGCTCGACGATGCCGATGATGTCTTTGCCGATGCCCCGACCGAAATGCCCACCGCTGAAGACACGGGCGACGATATTTTTGCCGATGCCCCGACAGATCTGGCGGGCGATACCACGACGGTGGCGGCTGAAGAGGATATCTTTGCCACCGATGCCGAGGATGATCTGTTTGGCGAGAGTGAGGCGGGCGAGTTGGACCTCGGTGAGGCGAGCAGTAGCGATGAGCTTGCCGTAGAAGATGCCGAAGATATCTTTGGCGAGAGCGATGACGATGATGATGCGATCGACTGGGGCCTTGATGATGGTGAAGGGGATGAGCTGTCTTTAGACGGAGATGGCGACGACGCTGAGGATGACTCGGTCTTTGCCGACATCTGGAACGATATTGATGAAATGTCTTGAGAACTGGTCAGACTTTCACGCCCGCTTGCATCAAACCCTCCGGCAGCGATCGCTGCTTCCCCCTCACCACCGCTGCCTCATTGCCGTATCCGGCGGTCAAGATTCCCTCAGCCTGCTCCAACTCTTGGCCGATCTCCAGCCCAAGTGGGGCTGGGCGTTGGCGATCGCCCATTGTGACCATGGCTGGCCCACGGATACGGGCATCGCGGCCCATGTTGCCGCGATCGCCGCGCAATTTCAACTGCCCTTTCATCTCGTCACTGCAACGCAGCCTCTGGCCCAAACGGAAGCCGCCGCTCGCCAATGGCGCTACGGTGAGCTGACTCGCCTCGCCCAAGCTCATAATTATGCCCACGTGGTTGTGGCCCATACCCAGAGCGATCGCGCCGAAACCCTGCTCTACAACCTCGTTCGTGGCGCGGGTTCAGACGGTTTACAAGCCCTCACCTGGCAACGTCCCTTGAGGTCTGATATTCACTTGGTGCGCCCGTTGCTGGACTTCAGCCGCACCGAAACCGGAGCCATCTGCGATCGCTACCACCTGCCCGTCTGGCATGATGTCCTTAATCAGTCCCGACGCTATGCTCGGAACCGTCTGCGGTTGGCGGTGATGCCGCTGTTGCAAGCGCAGTTCAATCCCCAGGCCGAGCGGGCGATCGCTCAAACCGCCGAACTATTGCACACCGAAGTGGACTACCTGGAACAACAGGTGCAGCCCCTGTATGACCAGCATTATGACCCGCAAGCGCGGCGCATCGATCGCCGCCCCTTGCAACCCCTCCACCGGGCGCTCCAGCGCCGCTTCATTCGACGGGTGCTCCAGCACGTGCTCCCCGTGATGCCCACCCATGCCCAAATCGAGGCGGGTGTCGCGCTCCTGTCTGCCCCCAACCGGAGCCGGACAGCTACCCTCCCCG
>JBMYQW010000060.1:0-16616 GCA_049601735.1 Spirulinaceae cyanobacterium
GGCGATCGCGCCAACAAACCATTAATCGCTTGGATTTGTTCCTTTGCACAGGTCTGACAAGGACTATCCACCACAGCCACATCCACGCCAAAATCCTCAGCCGCTGCTTGAATCGCTTGCCAAACGGCTTCCCAGTTCGGATCGGTGATTGTGCCGTCATCGCCCACAGGAGATTTAGATGCAAAAACAATCTGCCACGGCTGGGAGGCTTTGATTTCCGGCAGCATCGTAATTTGCGCGACGAGAGATTCCGCCTCGTCGGTCGGCTGACCCGGAACAGGGGACGCGATCGGCGGTTGGGACGTCTCAGACCCAGACCAGCAGGCCGCCAGTAGGGCGATGAGGAAGACACTCAACAGGGCGGCTGCGCGACGTTTCATGGCGACAAATTGACGCCACCGTCTCAGCGTTTGCTGGAGTTGAGCGCAGCGAGATTTGGACAGCATAGGAGGTTTACTTCATGCAACAGCATTGAGGTTAAGGCGTCATCGGTAGCAGCAGCTCAAAAATTGACCCCTGGGGTTGATTCTCCCGAACTGCGATCGCGCCCGTTTCTGGCGCAAGACCGATGGTTCTCGCCCATGAGGCAGAGAATACGGCACTGAACACCTTCAGAGCGATGCATCGGCAATCGGTCGCCAAGGAAGACGACCCAACAGGCTAACCGCAATTGTCCGGTTGGCACAGAAGAAGCACCGAGGATTTTGTGTCACCCCGCGCCGTAAAAGTCCTAATCGCTTTTCGTCTTGTCTTTTTCCACATCAGGTATAAAGTCCGGGCGCTCCTTGTTCTCCCAGCCTGCCGGACGCTTGGAGTTGTACCAAGCGAGTGAACCGATCCCTACTGCCGCAATAAAGCCCACGACATAAACAGCAGTAAAAGCCAGGGGAAAGGAGGACTGGCCATCCACAACGGTTAAAAAAAGAGTCATTTGATAATGCAGTATTCTTTAATTCAGCACGAAGATACCTCAAGATCGCAGCATAAAGTCTGCCATTCTCTAGTTCTTCACCCATCATCATAGACCTGGAGCCGTCATGAACGCCTGTGCCTGTCGGATGAATTGTTGCGGTATCTCTGGCTGCGTCGCCCAATGGAGATGGAGATAGGAAGCATAGACGTTTTGGTGCTGCCACCCTTCTGCATTGGGTTGAGCGTGGCGGGCCAGTCCCTGGCTCTGCCAGAGGGGTTGCTCAGGGGCTTGAGTTAAAACGGAGCGATGGAATTCATGACCCCAGACGATTTGCGATGCTTGAGCGATCGGGCTCGGGCGTTGGGCGATCGCCCTTCTATACCCTAGCGTGAGTCTGCCGCCCATCTTAACCGTGGGCGAAAAAATCCCCACCAGCGGCCAGGTTTGCCCCTCGAACGTGGTGATTGCTTTGCAGAGATACATCAAGCCGCCGCATTCGGCATAGACGGGTAAACCGTGAGCGATCGCCCGCCTTAAATCCGTCATTGCCGCTTGATTCGCCGCCAACTCCGCCGCAAACAATTCAGGAAAACCACCGCCGAGAATCACACCTTGGGCTCGATCGGGTAAGCGATCAGCCAGCGGACTCCAGGGAATGAATTCAGCCCCCAAGGCTTGGAGCAAATCCAGATTATCGGCGTAGTAGAAGTTGAAGGCGCGATCGCGGGCGATGGCGATCGGGATGGGTTGGCTGCTGAATATTTTCTGGTATTGGGTTAGATGCTGCGCAACCCAACCGACCGTATCCTGCGCCTCAACTGTAGGGGAGGGTTTCAAACCCTCCCGCACCGGGTTTCTCGGTTGTGGTGCGAAATATTCAGATTGAATATCCGTTGGGTTTTGGTTCACAGGAGATTTCAACAACGGCAACAATTTTTGCCAATCCCACCCCTGAACACGCTGGGCCAAGCGGGCAAAAAACTGGGGCAATTCCGGTAACTCATCGGTGGGAACCAGGCCGAGATGGCGATCGGGCAGAACCAGATCCGTATCGCGGAACAGGACGCCTAAAATCGGAATCGCAAATGGTTCTAACGCTTGAGCTAACAACTCCAGATGGCGATCGGAGCCCACTCGATTGAGAATCACACCCGCAATTTCGAGTTGCGGATCGAGCGCCCGGTAGCCTTGGGCGATCGCCGCCACCGAACCCGAGAGGCTGCAACAGTCGATCACCAGCAACACCGGAATTTGGAGCAGGCGGGCGATATGGGCGGTACTGGCGATCGCCGGACAGCCTGCGATCATCGGCACATGGGGCGGCGCTTCGGTCTGACCAATGCCATCAAAGAGCCCCATCACCCCTTCTACGACGGCAAAATCCACATCCTGGCTGTGGTGGGCAAAACAAGATTTTACATAGTCCGGACTCGTCAAAATCGGATCAAGATTCCGACAGGGCCGCCCGGTGATTTTGCTGTGGAACATGGGGTCGATGTAGTCGGGGCCCACTTTGAAAGATTGCACCCGTTCGCCCTGTTGCCGCAGATAGCTCAATAAGGCTAATGTGACCGTTGTTTTGCCGGAACTACTGCGATCGCCCGCAATAATCAATGCCATGTTAATGAGGAAAAAGAGAGTGTTGCGATATGCATGAGTTGAGCAGGGAAGACAGGAGCAAGGTTGGAGTGAATGAAAGCAATTAACGACAGTGTTTTCAGTGAGCTTTAGCCTGATTGAGGCGGTAAAAATAGCGCCTCCAGTCAAGCCTTGAACTCGGGCGCAGGGTTTTTGGTAGGGTCAAGATATTGGCGTTTTATAGCTAAACCTAGCGGTGTACCGGGTTCCTTTTGCCACGCCAGCCAAGTATGGAGAATCGCCTTCGATCGCTTTTCTTCACCAAACAGTCTCTCTGCTTCAGGAATCTCATTCACAGCACTTTCTGCATGATTCAAAAGAGAATCCTCAGTTTGCGTCAGGCGCAAGAGAAAGTCTTCAAGAATGCCGTCTGTTTGATTATCTGGCATCAGCCAAATACCCAGACGCGGACGGTTAGGACGTGGCGGCACAAGAATTGTCCCGTTCGGGTTGGGTAGACTTGGCAGACTATAACCACATTTCGCAAGAGCAGTACCAACACTGTCCCAACGAGATTGAAGATTTACATCAGCATCCACGATCGCAGCGAGTACTTTGATCTCCGTTTTCGGACGAATGCTTAAGTCTGCCAATAAGTTATCAATTCCTTGTTTGGGATCTACAGTGAAAAGTGTTCGATTGTCGATTTCATGGTAATTACAAAACTGATAGATTACTTGCTGATCATCTGTCCCCTCAACTAGCAAAACTCGGTCTTTCGGCGATATCCTATTCTCTGAAGACATTTCAACGCACCTCAATAGACTGACGGGTGACGATCGCCAATTCTTCTTCCGAGAAGGTTTCAGCATAGATTTGGTCTTCAATCCGCTCCAACCGAATCAGCAGACTCTCTTCAGGATGTTCTGCCGCTGCGCTTTGAAAAGCCTCAATACAATCCCAGCTATGGGTGGTTGCGAAAACTTGAAGATTGAGCCTTGCTGCTGTAGCAAAAACTAATCGCCACACATCGATCAAGGTTCTAAAGTGCAGCCCAGAATCAATTTCATCAACCAAAAAAGTCCCCCCTTCCCCTGCACTAACCAGTCCTATCGCAAGCTCAAACAGCCGATTCATACCATCGCCAAGACTTCGTAGCGGCATGGGCTTTTGCTTTTTTAATCTCGCCATTGCCAGCCTTTCCGAATGTCTACCTTGAACCATGACAATTCGATCGAGGTCGGGTTCAATCACCCTAAGTGCATCCAAAACAGAATCTTCATTACTGGTGAGAACAATTCGATCCCAAAGTGAAGAAGTGTTGATAGATTTGTCATAAAACCCTGTCAAAAAAAGAAATATTCCATTGCGATCTGAATTTTTAAGTGAGGTGTGAGGGGAGTGCCTTCGCTCATCCTGCATGGGGATTAATCTGATTCCTCTTCCCCCTTTCTCAACCCTTATCATCTCAACCGCATCCACATCATCAGGTGGAATATTGGCTGATGGATAAATTGAATTTTCATCCTTATCTATTTCATGCCATTGCCATTTTCTGGACATAGAAAGCTGTGTTTCATGATCTGATTCACTTATTCTAATGGGCTCCATTCTATCGATTGCTCGATGAAATATTTTTTGCAAAGACAAGTCCTTACTGTTTTCCTCGAATGTGTATTCTTGTCTACGCTCCAAGAGCTGTAAAATTGGATCGAGCACATCGGATGAGGTGTAGATGTGAACCGCTTCAAGTAAACTTGTTTTGCCCACATTGTTCCGCCCGACAATGAGATTAACCCTGCCGAGACGATCGATTTTTAAGTCTTTAAATGTCCGGAACCCAGAAATGTGTAGCGAGTTTAGCACGGTGAGTTTTGGAGCTGTGTTTTTGACGATGGCAACTCTGTTATTGTAGGCAAGAAAGCAGGCAAGCGATCGGAGTGACGCCAGCGTGGCGGTCGTTTTGCCAGAACTACGGCGATCGCCTCTACAGAATATCTCAATCCTCTGTACCGTTTTAATGATGCCCCAACGCCTGCTCCTGACCTCCTTCCAAACCTGGCTCCCCCATCAGGTCTCCAACGCCTCCGATGACCTGCTGGGGCTGGTTTGCCATCGCCCCGAATTCAAACACCACCATTACCTGCGGCAATTACCTGTGGAGACAGCGATCGCCAGCCAGCAAGTCTGTGCGCAGATTGATCAATTGCAACCCGCTGGCGTGGTCTGTTGTGGCATGGCCGAGGGGCGATCGCACCTGAGCCTCGAAGCCCAAGCCCGTGAACCGGGGGGTGCGGCGGTTTTAAAAACAACGGTGGCGATCGCTAAACTTGTTACCCAACTCGCGGCAACCACGATCAGCCACGACGCCGGACAATATGTTTGTGAAGGGTTGTATTTTCAGGTGTTGCGGCATCTAAAAAACCGGGGTTTGGGTTGGGCTGTGTTTGTTCATGTGCCTTGGATTACGCCTGAGAATCAAGAGATGATCGTCCAGGACTTTATGGTGCTGTTGAAGGATCTACAAAAGCATAGTTCGCTTGAAGACCATGAAATTTCCCAAAAAGCAAGCGATCATTAATGTCTAAGTGCGCAAACGTAGCTGTGGTGGGCAATGCCCACCCTACGCGATAAATGAGTGGGATTTGCTGTGTTTTTAATCGGGATGGTCGAGCGATCGCCCCCGAAATCCTGCCGAAAATGTTCAGCAGCCTGGCGTTTCGTGGCCCCGATGCTCAGAACCATTGGTTTCAAGGGGCGATCGGTTTTGGCTATACACGGTTGGCAATCACGCCAGAAGAGCAGTCGGAAATTCAACCCTTGAACTGGCATGAACAGATCTATTTGGTTGCCGATATGCGTTTGGATGGCCGCGAGGTGTTGCGATCGCAGCTTCGCAGTGCGGGTATTGCAATCGCAGACCTAAACCGGGGAAGGGAGGGTTTGAAACCCTCCCCTACAGGGGGTTCAACGGAGATCTCTGATGCCCAGTTGTTCCTCCAGGCCTATCGCGTTTGGGGCAGGGCTTGTCTAGACCACATTCAGGGTGATTTTTGCTTTGTGCTGTGGGATGCGCGTGAGCAACGGCTCTGGTGTGGACGCGACCAGTTGGGGGTGCGGCAACTTTACTACGCTGTGAATGCTGAAGTGATGGTCGTCAGCAACACGCTCCGCACGGTGCAGTGCCATCCCGCCATCTCGCGGCAACTCAACGGGCAAGCGATCGCTGACTTTCTGCTGCTGGGCTTTAACCAAAACCCCCAAACCACGACCTTTGCAGATATCCAGCGCCTGCCTGCTGGGCATACGCTCACAGTTACGCCGACCCAAGTTCGAGCGCAGCGGTATTGGCAGCTTCCGGTTCCCTCTTTACGTCGCCATTCATCTCCCCACGAGACGATTGAGGTATTTCAATGGCATCTAGATCAGGCGGTGGGCGATCGCCTACGTTTACCCCAAGCTAGTATTTTCCTGAGCGGTGGGCTCGACTCGGCGGCATTGGCGGCCAGTGCCTGTGCTCAGATGCGGAATTTGCCCGAATTCAGATTGCACGGACTGACCGTGACATACGAGCACCTGATTCCGGATGCTGAAACGATCTACGCTAACCAGATTGCGCAGACCTTGGGCTTGCCCCTGACCGAGCTCAAAGCCGATGAATTTGGGCTCTGTGCCGGAACCCAGCTCACGCCCGAACCCTCCCTACAACTCTTTCCTGACCTGGAACAAGCGCAATATCGCTGGGTAGCCGAGCACAGCCGAGTCGTACTCTACGGCCAGGGGGGCGATGAGGGGATGCGCCCTTCTACGGTGCGGCAGTTGGTGGGACGGATGCCGATGGGGGCTCTCCTGGGGGGTCTCTGGCAGACGGTTTGGCGCTATCGGCGGCGACCCCATTGGGGGACGGGAGTAAAGGGGATTTGGCGATCGCAAACATCCCCTGATCCCTGGCGAGGCTACCCGAGCTGGTTGAACCCGGAGTTTGAACGGGCGTTTCAGGTGCGCGATCGCTGGCTGGCCCTGACCGCAGCGACTCCTGAGCCAAACCCCCACCCATTGCGCCCCCGCGCCTACCGCCAACTCTTGCAACCCCTGTGGCAGCTCAACTTTGAAGCCTGCGATTCAGGCGTCCATGGGCAACCCGTCACTGTGCTGTTTCCCTATTTAGACTTGCGCCTGCTCGATTATCTCCTCTCCCTGCCACCCTATCCCTGGTTCGTCGATAAGTTGCTGGCGCGGGAGGCGTTGCGGCGACAAACGATTCCGAGGGCGATCGCCGATCGCCCCAAAACACCACTCGGGGGGCATCCCTTCTGGGCTTGGTTGCAGCAGGGGGCTGACCCGTGGCAAGAGCAGGACTGGTCAGGAGCGATTACTGAGTACATTGATCCTGCGCGTCTGACCCAGATCATCCAACGTCAGCCCCTCCCCTTCGGCACGGCTTGGGCTGCGCTGCGCCCCGTTTTTTTGCAGCAATGGCTCCAGGGTGACAATTCTGGTTCTTAAATCTTTACAATGGGGGAAATATTATTGGGACTTACGCCTAAACCCCCTCTAGACCCGAAGCTCCCTCCTTCCCCCCTTACCAAATGGGGGTGACGCCGTAAGCGGCTCAGACAACTTTTGTTTGACTGAGAAGGTTAAGCGTTTTAGCACCCCCTTATTAAGGGGGGCGGCGCAGCCGGGGGGGAGCTCGCAAGTTACGCGATGGGGTGCAAGTGCGCCAGTCCTTAGCTTGAATTCACTCTTAAATAAAGACCCTGCCATGGTGGAAAAGATTCAAAAAACGGAAGCCCAATGGAAAGCACAGCTCACGCCGGAGCAGTTCCATGTCACCCGCAAGCACGGCACGGAACGGGCCTTCAGCGGGAAATATCACGACAACAAGGCCACCGGAACCTACAACTGTGTCTGTTGCGGCACTCCGCTGTTTAAGTCCCAAACCAAATATGACTCGGGTACAGGTTGGCCGAGCTTTTGGGAGCCCGTGAGTGAAGAAAATGTGGCCTATAAGAGCGATCGCAGCCTCTTTATGGTACGAACAGAAGTACTCTGCGCTACTTGTGATGCCCATTTGGGTCACGTCTTTGAAGATGGCCCCCAACCCACAGGAAAACGGTACTGCATGAATTCAGCGGCGTTGGCGTTTGAGCCGAGCGATGCGGTGTAAGGGTTACAGAAATTGTAGGGTGTGTTAGGCGGTCAGGATTTTGGCAATAAAATTCGATGATTTTCATTACCGCCGTAACGCACCGTTTTTCAAAGTCTTAAAGTGGGTTGTGGTGCGTTACACAGGAAATAAGATTTTCATCCTTTTCATCCATCTCTTGTCCTGCTAACGCACCCTACACCTACTATTGAAAATCCGGATCGATTTTGCAATCCTTCTCCGGCTTTGACATTTTCGCTTCGGACTTACTCGGGTTCATAATTCGTCCGATAAAAAGGATGCCGCGATCGCTCCGCGTTTCTGCCTCACTCCCCGGAGCACGGGTTGAGGCATCTAAAATCATCAGAATAAAGGGGCGATCGACGATAACCTCGATCGCCGTAGACACCGCGTAGGGTGGGCAATGCCCACCAGTTGAGGATTTCAGCGATCGCAAAATGTCCTAACCACCGATATCGCTGCGATATTAAGCGATCGCCCTACTTATTCGGCTGGGGCGTCATCCGCAGGTAAGGCTTGATTTCCTTGACACCTTTGGGGAACTTGGTTTTGGCATCTTCAGTAGAAATTGAGGGCACAACTACGCAGTCCTCGCCATCCTGCCAATTCACAGGCGTTGCTACCTGGTGGTAGTCCGTTAGCTGCAAGGAATCGAGCACACGGATGATCTCATCAAAGTTGCGACCGGTTGCGGGCGGATAGGTAATTGTTAGGCGCAGCTTCTTGTTGGGGTCAATGATGAAAACCGATCGCACCGTCACCTTGGCATTGGCCTTGGGGTGAATCATGCCGTAGAGATCCGAGACCTTCTTGTCTACATCCGCCAGAATCGGGTAGTTCACCGTCGTGCTCTGGGTTTCGTTGATGTCATTGACCCAGCCGTCGTGGGAGGCAACGTCATCGACACTCAGGGCAATCACTTTGGTGTTGCGCGCGTCAAAGTCCGCCTTGCGACGGGCGACTTCTCCGAGTTCTGTGGTGCAGACGGGCGTGTAGTCTGCGGGGTGCGAAAAGAGCACGACCCAGCTATCACCCGCCCAGTCATAGAAGGAGATTTCGCCTGCGGTTGAGGCTTGGGTAAAGTTAGGAACGGTATCACCGAGTTGTAAGGTCATGGTTTGAATGTTTCCTCCGCTGCAAATTCAATTAAAAATTCAAAATAGCCATAGGGCTTGGATGTGACCCAGTGTAGAATTGGTTGCTGCGATCGCCATGGGGATTGTTGAGTAAGGTTAAGGGGCAAAATGTCCTAAGATGCGATCTGCCCCTTGCCCAAACCCGTGATGACTGATTTTATTAAGCTCGACCAATTCCTCAAACTGTCTGGCGTTGCGGCGACAGGGGGTCAGGCGAAGTTAATGATCCAGGATGGCATTGTGACGGTGAATGGGGAAACCGAAACCCGACGAGGCAAGAAGTTGCGGACGGGCGATCGCGTCGAGGTCAATAGTGAAACGTTTGTTGTGGCGTTGACGGCTGGCGATTCTATAGCGTCATCTTAGCGATGGCGTTACAGAATCGTAAGGTGGGTAAACTTTGCTAGTTTAAGGCGTGTCATCAATTAACCTCAGTAGCCTTACAGGGCAAGCGGTAACACATCCAATGAACCCTGCAACATTGAGCCGCCACTTATGATCAGGGCTTAACCCCAAGGCCAGACTTTGCAACTCGATCTATGCACCTCGATGTGATCATTCCCGTTAAAGATCGCGCCACGCTCGCCCCTTGCGTCACCACGCTGGTGCAATCTTTGTCCGCAATCCAGATGGGCGGTCGCATTTGGGTCTGTGACGGCGGTTCTCAGACGCAGGATTGTCAGGCGCAGCTACAGGAGATCCAGCAATGGCCACAGGTCAAGATTTTGCCGTGCCCGCAGCCAGGCTTCAACAAGGGTTGGCTGCTCAATCAAGGTCTGCGGGCAGCGATCGCCCCCTGGGTGTTAATTTCCGATGTAGATATTCTCTGGAGCGCCGCCACGCTAGGCGCGTTGGGTGATGCTGCCTGCCAAACCCCCCAGGGCTTCTACCACATCCAAACCGTTCAGGAAGCAGAACCCCAGACGATCGCCCTCCAGCGCCCCCGTTACGGCTATCATCTCAGCCAGACCCCCCGAGGTCCGCGTGTGGAAATTCGCGCCGAAACAGATGTAACCTCAGCACGACCGGGCTATGGCTTGCTCTGTGCCCAGCGCCAGCTTTTCGAGCAGGTGGGGGGCTATCGCCATGATTTTCAGGGCTGGGGCTGGGAAGACCAAGATTTGCTGCTGCGATCGCAGCTCTTGGGCTACCCAGTCAAAACGCAAGGAGAGGTCATCCATCTCTCCCACAATGACGAGCAACGCAATCAATTCACGACAGCACAAAATCCCCAACAGAGCCGCGATCGCAATATTCTGCGCTGTCTAGCGGGCTTGGCCCAGGGCAGGCTACGGGGAGATTTACACCCGAACCCAGGCGCAGCCGCAACCGTGTCTCAACCCATCCAAATTGATTACCCCCCTGCCCTGCAAGAGACGCTGCATCATTTCCCGGACGATGCCGTAAGGGATGTCCTTACCTCCGCTCTGGTCCCCCACTCTGCCCGTACCCCTAAGACCCGATCACAGTAGTCCGACTACAGATAAACTGATCCCAAGCGCCGGACTTCGACAAGCTCAGCCCTCATCTCTGGTTTATCTGTAGCCCCAATTGCCAGAATTGGTATAGCTCGATCCCTCGCCATGCAGCTCACCCTGATCACGCCCTACCGCGATCGCTTGTCCCACCTGAAGAACCAGCTTGAATGGTGGGCGGGGTATGAGAATAAGACGGCGATCGAATGGCTGGTGATCGAACTCACGCCAGAGCCCTCAGACGCCTTACCTGCTTTGCTCTCTAGCTATGGCATTCGCTATCTGCATCTGCCTTGTGAAGGGGCATTTCATAAAACCCGCGCTTTAAATCTCGGGCTCCATCAGGCTCAGGGCGAGTGGGTGGCGGCCTTTGATGTGGATCTCATTCCGGTGGGGGAGACATTGACACGGCATCGAGAGCTGGCGATGCGATCGCCCCAGTTACTGATCACGGGCTATCGCTTGATGGCGGCAACGGAAACAGTGGAGCTGGCGAATTTGGCAGGGGCGATCGCTCAGGCGACCCTCGGCCCAGAAGATCAGCCAACGGCCTTACGCAAGCATCTGCTGGGGGGCGAGCGGTTTGGGGTGATGCCCTTGTTTGGGCGCGATCGCCTGCGGGCGATCGGGGGGTGGGATGAGCGGTTTGTGGGCTGGGGCGCGGAAGATCAGGAGGCGATCGAACGTTATCTGATGCCAGATTGGGGATTTTGCCGATCGCCAGAATTAGTCTACCTACACCTCGCCCATGGCCAGGCCAGGGGTTGGAACGAGACGGAGCTGACGGCACAAAATCGGGCGCATTATTATGAGCTGCATCAGATTTGAAGAGGGTCCGGCATCTCGTACTGAATCCGCAAAGCATAGGGAGAGATAACCTATCGATTATTCCTAGGGCAGGCGGGCAAGATGCCCGCGCTACGGGATTTTTCCGGGGTTAGACTCGTAGCGCAGGCGTCCCGCCTGCCACCAATGTTAAACAACATGGACTTCGCCGACAGCATCACGGAGGAAACCCAACACCGACAATGCTTTGAGCGATTGCGTTGGGTTACGCTGTCGCTAACCCAACCTACGGAATCAAAGGTTTTCAAGCAGCACCTTATTTTTTGCCCTGTACTCAGATCCGGCATACATCCGGAGCAATCAACATCGTCTACTTACTTCGTCGCTGCCGAATCCGTATCTTCGACCGTCGTCTCGCTGCTGGGCAACTCTAGACAGTAGCCTGCGCCATAGACCGTTTTGATGTAACGGGGATGACGCGGTTCCGGCTCGAGTTTGGTGCGCAAATGGCGGATGTGAACCCGGATGGTTTCAATATCATCATCCGGATCGTAGCCCCAGACCTCTTTCAAGATTTCGCTAGGCGAGACCGTTTGACCATGACGTTGAAGCAGACAATGCAAAAGCTCAAACTCCAGATGGGTTAGCTTGACGGTCTTGTCAAACCAGATCGCTTCAAACCGTTCTGGGATAAGCGTCAGCGGGCCATAGTTTAAAATCTCGCTGTGCTTGGCGGCTTGGGGAATGCGATCGGTACGGCGCAAGAGCGCCCGCACCCGTGCCAGCATCTCTTCGAGTTCAAAGGGCTTGGTGAGATAGTCGTCCGCACCAGCGTTAAATCCTCCCACCTTGTCCTGGGTTTGATCCAGGGCCGTCAGCATGAGGATCGGAATATCCGCTGTGCGGCTATCGCGGCGGAGACGTTGGCAGACCGTAAAACCATCGACCTTGGGTAACATCAGGTCAAGTAACACCAGATCGGGCTGGAGTTGGACAGCCAAGGCTTGCCCCTTGACGCCATCACTCGCCAAGTTGACATCATAGCCAGCCATTTCCAGATTGATCGAAACCAACTCGGAGATGGCCGGGTCATCATCAATAACCAATATTCGGGGCATAATAATGTTTTCGTTGCAGTGGGCGCGACAGCTTAGATTGCGACTTGCTAAGAATCTTAGCGTTATGTACCTGCAATTATAAGTGGATTTACGAAACTGAACAGCGCGAAAACGTTGATTTGCCAGTTATTTGCCCGGCGATCGCCCCTAATCTTTAGACTCAGTTAAGAATTCACCCTTACCTGCAATGGCTCACGTTCGGGCTGGAGTGAGACAGGATACAGTATGCGGCGGAGGCGCTCGTCTCGTTTGAGACCGAACTTCGGCCAAAGTTTCCTGACAAATATTAGAGAACACAAGCAGCGTCTCTCTGCCTTCAGGTATCAGCCGTACCGCAGCTCTTCCGTGGGGGCGATCGCTGTTTTTGGGTCAAAGGGCTTGAACCCCAGCATTTGTAAACTCAGCAGCCAGAGGTAATGGGGATTGAGCAAAACGTAGCGTTTCCAGAGGCGTTTAGGCTCTTGGATCAGGCGAAATAGCCATTCGAGTCCCAGATCTTGCATGGGTTTGGGAGCTTGGGGCAACAGACCCGCATGGAAGTCAAAGGCTGCACCAACGGCCAGCAAGGGCATAGAGAGGGCATCACGGTATTCGTAGGCCCACACTTCTTGGCGGGGGCAACCAAGCCCCACAAGCGTAATTTTTGCGCCGCTGGCCTTGATCTGCGCGGCAATCTCTTGCTTCTCGGCGAGGGTGGTCTGGCGAAACTTGGAGGGCTGCATCCCGGCAACTTGGAGGCCAGGGTAGCGATCGCGCAAATTATCGGCAAAGGCTTCGAGCACCGCCAGACGGCTACCGTAAAGATAAATCGGTAGGCCCTCAGCGGCGGCACGTTCACAGGTGTAGAGGGTGAGGTTGGGGCCGTAGACGCGATCGCGCAAGTCTGCTTTGTGCATCAGGTTCAGGGCCCAGCGCACTGGCTGCCCATCCGGACAAACCAGATCCAGATGGTTGAGGCGATAGCGATGCACGTCATCCAATGCTCCGGTCATCACACCATGGACTGCCAAGGCCGAAACGGAAAGACCTGCTTGAGCATGGGCGGCGGCAATAATGCGGTTGACTGCACCTTCGTAGTCGATCGCATTCACCTTGACGCCTAACAGGTTGTATTTGCCAGCATCAATCATGGATTATCGATAGTCCACTTCTAATTGAGCCTGGGGAAAGGCGAGTTCAAAGTTAGAAGGGTCACGTAAAAAGCGAAAGACCTCTTCCTCTAAGCGATGGATTAAATAGGATTCAAGGGCGTTGCTATGACGGAGGCTGGCAAGATAACCGTCCAGGTAGAGCTGGAGTTCGGTGAAGCGATTGCCACGACGCCAGAGCTCAACCAAAGCATCGGTCAGGCGTTGGTAATGGCGGATGGTTTGAGTATCGGTCAGCATGGGTCTTGAGCAGGAATGCGTTTGATCAAAAGGGCCAGGGAACTGGATGCAACGACCCATGAGATGGGTTGTGGTTGAGCCGAGTTCTTAAATTTGTCGTGGTTAAAGGTGGATGATTAAAGGAAGGGTTGCGATCGCCAAGGCGTCCGCTGGGGTAGAACGTGAACAATTGTGAACTGAACCCCATCTCTAGTCTAGCCGAAACTTTCGAGAACAGTCGCTCATTTGTATTTAAACTGCTGTATTTGAGCTATTAATCGGGAGCCCGATGGCAACGGTCAGGGGGAGAGAGGAACCGGGGGGGCACTGGGTTGCTGGTTCGATCGCTCCTGTGGGGTTTTGCTGCGTAAGGGTTGCAGTCGTCCGTCGCGCAATTCCATGACGGGGTGGGGTGAGAGCATGGCAAGCTGGCGATCGTGGGTCGTGACGATCACCGTCGCGCCGTAGCCATTGAGGTTTTGAAGCGTGCGCAGAATCTGGCTGGCATTGTCAAAATCCAGATTGCCCGTGGGCTCATCAGCCAGCAGCAGGGGGGGCGTGCTGACGATCGCCCGCGCAATGCTCACTCGCTGCTGCTCACCGCCGGAGAGTTGGGCCGGCAACGCCTGGGCGCGGTGCTCCAGGCCGACCATCTTGAGCGTGGGCAACAGCCGCCGTTGGATCTCTCGCTGGCGCTTGCCCTGGGCTTGCAAGACAAAGGCGACATTGTCTGCCACTGTGCGGTTGGGAATGAGTTTGTAGTCTTGAAAGACGATGCCCACCTTGCGGCGAAACTTGGCGAGGCGATCGCCGCTCAGAGCCCCTACATCCAGCCCCGCGACCTGAACCTGACCACTGGTGGGCTGTTCCGCGCCGTAGAGAAGCTTGAGCAAGGTGGACTTGCCCGTTCCCGAGGGGCCAATCACAAACATGAAGTCCCCCTGCCGCAGGGTCAGGTTGACTTGCTTCAGGCAATGCACCTGGTTTGGATAGAGTTTGGACACCGCCCGCAACTGGACCATGACAGGCCGCGCCTTGGACGTAGCGCGAGCGGATTGCGGGCTGAGGTGAGAGAGCAGCGGCATTATGGTGATCCACCCGGAATAGGGGTATTGTAGTGCCTCAACGCCACAACGCTGCCCAGGCAAATTTCGGTAAAACCAGCATCCGTCGCCAGCGCCAGGGTTCTTTGTAAAGCCGATAGCACCATTCCAGGTTATTCTCCCGCAGCCAGGCGGGCGCACGGAGCTTGAGTCCGGCCCAAATGTCAAAGCTGCCGCCCACACCGATCCAGGTAGCTTGGGGGCAATGCTGACGATGTTCGGTAATCCAATATTCTTGACGGGGAACTCCGAGACCCACCAAGACTAGCTGGGGTTGTGCTGTCGCCAGGAATTCGGCAAATTCTGCGGCTTGGGCTTCATTTAAATACCCATGCTGGGCGATGATTTCGAGCTGGGGGTAGCGATCGCGCCACCGTTGCGCAGCCTGTTCCGCGATGCCGGGTGCTGCGCCGTAAAAGACAATTTTCCCAGGCTCTGCGGCTCTTCCCATTGCCTCAATGACCGAAGCCGCCAGTTCAATCCCCGGACAGCGAGCCTGGGAATACCGCCGCAATTTGAGGTAAAACACGACCCCCGCCCCATCCGGTACGACTAACTCTGCGTTCTGAAGCACCGCCGCCAAGCGGGGCGTTTGATCCGCCAACATCGCCATCTCGGCGTTGAGGGTCACAATATGCGTCCCTTGGCCACTTTCGAGGCGCGATCGCACCCATGCGGTGTAGTCGGTGCAGAGATGGATCGGCAGCGTAAAGACCGACTGGGTTTCCAGAGGTGGTGCAGGAGATTGTTCTCGGGGCAAGGAAGCAAACATAACAGCAAAACAGCCTTCCGGGGCAGGGACAATGAGCGGGAGTCAAACAGTATTGATAGTATTCTATGGGCAGCGTTGCAAATCTTCAGGAACCTGTCAAGCAGACGCTGCCTTTGTCTCTTCGCCGTGGGGCCGTGGATTCAGGAGCGAACCGCCAAAGTCTTTTATCGCCAGAATCATACCGACTTTTGTGCATAAGGATAGCTTACCAAAGGGGTCGGCACAGCCGGGGGGATTTCGCCAGCTTTGCTGACTCAGTGCAAAGCCATTAATGTCTATTTATTAGAATAAAATCGCCCTTGATCTTGAAAATCAAGGGCGATTTTGGGCTGGAGAGCAGGTATAGATGTCGGGTTGCGTGGCCCAGTGCTTGCGGCTGGCCCAACAAGCCCATCCCCTTCCCTACCGAAACTTACCCGCTAGGCTGATGGCATCGGCAATATCCACATCGCCATCACCATCACTATCGAGGAAAGAATTCAGCAGTTGATTGCTATTGCCATCCTTGCTTGCGCCACTCTGGAGGAACTGCAAAACCAGCGGCAGCAGCGTGGGTAGCAACGCTTGGATCGTGCCAGCGGGCATCCCCGTCTTCTGACTTACTTCATTGATCAGACCTTGGGCTTGCTGGCTGCTGAGGAGCGCATTCACTACCGCCGCATTGGGCTGCGTGCCACTGTACTGGTTCACGAGTTGCTGGGCGGCCTGAGGGCCGTCTTGTTGGCGCTTCTGCTTGAGGCTCGACTGCACATATTTCCCCGCAATGCCCATGGCGGTTTGCAAGGCATCGGGGCTGGCGGAATTGCCCTGGCTCAGACTTTGTACGGTATTTACAATACTCCCCAGTTGGCTGGCATTGGCCTGGAGGTTGGGGTTATCGATCGCACCGAGTAGGGAATTGACTAAACTCATGATGTTAAATCTCTCATGAAGGGAACAATCCCCATTAAACGCTAGCCATCGGTTCCCTGTATTGCCCTTGCAATAGAAATTTTTGAACTGGGGGGTGCATTGCTGCCGAGATTCGCTCGCAGCGCCATCAAGGTCAGGGAAGACTCAAGATACAATGAGGAGCAACGACTTAACATTTGTTCAGATAGCCGCTTCAGGCAGCAAATTTAGCGAGTAGCCTCAAACAACTAGGGAGATTTGCCAAAAAGAATGTACCTCGTAGGGTGCTGTATAGCCTTCGGCATGG
>JBMYQW010000061.1:0-16518 GCA_049601735.1 Spirulinaceae cyanobacterium
AAGGCAGAAGGCAGAAGGCAGAAGGCAGAAGGCAGAAGGCAGAAGGCAGAAGGCAGAAGGCAAGGGCGAGTGTCATTCATTCATCCTTCTGCCTTAAAAACCTCCTTCATCCTTCAAAAATCTCTACCCATCGATTGAGGCAAGATCTGTCCTAGGGACGACGTAAGCTGCTGGGCGAATTGGTAAGGTAAGCCTGAGAATTTTAGGTTTTCTTTATCAATGCTCGACCAACTTCTAGAAACCGTCATCACCAGCTTGCAAGAGATTGTCGGCAGTGGCGTCAAACTGGTTCCTGCCCTCCTCTCGGCCCTAATCATCTTGGGCATTACGGGGTATGCTGCCCAGCTCGCCCGTAATCTTGCCCAGAAGCTATCGCAGCAGGCGACCCAGAGTCGATCGCTCCAGCTCTTGAGCATCAAGCTCGCGGGCATTACGGCTTGGGTTATTGGCATCCTTTTTGCCGCAATCATCACCTTTCCGGGCTTGAGCTTGGGTGATCTTATTGCCACCTTGGGCTTGAGTTCTGTGGCGATCGGCTTTGCCTTTCAAGATATTTTCAAGAACTTCCTCGCTGGGATTTTGCTGCTGCTGCAAGAGCCCTTTTCGGTCGGTGATCAAATTGCGGTGGGCGATTTTGAAGGGACGGTTGAGCGCATTGATATCCGCACCACTAAGCTCAGAACCTACCAGGGTGAAGATGTTTTACTGCCCAACGCTGATGTCTTTGCCAGTGCCGTACAGGTGCGAACCGCACGGGAGCATCGACGCACTGACCTAGCGGTAGGGGTTGACTACAACACCTCTCTCTCGGAGGCGATCGATATTTTAGAAGATACCCTCGCCCAGGTTCCTGAGGTCGTCCAGACCCCTGCACCCGAGATGGATGTGGTTAGCTTTGGTGATAGCTCGATTAATTTCTTGGTGCGCTATTGGACGGCCTCGGAGCAGGCCGCCGTACGCCGAACCCAAACGAAGGTCATGCTAAGGATCAAAAAGGCCTTTGATCAAGCGGGCATCTCGATTCCCTATCCGATTCGGACGCTCTATTTCTTTAACCAAGATCAATACAGCGATTCTATGCCCAAGGCTTGAGGCGATCGTAGCAGCATCGGTGATTAGGATAGTTCCCGAAAGCCGAAACCTGTTCTACCGCTGTTGTTGATCATGAGACAGTCCAGCAGTTCAGGTTGAGCCAATGACGGTAGCGCAACTTAGTGATAATTATGCAATTGAGATTTCCATGACGGTTCGAGAAGCTCTGCAATTGAAACCAGGAGATGCGTTGGAGATCAAGACTATTGATGGCGCAATGGTGCTGATGCCTGTTCCAAGCTATACCGATCGCCTGTTTGCCAAGCATCAAAATCTCTGGCAAGACGTAGATGCGGTTGCTTACATCCGTGGAGAACGGGAGGCGGCGATCTTTGCGAGCTTGGCTCAAGATGTATGAAATGCCCTTAAAGCAAAGCTAGAAGCTCTGAAGGAGAAAGAACTTGTAGGTCGGGATGAGAAAAATCCTGTGAGTTGCGAGTCACAATATAGGGCAAATTTTGTTCCAGGGCACAGACGGTCTGAATTGCATCTTCAAAATCTGGGTATTTTAGTTCAAAGGCTTGGCTTAGGGTTTGTTGTGTGACAGGGCAAACTTCCATACCTGTTAAGATTCGTTCAATGGCATCGTAGGCAGGATTTTGACCTTGTAACTTCCGAATGATGTAAAAGAGATTATTAAGTGTGATCGCTGCAACATATCCCTGAAACTTTTTGTTTTCTAGAGCTTGAAAGAGTTGACTGGCAGCTTCAACGAAGGGGTCACGATCAAGAAGCACATCCAGAATTATATTGGTATCTAAAAGTGTCTGGATCATTCGTATTTCTGCAAAAGATAATCAACGTAACTATCTTTGAGTGTGGTTTTGTCTAGGTCGGCGGGGGCATTTTTAAGAATGCCACGCAGGCCGGTTAAAGTTCCCGGTTTGATTGGATTGGGTGTAACGGCATCTGAGCGACGAGAGAGCAAAAACTCCACAAAGTCAAGGACTTGACGTTGTAGCGGTGGAGAGAGATGTTGGATGCGTTCTGTTATCTGGGATGTGAGGGAGTCTGGGGATTGTAAATGTTGCATTTTGAGTGAGGGTAATTTTTCGTAGGGTGGGCATTGCCCACAGAATCAGGGTTTTAGGGATTTTGAGATTTATGTAAATTCAGGCGTGTCATGGTGCTACTGGTCGATTGCGAGGTGAACCTTACTCGCTCGGGTCTATTCCGAATTCTACACAATGGTCATTTCTGATACTGCCATCTGGCATTGTAGTGTTGCAAAACTTGGCTTCTGTTAGCTTGACTTCCGATAAATCTGCTCCTGAAAGGTACGCCCATGATAAATCCGCTCCTGAAAGGTTAGCTCCCCTTAAATTAGCTTCTTCAAGGTAACTTCCCAACAGATTAGCTCCTGAGAGATTGGCTCCCTGTAAGTAAGCCCCTGCGAAGTTTACTTGTACCAGAAAGGATTTTTCAAGGTTTGCTTTTTGTAGTAAAGCTCCGATAAGACTGGCATTGCCCAAATAAGCACCTTCAAGGCGAGCTTCTTGTAAATAAGCAACTTCAAGATTGGCTTTTTCCAAGAAAGCTCCTACGAGGTTAGCTTCTCCCAAATAAGCACCTTCAAGGTGAGCTTCCTGTAAATAAGCATTTTTCAGATTGGTTTTATCCAAAAAAGCTCTTTCAAGGCAAGTTTTGCACAAGTGAGCTTCTTCAAGATCGGAACCTGATAAGTAAGCACTCTTAAAACAGAATCCGTCAGCATAAAGTCTTTTTAGGTTCTCAGCCTTCACCAACTTCATGTTGTGGAACAAGGATTTAATTTGTGGCTGCTCGTTCTCTTCGGAATTATCAGCCAGTTTACCTTTACCCACCAAATTCAAAGACTCCAGAAAGAACATGACCTGATTCATGCGTTCTTCGGTCAGCTCTCGGAGGATATTGGCCGTGAGGGCTTGGGCAATTTTGAACGTTTTGCTGTTTTCGTCCTCAATCCCTTCCTTGACTAACCGCTCCATCTTTTCTAGATAGAGCTTAAACTCTTCCTGCTCCCGTAGCTCCTTGCGTTCCGCCGCTGCTTGCTGGGCTTGGGCTTTTTGTTCTTCTTTCGCGCGGCGATTGAACTCACTGTTGAGCAAGAGACCGCCGCCGCTGAACAACACCAAGGAAACAATGCTGCGTAGTTCTTCTCGATCGCCGCGATCGTCCAGTTGCAAGTAGCCCCAGATCGCCAGCGGCGAGAGGAGAGACAGGGCAGCGACCCAGAAAATCGCTTGGCGATGTTGCTGGTAAACATGACGGGCCCGTTGCAACGATTGCTGGAGGCGTTTTTTCATCGAGAGTTACGCTTTCCCTTAAACGGGCTCTTGCTCAAAGAGCTGAGTGAAAATTTTATCCAACTTACCCCGACAATAGCGCACGGGTTGCCAGCGTTCCGTTAAAGCCTGCCAATGGTCTTGGAGACGATCGCGCCACCCCATCTCCGCCGGCTTCTCCACCCCCCAACTCGCCACCCATTGGCTCCATTGCCCCAAGAGCGGCGGCATGGTCTCGGTGAATCGTACGGTGAAGCGATCGTCCGAGAGGGTCTGGGCATAGGCCGCCGTCAAGAAGGGCTGATAGTCTGCCGCTTGCGCCGTATGTTGATTGACCAAGGGCAACAACAGCGATCGCACCGCCTCGCGCACGGGCTCTGCCTCCGGGCCCATCAGCTCTTGTACCAGAGAACTCTGGGCCACCGGGCTGTTGTTGTTATTGGTATCTGTGATGCTCATATGGGTGGCACCATTGATGAGCACAAACTGCTTTGGGGTCGTGATTTGCGCAAAGGGCAAAAGCTGATGCTCCAGCGTCGGTGTCACCCCATCGTTGCTGTGGCTGACAATCATGACCGGGGTTTCGAGTTGCTGAAGACCTTCTGGGCCAAAAACCTCGCCAATTAAAGGATTGATGGCGACCGCTTGGACGATGCGGCGATCGCGGAACCGCAGTTTACGGTGCGGCAGCTTGGCGGCCGAGCATTGCAGCCAATCGGCGGGGGCACGACCGAGGGGGCTCCGATTCTGGCAAAATTCCCGCAATGCTCGCAGGTCTAGCTCGGCTCCGGCCAAGGCTAGGGCAGTGTAGCCGCCCAAGGAATGGCCGATCACCACCACTTCTGCCGTATTAAAGGTCTGTTCTGCGTTAATTCCAGCGCGATCGCGCTCCAACTCATTGAGCAAAAACTGAATGTCTTGGGGGCGATCGATAAATTCGGTAGCCGAGAGCACCTCGGTGGGTTCGCGGTTAAAGGCGATCTGGGCCAGCACATCCACATTACTGCCCGGATGCTCTAGGGTAGCCACGCTGATCCCATGGCTGGCCAAATGCTCTGCCAGATAGGAGAGGAACAGGCGATCGGCGGCAAAACCATGGGAGAGGACGACCAGCGGCCCCCGTACCACTTCGCCGTGGTACAGCTCAACCGCGATCGTCCGCTGGCGATGGGGGTCCCAGAGGGTCAGCGATCGCTGGCTCACGGCTTGGGAACCGGGCTGGTTGGGGTCAATGCCCAGAGAGGTCAAATCAATCTGTTCATCCGTTGCCAACGTCCGCTCCAGCATGGGGCGCAGGGCTTGGCTTTGCCAGCGGGGCCGGTTCAGTCGCCAGGCGATCGCCCCTGCTTTGAACAAATCCACCCGGAGGGTGGTTTGGGGATAGGCCCGCACCAAGCTCAGGGGCGTTATCACCGGATCTTCGCTGTTGAGCAAACCATAGAGGGCGGCTTGAATCTCGGCCGGGGAACTGCCCGGTAAGGCTTGGTGCAGTTCTTCCAGGAGCCGCTGCCCATCTCGGGTCGCCAACAGATCATCCAAAAATTGTTGAGCAATTTGCGGCTCCAGGGCCAACTCTTGGCCCAAGAGCTGACCCAGCTCAGGGGTTAAAATCTTTGACCACTGTTCTAGGTCTGAGGGGAGTTCACCTGTTTGACTCAACTGCTCTAGGTCATCCAGGCTAACGGTTTGGGTAAAGGGCCCCGCCTGCACGGTGAGACTCTCTGCTGCGGAGGTGGGGGGAGCGATCGCCCCCCAGAGCAGCCCCAAAATTAGCAAAGACTGAGCCCCCTGAAGCGGAATCAACCCCCTTTTTATCCCAGTATTTCGCATCTGCACAAGACTCACGCTGTTTTTGCCCTCAAGTTTTAGCCTTGCCGAGGGGGAAATGCCCCCCCGTCAAGGAGTTCAGGAGCCCAGCCTGGTTTGACCCGGCTCACCCATTGCTTCATCCCAGCCGACCTGGTTTTCTGAGCATCATCTTGACCGTTCTCCATATATAACAGCTTGGTTTAGAAACCGTCAGCGGGATTGTCACCCTTTGGCGATTTGAAGTTAGCCCCCAGCGATGAAACAATATTATAGATATCGACAATGAGGACGAATCCCTGTGCTGCTGCTCTCTAAAGGGTGTGAGATTGAACTCTACACTGGTTCCCCCACGGGTGAAATTATCGGTTTTTCCGATCGCATCGTGCAGCATCTAGCGGGCTTTGTCCGGGAGCCCGATGCCCGCAACGTCGAATACACCACAGCACCGTTTCGCTGCTACGACCAATTGCTCTGCGCTCTGCTCCGACCTCGACGAGCCTTGCGGCAGTACCTGAAAGGCTTAGGCGACTATACCTTGATTCCCGGCAGCACCTTGAGCCTAGGGGATAGCCAGACCTTCCATCGCTCTGACCCCCAAAATCCTTACCATACTTATATAGAGCAGACGTATCATACCACCGTTGTCACGGCCAGCGTCCATATTAATATCGGCATTGCCGATCCCGAGCAGTTGATGCGGGCCTATCGCCTCATCCGCGTCGAAGCACCGCTCTATCTTGCCCTGA
This sequence comes from Spirulinaceae cyanobacterium, assembly GCA_049601735.1. Classification (GTDB taxonomy): domain Bacteria; phylum Cyanobacteriota; class Cyanobacteriia; order Cyanobacteriales; family Spirulinaceae; genus SIO3F2. Next base: position 5,912 of record JBMYQW010000061.1, read on the forward strand.
GTGCGGCTTCCCCCTTTCTAGACAGCCAAGCGACGGGAGCCCATTCCACCCGCTGGTCAATTTTTCCCCAAACGCCCGCTCAAGTGCCCCTGTTTGAGAGCCACCGACATTTTGTCCAATGGACCGAAGCGCAGCTAGCCTTGGGGACGATGCAAAATGTCCGTCATCTCTGGCTTTCCGTTCGCCCCAACGGCAATCGCCGTCCTTATGATCTCAACCGCTTGGAGTTGAGGATTTGTGATTTGGTGAGTGATCCGATCGCCCTACTCTCGATTGTGGCGTTTCTGGAGGCGCGTCTGTGGCAATTGTTGGCTGATGCGAGTCTCGACCCACTCCAACACAGCCAACTGACACCGACTGAATTGTTAGACCTCACGTATGCCAATGAACGCAAGGCGGCCCAACAGAGCCTGGACGCCGAACTCAGCCATTGGCGCACCGGCGAGAGTATTAAGGCTCAAACCTGGGTTCAGCAGCTCTATGGGGAGGTGTGGCCGATCGCCAAGCAGCATAGCTTCGGCTGTTTTTTGTCGCCGCTCCAGCGAATTTTGAATCAAGGAAATGAGTCCCAACGCTGGTTGAGGCAGTTAGACACGACCGAGGTAACCCCCCAGCAGGTTCTGCAAGGGGCGATCGCGGTCATGCAAGCCCAAGAAACAGAACTGCACCACAAAAGTTGTCCTGACGCGGCAGCGTGAAACGTCAGCCACGAATGCCCCCACATTGGCGACAAAGTCAATTCTTTTGAACTGATTTGGCTTTACGAAAAATTATCGATCACCCGCTCAAAGATAGAGCGCAGCAATTCAACTCGGCGGGGACGCCAACGATTAGTAAATGCAATCATTAAGGCAATCCGGCCAGCGTTGTCCCTGCCCGCATCCCCCCACAGCTATGGAATGGTGAAATTATGCCTAACGTTGTTTTGGTTCAGCCCCAAATCCCCCCCAACACGGGCAATATTGCCCGCACTTGCGCGGCGACCCAGACGGCACTGCATCTGGTTGGCCCTTTGGGCTTTGAATTGAGCGATCGCCATCTCAAGCGGGCGGGACTCGACTATTGGCCCCACGTCAAATTACAGTGCCACAGTGATCTTCATCACTTTTGGCAGATGCATCGGCAGCAGGGGGGGCGTCTCCTCGGGTTTAGTACCCGCGGTCGCACCAGTTATTTAGACTGTCACTACCAAGACACGGACTGGCTCCTCTTTGGTTGTGAAACCCAGGGGCTGCCCGCTGCGGTTCTGTCCCAATGCGACTTAATCCTGAATATTCCCATGTCCCAGACCCATGTCCGCAGTCTGAATCTTTCGGTGAGTGTGGCGATCGGCCTTTTTGAAGCCCGTCGCCAACTTGCGGCTGGAGCATCCGACTCAATGACTTAATCGCTACATAGTTTTCAAGAGGACGATGCCTGGGCCAGAGCAAACCTTTTTCCTTCTAGGCGTTACGCCGTTCCACAGACGACTTAACTTGTCTGCGAACTGGAGCGCCAGCGAGACTCAAGAACCGAGGACAGTCAAAATTCTGTATCGGGATGCGCAATAGAGCGAGTAACCCATTAGATTTATTTATTGCTACCCGCAAAGCCGGGTGTCGAGCAAACGTGAGCCTGGGTAAGCGTCATTTCCCGGATTGAGTCCGCCCACCGATTATTTTGATCAACCCCTCTATGGTGGGTCTTTCCGGGATTCCTTGCCGTGGTCAGAGAAAGGGGATACGATGCGTCGGTTAAGTGCGATCGCGATCGCCCACTAATCCCCTTCGCTAGGGCGCAAATTGTAAATACTGTTTTCGGATTGTTGCAATCTGTGCTAAAAATAGCCAGACAGACACGAAATCTGTTAACCGAGGTTTTAGCGACCTGCTTGTCTAATTTTTAAAAGCAGAGTACCCTAACCTACGTCACTCACATTTGTGTACGGGACTGAGTGATCAGCTAAACGGTCTCACCTTCCTCAAGTGCGACCCTTACCCATTCCCACCGCTGATCGTTATGCTCTCCCTAACACTCGTAGTCAATCACTCTTTTAGCCATTAGGAGGTCGTTGTTGAAACGCTCACTCACACAAACTCAAATTCCTAACCTTTCAACCGCCTCAGCATCTGCTGCTGAAGGCTCTGCGAAGACGGGGGTTGGTGAAACTGCTCGCCGGGCTGGTACAGCGGCGCTGGGTTTAGCAGCGGTCTCTGTCGGCGCGACAGCCGGTATGTTCCTGCCGATCCAGGGTGAAGAAGCCCTAGCCGCAGAATCGTCTGCCCTCAATCAACCCCTCATTCAGCATCGTATTCAAGATGGGGATACCCTCTGGGGTCTTTCTCTCTCATACGGTGTTCCCGCTGAAGCGATCGCCATCTCTAACGAGATCCAGGACGGAGAACTGCTCCCTGTGGGTGAAACGCTCCAGATTCCCGCACCTACCCGAGAGGTTCAATCTTCTGAAGAGCCTCAGTCCGCCGAGGAGGTTGTCCTAACTGAAGATCCTGAGGTAGTTGATGAGCCTCAAATTATTGCGGCGGCTCCGGCTGACGCGGTGGAACGTCCCGAAACTGTCGTCGATGCAGTGCAGAAGGACGAGGAAAAGACCGAACTCTCAACTGCTGAGGAGCCTGAAATTGTGGCTGCTGTTGTGGACGAGCCCGAGTCTCGCGCAACCGAAGTGCGCCGCCTCCCTGAGGCTGCTCCTCAAGATGCCAATTCTCAAGGCGCTACCGTTCACCATGTTGAGCCGGGCGAGACCTTCGTTGCCCTAGCTGAACAGTACAATGTTACTGTAGATGCGCTCGTTGAACTCAACGGAGATGTTGAACCCACTCAGCTTCAGGTTGGTCAGGCGATCGTTGTTCCCGGTACGGCTGTGACGTCTGAGCCAGAAGCGACGGAGCCCGAGACGCCTGAAGTGCTAGCCCAGTCTCGAACTGCTCGTTCACTCTCCTCCTCGAATGCTCCATCCTCAGAAGATCATATTCTGCGCCTGAAGGCAGATGTGATGCGACTGCGGGAAGAAATTCGTTCCCAGAACAGCCCACAGCAAGTTGCAGCCCAACCGACCACCACGGTTCGTGCGCCTAGCCCGCGTCAATCTCCCACCTCGACCCCGACAGTAGCACCTCGTACGGCAACTCCTCCCGCTGCTGCGACCGCCCCGGCCGCAACCCCTGTCCATCCTGAATGGGAAGCGCGTCAGCGGGTCAACAAGCCCAGCCGTTCTAGTGCCTCCGAGGACTTAATCGCGGCCGCTCCGGTGCCGACCCAAGGCTATAACCGTCTCCTGCAATTGCCTGCGGGGCAAACGGTTGAACCGCAGATTCCGCCGCTGCTAGAGCAGGAGCAATACCTGCCTGAAGACGCACAGACCTTCAATGGCTATATTTGGCCAGCACGGGGAACTCTGACCTCTGGCTATGGCCCCCGTTGGGGCCGGATGCACCGCGGTATTGATATCGCGGCTCCGACCGGAACGCCCATTCATGCGGCTGCCCCTGGTGTTGTGATTTCAGCAGGTTGGAACTCCGGTGGCTTCGGCAACTTGGTAGAAATTCGCCACCCTGATGGGAGTAAGACGCTCTACGCTCACAACAGCCGCATCTTGGTTCGAAAGGGCGATCGCGTGACCCAAGGCCAGCAGATTGCCTTAATGGGCAGCACTGGGTTCAGCACTGGCCCCCACCTGCACTTTGAAATTCACCCCGCAGGTCGCGGTGCTGTGAATCCTACGGCGTTCTTGCCCCGCAGTCGCTAATGTAAATTCGCTACGTTAGTCGATTCAAAACTCAATTCAGATTACAAAACTTAATCTGAAGATTTACTGAAGGAATGTTGCTCAAGCAGCATTCCTTCCGTCTTTCTAGCCCAATCCAGAGGTTCATAGACACTCCTACTCATGTGAAGTTTGAATAAATAAGTTGGATTTAGATTGCGTTGTTCGTACTTTTCACCTGATCCTGAACGATAATCGAGAGACTCACATTTGCAATCCATCTATAGAGCTTTATAGATGTTTTTGGTTGCGATCGGGTGTTTCATAGCGGCTTCCCTTGCCAGAGGATAGCATCAGCTTTTCCGAGCAAGCTCAAACAAATCAAGAACTTTTGTTCTTTGTCATCCCCCGCTCACCCGAGACTTTGAGATTTTCAACATTAATAAAATTCTGGGTTTTTGGAGGTAAGGTTTTATGTTGCTTGTACAAGAGAGGCAATGGCGTCCGGACTATTTGGCACGTCTCAAAAGTTTCTTGATTTGGAGCTTCACATTGGCGGTTTGCTTGCTTGTGGTCGGTTTTCCTCTGATCTTTTTGATGGCTACAATTGCCGTTTTGGCAACCGTCATTCTGCAATTTGTCCTGCCCACAACAGCGGTACTGTTGGTTGCTGGCGGCATTTTAGGCAGTAATCTCCTGGCCGTGTTCCTCGGCGCAGCCATCTTGACCCTCAAAGGGATTCATCCGGAAGAGGTAAGCTGGCTCCATTGGCTCCATGGCAATTCCCCTCAAGTCGCACCGCACTATGCTTCCTGTCCGCTGACCTGTGATTTAAGCCAACCCTTGCCGATCGCGGGGGTATAGGCTCTGCCGACATTCAAGTTTGCAGGGTTGCTGGGGTGAGGTGAATCGTTTGCCCGTTCCAGCCAGAGCAATGGGTCAACTTGAAATCAAACAACTTAAAATCAAAGTCAAAGGTGGGGAAATCACAGGCCCCACCTTTTTTGTGGCGATCAGCTTGTATCCTCATACATACGGCCCCTTCCTGGCTGTGCCTCAACCTTTGATCGTTTCTGCTGATCTTTTTTGCTATGTCTGCTGCGCCCATCTGCATTATTTTGGGAACTCGCCCCGAAGCCATTAAGCTGGCTCCCGTGATTGAGCAATTTCGCCAGCATCCCGACTTTGACACCGAGGTCATCTTGACCGGCCAGCATCGAGAAATGGTGGATCAGGTGATGCAGCTCTTTCAATTGCAGGCGGATCAGGATCTCGATATCATGCAGCCCAAACAGAGTCTTACGGATATCACCTGTCGAACGCTGGCGGGTTTAGCCGAGCATTTTGCGCAGCGATCGCCCCACATGGTCATTGTTCAGGGGGATACGACCACGGCTTTTGCGGCAGCACTCGCCGCCTTTTATCGTCAGATTCCCATTGGCCATGTGGAAGCGGGCCTGAGAACTGACCACATCTATGATCCCTATCCCGAGGAGGCCAATCGCCGTCTCATCTCGCAGATTGCCCAGCTCCACTTTGCGCCCACGCCCTTGGCCGTGCAAAATCTTGAACGGTCTCAGGTGACGGGGCGAATTCTCCAAACGGGCAATACGGTGATCGATGCTCTGTTGCGCGTTGCCGCAACCGAACCCGACTGCCCCGTGCCAGATTTGGACTGGTCAGCCTACCGGGTTATTTTGGCGACGGTGCATCGTCGGGAGAATTGGGGCGCACCCCTCGAAAGTATTTTGACGGGCTTTGAACAGATTTTGGCGGCCTGTCCCGATACGGCGCTGCTGCTGCCCATGCATCGCAACCCCACTGTGCGCCATCCGATCCAAGCCCGTCTAGCGGAACATCCACGCGTCTTTCTCACCGAACCCCTCGACTATGGTCAACTGGTGGGGGCCATCCAACGCTGTACCCTGCTACTAACCGATTCCGGTGGACTCCAGGAAGAAGCGCCGAGTCTCGGAAAACCCGTGCTGGTGCTGCGGGAAACCACCGAGCGCCCGGAGGCGGTTGAGGCCGGAACCGCTCGACTCATCGGCACGGCGACCGACTCGATCGTTCAGGCAGCGACGAATTTGTTGCAGGATGCAGCAGCCTACCAAACTATGGCAAATGCAGTGAACCCCTTTGGCGATGGTCGCGCAGCCGAGCGGATTGCGGCGGCCGTACAAGCGTATTTGGCGGCGGATTGAGACGTTTTCTGGTGCTCACTGGGCAAGGATCATGGGCAATATTCTTGCTTTGTTAACTGTCCGGGTGTCTGGGCCGTAATGCCAAACAAGATCGCTAAAACTTTAGCCAAATCATTGGGTACACCGTAGGTATTGATATCTTTCTGAAGTAGTTTTTGCTGGCGATGAAACAGACCAAATTTCCAGGTATCTCCTGTTGTGATCGCGCCGTAGAGACAATCGACTGGGGCATCTGTCCACTGGTCTAAAGCAATCAGCTCTACTGCAAGCTGGGTAAAACCTTTACCGAGATCGGCATTTTTGGCTTCAATAATCACTAGATTTTGGGGTGTGGGAATAAAATAGTCCACATTACCTTTCAGTTGATCGCTGACCCGGATCGCATACTCGATTTTGAGGGGCGACTGGATCAATTTACATACGGTTTTCAGCACTGGAAAAATGAGTGATTCTCGACGAGCAATTTCTGAAGTGGGATCAACTAACGCCAAGTTTTCTGCTAATTCCTGGCTGAGTGGAGTGGGGTCTATGGGCTGTTGCTCTGGAAGTTGAAGCACAGTGGCTTGAAACGTAACGCCAAATTCAGCTAAAACGTCTGCGGTGTCGAAGGGCAGAGTGGCATATTGGCTAAAGCTGTAGCTTGCAGCAGGGTCAAGAATTAAAGGTTTCACTACTACTTTACTCTGTCAGTTTATTACTCAGTTGGCCAGTATTTGTTGTTAGTGATTTTCGATATCGTGTGAATAAACAGTGGTTGCCTGATAGTTCCAGTCAGAAATTAGCGATCCAATGGCTCTGAGATTTTCTATTTCACTTCCCTTGAAAGCCCACTTATTGCCTCTTGTAGAATCTTTCCACCACTCAATATCACGGAACGCTCTTGTCACTACTCGATCGTGAACGACAACAACCTGCTGAACTAGCTTACGTTTCTGGTTTCTCAATCGCCATGTTCCAGTCTGCCTTTTTAAGAGGTCCTCTTCTGGAATCCTGCCACGAATTTTCACGAATAGGGTTGCATTAAGTTCTGCCTTGAGTGCTTCTATAGTGGTTGATTGAGCCTGTTGCCAAGGTTCAAATTTTAAGTCCTGATTCTTCTTATTGATTAGATGTTTTTTTAGATCCTCGATCTCTGCCAAGACATTCCTGCTCAATATGCGAATTCGCTGAAATTCACACCTATTCCTTTTCTCAACATCAGCTTGGCGACGTTTATCTTCTTCAATCGCATTTTCATGATGGGATTCATCAATTTCAATGGCCACGCGAAGTTGTGGATAATAAAGATCAATCAGTGCGTATCGTGTATTGTCACGTCTAAGATAATGTTGTGTCAGAGGCAATAAATCTCGCAACCGTTCGTCATGGAATAAGGACGAAACGACAAAATTCTCATGAACTTTTCGAGTTGTTTTCTGAAGCTGGCTGATATAGTGCTCATACTTCCAGTTCTCCATTTAATCTCTCCATGCAGACAATTAATTATCTAGGTGTAGAGTGGGCAATATTGGTAAAATAATCACTTCAGAGATTATCAGGATATCCAATACTCAAAGCATCTTATATTACTAAACCTGAAACACTTTATGTCCGTCTTCCTTCATCGTCTATCTCTAAAACGACATCTTCATAAATGTCATCCAGTGATAACGTAACTCCTAAACTCACCAATTCAACCATGTCTCCCTCACTGTAGGGAATAAATCGCCACTCTCCAGCAGAATTACGCCGAAAAATTTCTACCGTTTTGGTTTCAGAACTGACTAAAACATATTCTTGTAGCGTTGAGAGACGACGGTAGAGCGCAAACTTGCCGCCCCGATCGTAAGCCTCCGTGCTAGGAGAAAGCACCTCAATAATAACGCAGGGATAGCGAATGAATTGCTGGGCAGTCAAATCGCGCTCATCACAAGAAATACTCAGGTCTGGATAGGTGAATGGCCCCTCAGCAGTAATGCCCACCTTCGCATCGGAGTTACGCACCTTGCAGCGACCCCGCAATGGCCCTCGTAACAGGCTAGCCAAATTCAGAGCAATATCGGCATGAGGGATTGTTCCTCCTGCCATCGCAAACACTTCCCCATCAAAATATTCATATCGCAAGGGTTGCTCGGCTTCCCATTCAAGGTAGCCTTGTGGTGTTAGGTGAGGCAGAATCTTGGTCGCACTTGGCGTCACAGCCCATTACCCAAAAAACGTGCCTCCATTTTAGGCGATCGCCCTGATATCGTTGTAAATATGTACTTATGCTAACGCAGCGATCGCAGCCTTCGACTTCAGATACGCCCCTTGCCCCAACTGCTGAAGATTGGGATAGCAACTCCGGTAATGGGCCTCGCTCACGAACAACCAGAGAATGCGAGTCCGGTGATTCTGGGGCGGTGCGGGGCACGGGGCATAACCATCGGTGTAGATAATCAGGCCATCGTAATCCCGATGTTCGTTCAGATAGGCCAAAACCGGGTCAAAATTTGTCCCACCCCGTCCTGTTAATTGGATATGCTGCTGGGCACGACGAAACGTCATCACCTCGGCAGTGATTTGGGTATCAAATTGAATCACATCGATCGCGGGGACACCATAATTAAAAAAGCGATTCACCACCGAAAAGCCTTGCCGTAATTCTTCCGTTCCCATCGAACCGCTGACATCAATGGCAAACAGCAACCGAGTCGTAAAGTCGCGCCGACTGCCCATGTAGGCAAACCCGTAGCGACGGTTGGGTTTCATACGGGTGAGCCGTCGCTGTTGGCTGAGGATTGAGGTGCGGAACTGCCGCAAAACGGCTCGATAGTCGAGCTTGGGGTGGAGATTCGCCAAGATTTTTTCGCGCAATTGACCGCCAATGCTGCCCCAACTGTCATTAGCTTGGGCATTTCTGACCAGTTCATCAAGACGATCGCTCAACAATTCGTCTTGATCCCATTGGTCGGTATTTTCCACGCCGCTGAGGGTTGAATCGATGTAAATCAATAGCAGAGCCTTGGGGCGATCGCTGTCGGGTTCAGCATCCGAGGCAAACGATTCAGCTTGAGCCGATTCAGCCACTCCCGCTGCGCCTGCCCCCGCTTCGCCCACTGCGATTTCCGTGGCATTGCCTGAGCCAGATTCTGCGCTGTCTGTTGGTGCGGTAGCAGGCTCTTGGTCGAGCAGTTTGTGATAGTAGAACTCGAAAAACTGGCGATCGCAACTCCGGTCACCAAACACATCTTTAGCATGGGGAAAGGGCAGCTCGGTTTGCAGATATTCTTGCAACGTCAAGTTGCTGGCGGCATAGCTGATTTTTGAATGGGCTTGGCGGCGACTGTAGGGGTGTTTGAGCAGAATGCGTAGGGCTTCAAAACGCAACGTAGCTTCGAGATGGCGATCGCTCAACTGCTCAATAAAGCTCGGATTGTACTCAATCCGACCCCGCTGCACCCGAATGGTTTGGATACGAGGCACGGCAACCAAGGCGTGACTCGTCCAAGTCGCTAGCAACAGTGGTTCAACGAGCAGCCATTTTTCGACAATGCGAGCGATGCGCTGACGAGTGGGGAGTTTGATCGCCAAGATTCAGCTAACCGTCAATTCCAATAGCTCCAGTTTATAATACCGACATGATCGCAGGAGTACTGCCATGACAGACCAGGATTTTCAGCAACGGGTTTTAGCGCAACTTGAGCGGCTTGACCAGCTCGACACCCTCACAACAGAAGTACGAGCAACCAACGAACGCCTTGATCAAACCAATGAGCGTCTTGACCAAACCAACGAACGCCTCGATCAACTTGAACAAAACTTGAAAGATGAGGTGCAGCGTTGGGATAATCGTTTTTTTGAATTTACCCGTAATGAACTGAGCATGACCCGTACCATCATCATTACTGCGGGGGCTGCCGTGATTTTTGTGCCCTTGCTTCGAGAACTTGCTCCCGCGATCGTTGCCTTTTTGAACGGTAGTTCCAACAGTTAATCGAGGTCATTGAGATATGCCCCACATCAAACATTAATCGCCTCTAAATATTCAGACAAGAAATCAACCAGATCCATGGATTCCGCCACAAACGCCATCGCATCACTGAATTTAGGACTTTGAACCAGAGAAGAAAAATGAGCGATCGCCTCCTGTTGCTTCGCTTTACGAAGATATTGAAGATAGTTCAACAGATTCTTACGAGCATTGTCCGCTTTTTTGTCAGGACATTTGCCTGTATTGAGCCAGAGTAAGACCTGTTCGTTCAAGCTGGCAAAGTCCTGAATGTCCAAGTTTTTGAGCTTGGTGCGCTGCTTGGAGAACTGCAACAGCAGTTGCTCAGGGGTCAGCCCCCGTTGTTGCGTGAGGCTTTGGCGGAAGGCCAGCGTGGCACGACTGCCCACCATGCCTGCGATCAGTTTGAAGTGAATATCTGCCAAGTTTTGATGGTTGCGCACAAAGTCAGAAACCTTGGCCCAGGCGCGGCGATCGGGGGTTTTAACCAGGCCAGCAGTGGCGATCGCGGTATCCGCATCCAAATTATCCCCATCCAGATGCTCCGGATGCTGTTGAATAAACGTCAGCACCCGTACATCGATATCCTGCTCCGAAGCCCAGAGCAACCAATCTTCCACCGTCGGTGCAAATTCGTAGAGATTGAACCGCGATACCAGTGCCGGATCAAGTTCCGTTAGCTGATATTCTTCCCCGGCATTCACCGCCGCGACGACAATACTGCCGGGGG
>JBMYQW010000062.1:0-16473 GCA_049601735.1 Spirulinaceae cyanobacterium
GCTCTCCTCTGACGTCGACATCCCCCACCCCCCAACTCAACCGTTATCGCACCCGTTTGACCGCTCAAGCCGAACGTGATCAGCAGCGCCTCGAAACAATTGCCGATGGCATTTGGCAGTTAGATCTGGATTATCAGACGACGGCCGTGAATGCCAAAATGGCAGCTCTGTTGGGCTATTCACGGGACGAGATTGTCGGGCGATCGCTCTTTGACTTTATGGATGATGGCGGATTGGCCCTCGCCGCCCAAACCTTCAATCCGCCGCCCCTCGACACCTGCCCGATCGAGCAATACTTGCTGCATCCCTACTCGTCAGAACTCAAACTCCGTCGCAAGGACGGTCGGGAGTTGTGGCTGCTGTTTTCGGCAACGCCGGACTGCGACGAGGACGACGGGGCGATCGGCTGGCTGGGCCTGGTGATGGACATCACCGAGCGGAAAAAGGCAGAGGTGATCTTACGGGAGAGTGAAGAGCGGTTTCGGGCGATTTTTGAGCAGGCGGGCGTCGGCATGGCGATTCTCACCCCCGAAGGTCGCTTTTTCCGAGTCAACCAAAAGCTCTGCAACCACTTGGGCTATAACCGTCTACACCTGCTGACCCAAACCCATGATCAACTGCTGCACCCGGAGCATCAGACCCAGATTCAGCAGGCCAACCAAGATCTGATTACTAATACCGTTGCCTATTACAGCCTGCCCCAACGGTATCGCTGCGCGGACCAGACCTGGCTCTGGCTCAATGTCACGATGTCTCTGATGCGTGAGGCGGATGGGGAGCCGAAGTATTTTATTGCAGTGCTGGCGGATATCAGTGCCGAGCAAGCGGCCCAGCAGGCCCAGGCGGCCGCTGAAGAGTCGAAACGGGCGTTGCTCAATGCCATGCCCGAAATTGCCTGCCTGCTGGATCAGCAGGGGCAGGTTTTACACGGCAATCCGGCTTTGGCCCATTGGCTGAATCGGCCGCTGGCGCAACTGGTGGGCCAGTCGCTAGAGGAACTGCTGCCCCCCCGCACCGCGACCGATTATCAGCAGCACCTGCACCAGGCTGTTCACTCTCAGCAAGCCGTCAAGTTTATGGGTTATCGGGGCGATCGCTACTTTGAGCATACAATCCACCCCATCCTGGACACCCAAAAACAAGTGGATCGCCTGGCCCTGTTTGCCCTCGACCTGACCGATCGCAAAGATACGGAACAGGCGCTGCAATGCGTTAATGCCCAACTCGTTGAGAAGGTGCAAGAACTAGAGCAGCGCCATCAGGAGATGGTACAACTCGGGCGGCTCAATCAGGCGTTGCAAGCCTGCACGGCGCTCCAAGAGGCCGATCGCGCGATCGCTGACCTCCTCAAACCGCTGTTTCCGGGTTGTAGTGGTCTGGTGTTTCGGCTAGCGTCCAGCGAAGCCAGCACCGCTTGCGGAGACCCCTCGGCTACCCAAGGCGTGGCTGAAAGCGTGGCTAAATGTGTGGCCCAATGGGGGGAGCTAGACTGCATCCCGCCTAAATTTGCCATGGCGGACTGCTTGTGTCTCCGTTCCGAACAGCCTTCAGCGGCAGGGCCTAATACCGCACCGCCGCCTAACGAGTTGTTCTGTACCGCTCTCCACCGCGCCGATCATCCCTCCGCCTCGCTCTGTTTACCCCTCAAGGCCCAAGGCGAAACCCTGGGAATGCTGCATCTCCAGAGCCCAGAGACCCAGGCGCTCGGCCCAGCCAAACAACAACTGGCCCAAACCGTGGCGGAACATCTCGCCCTGGCGCTGGCGAATCTAGCCCTGCGGGAACGGCTGAGACAGCAGAGTATCCGGGACCCCCTGACCGGGCTCTACAATCGTCGCTACATGAACGAAGCCCTGCAACAGGCCCTGCACCGCGCCCAGCGAGAAGAGCAAACCGTGGGGCTGATGATGTTGGATGTCGATCACTTTAAAGACTTTAACGATACCTACGGTCATGAAGTGGGTGATATTGTGCTCCAGGAGTTGGGACGATTCGTACAAGAGCAGGTACGGGGGTCAGATGTCGCCTGTCGCTATGGCGGTGAAGAACTGTTGCTGATTTTACCTGGGGCATCGTTGGCAGCGACCTACGATCGCGCCGAACGCCTCCGCCAGGGCATTCAGTCGTTTTGTCTCCTACAGGTGGGCCAAGAACTGCCGCCGATTACCGTTTCAGTCGGGGTGGCAGCTTTTCCCATCCATGGCGAGACGGCAGAGCAGCTATTGCAAGCGGCAGACCAGGCACTCTATACCGCTAAACGTCAGGGGCGCGATCGGACGGTGGCCAGTCCGACCCCAACCCATAAAACAGCCGACAAAGCTTTGCTGGACAGGTGACGGTCTTGCTGGAGTCTGCTTGGCCTCAACAATTGGTTTTATTATTCTGGCCGTAGAAAGAAATCACAAAATCGTGAGAGTCAATCAAAACAAGGTTTTGAGCGATTTAAGACTGATAAAAACTCAAAATAATCTCGTTTTTCTGAAACACTTATACATCAGAGGTTCTGGAATTTCCTCTCACGAAAGTGACAAAATCGGGATAGACGAAAGGGAGAGGGGCGTCGTTATGGGAATTCAGCGGCGCAGTCCTCGACCAGTTCTCCAAAAACGACGCCATCTCCGCCTTGCACCTCAATATAATCTCCGATCGCACCATCAATATTATCGATATCAAACTCTGTGATGCCCGTTTCATCCGAGATTTCGCCAATGATGCATTCACAGGCTTCTTCAGAGAGACCATCCGCTACACATCCAGTCATCAAGTCATCTGACACGGTGTAGGTGTCTTCAGCAACAGCAGCACTAGGCGCAAGTAAACCCGCAGCGGACATCAGACCCGCCCCGAGCCAAGCAACAGTCTTGTTCAACAATTTCATACCAAAGTCTCCATGTAGGAATCAAGAAATAAGAGGCATTTAAGTTCCTCATTCCCCAAGCATGGCACGGATTTCAGTGAACGTCACTGGGTATGATTTCAAAATAATCATTGATCGGCGAGACGTAGATTATCCCTCCGGGAGGCTACGTCAACGACAAGCCATAGCAATTAAACGAGCCGTTATCGGGTCTGCTATCCAAAATCACGGGCTGAAGTACGTTGCTAACCCCCAGAACCCACCGGAGCTGTATTCTTCAACTTCAGTTCTGGATGATCCCCAGCAATTTGCTGCATATTCCATTCATTCCGGAACAGCAAGACCGGCCGACCCCAGAGATCTTTAACCGTCATCGTGTTAAACAAGCGACCCACCTTCTCTAGCGCCTCCCAGCCGCCCATCACCCAGCGAGCGAGGCTGTAGGGCAAGGGGTCAAGGCGTGTTTCCACGTTATATTCGGTTTGCATTCGGAACTGTACCACTTCAAATTGCAACTGACCCACTGCCGCCAAAATCGGATCGCGCTTGAACTCGTCAGTGTCATTCATGATCTGGATCGCCCCCTCTTCTTGGAGTTCCGTAATGCCTTTATGGAACTGTTTGAACTTGGAGGGGTTAGGATTTTTGAGGTAAGCAAACAGCTCGGGTGAGAAGCAGGGAATGCCCTCGTATTCGAGTTTTTTGCCTTGATAAATGGTGTCACCGATCGCAAACACCCCTGGATTATTGAGGCCAATAATGTCCCCTGGGTAAGCCACATCTAAAGATTCCCGTCCTTGGGCAAAGAGCTTCTGAGGCCGCGAGAGGCGGACGTTTTTACCCGTGCGGGCATGGCTGACGGTCATGTCTTTCTCAAACTTGCCCGTGCAGACGCGAATGAAAGCGACGCGATCGCGGTGCTTGGGGTCCATATTAGCCTGGAGCTTAAAGACAAAGCCGGTAAAGTCCGGGTAAGTCGGCTCAATTTCGCCTTGGTTGGACTGGCGACCCTCGGGTTTGAGGGCATAGTCCAAAAACGCCCTCAGAAACAGTTCCACGCCAAAGTTCGTCATCGCCGAACCGAAAAAGACCGGCGTCATCTGGCCCGCATGAATCGCATCGAGATCAAAGTCGAGGGCAATTTCATCAAGAATTTCAATGTTTTCCTGGAGTTGCAGGTAGAGTTCTTCGTCATTGATTAAGGTCTCTAACTGAGGATCGTCCAATGCCACAATCGTCTGTTCGGCGGCTTTTTTTCCATGGGCCGTACGCTCAAACAGATGCACCTGCTGGGTGCGGCGGTTGTAGACGCCTTTGAAGCGATCGCCACTGCCGATCGGGTAGTTCACCGCATAGGTCTGCAAACCCAACTCCTGCTCAATTTCATCAAGCAGCTCCAGCGGGTCGCGGCCGGGGCGATCCATTTTGTTGACAAAAGTAAAGATGGGGAGCGATCGCAACTTACAGACCTCAAACAGCTTTCGTGTTTGCGGCTCTAGACCTTTGGCCGCATCAATCAGCATCACGGCATTGTCTGCCGCAGCCAGCGTCCGGTAGGTATCTTCACTAAAGTCTTGGTGACCGGGCGTATCCAGCAGGTTGATCTGGCAGTCGTCGTAGAGAAACTGCAATACGGTGGAGGTGATCGAAATGCCTCGCTGTTGCTCCATCTCCATCCAGTCAGAGGTGGCGTTCTTCTGTGCCCGCCGCGCCTTGACCGCGCCCGCCTCATGGATCGCGCCCCCGTAGAGCAGGAGCTTTTCGGTCAGCGTCGTTTTACCCGCGTCCGGGTGAGAGATGATGGCAAAGTTGCGGCGGGCATCAACCGCTTGGCTGATTTCGGTGACGAGTTCGGTGGACATAGGGGCCGGAATGGGAGGAGAGGAGGAGCGATCGCGTTGATGAGAGTTCAGAAAATAAATCGGGAATTCCGTAGCGCAGGCGTCTCGCCTGCCAAGAATTAGCGCATTCTGCAATGACCGGATTAAATTCTTAACCTTGATCAGCGCAGTGCCAGGGGCGATCGCTGTCGTTCAAACGCACTTATTTTTTAGTACTACTGACGATGCTAGCAGCATTCTATTGTAACCAGCTCTAGCTCCAGAACACAGCAGAAGAGGCGGTGCAGCTCCGCTCACCCCTCACTGAATGTTTCCAAAAACCTATCCCCTACCTCCTCACCCACGACCGTGGCAGGTCAACATCTCTATGGCAAAATGGAGGTCTGATCCCCTTCACCCCAACGCCTGCATGAGCGCGACGCCGACCACCCTCGCCACCCAATACGACCCTAAGAGTACCGAAACCAAATGGCAGGCTTACTGGGAAGAACAAGCCGTCTTTCAAGCCGATGCAGCCGCCGAGACCGAGCAAGGGAGCTATAGCCTGGTGATCCCGCCGCCCAACGTCACGGGTAGCCTGCATATGGGTCATGCCTTTGAGACGGCGCTGATCGATACCCTGGTGCGCTACCAACGGATGCTCGGGAAAAATACCCTCTGCCTGCCCGGAACCGACCATGCCAGCATTGCCGTACAGACGATTCTAGAACGGCAGATTCGCGCCGACGGCAAGACGAAAGATGAAGTGGGGCGAGAGAAATTCCTCGATCGCGCCTGGACTTGGAAAGCCGAATCCGGTGGGCGCATTGTCAATCAACTGCGGCGCTTGGGGCTCTCGGCAGACTGGTCACGGGAGCGGTTCACGATGGACGATCGCCTCTCCCAAGCCGTCCTTACCGCCTTTGTGAAGCTCTACGAAGAAGGGCTGATCTATCGGGGGCAATACCTAGTCAACTGGTGTCCGGCCTCCCAGTCCGCCGTGTCTGATCTGGAGGTGGAACCCAAGGAAGTGGCCGGGCATCTCTGGCATTTTCGGTACCCCCTCAGTGATGGCAGCGGCGCGATGGAGGTGGCGACCACCCGACCAGAGACGATGCTCGGGGATACAGCTGTTGCGGTGAACCCCAGTGATGAACGCTACCAGCACCTGATTGGCAACACGATCACGCTGCCGATTATGAATCGGGAGATTCCGATCATTGGCGATGACTTAGTTGACCCCAGTTTTGGTACGGGTTGCGTCAAGGTGACACCTGCCCACGACCCCAATGACTTCGAGATGGGTCAGCGGCACAGTCTGCCCTCGATCAACATTATGAATAAGGACGGCACGCTCAACGCCGCCGCTGGGGAGTTTGCGGGGCAAGATCGCTTCATTGCCCGCAAAAACGTCATCAAGCGCCTGGAAGAACTGGGCAACTTGGTCAAGATTGAAGACTATACCCATACCGTCCCCCACAGCGATCGCGGCAAAGTTCCTGTGGAGCCGCTCATTTCGACCCAATGGTTTGTCAAAATTGAGCCCCTGGCCCAGCGGGCCTTAACCGAGCTGGATGAACACCAGTCGCCCCGCTTTGTGCCCAGTCGCTGGAGCAAGGTCTACCGAGATTGGCTGGTGCGCCTCAAGGACTGGTGCATCTCGCGGCAACTCTGGTGGGGGCATCAGATTCCGGCTTGGTATGCGGTGAATCTCACCGAGGGGCAAATTACCGATACGACGCCCTTCGTGGTGGCGCATCATGAAGCCGAAGCCTGGAAAAAGGCGAAAGCCGAGTTTGGCGAAGAGGTGCGCATTGAGCGGGACCCGGATGTGCTCGATACCTGGTTTTCCTCGGGTTTATGGCCCTTTTCGACGCTGGGCTGGCCCGAAGAAACCGCCGATCTCGCCACCTATTACCCCACCTCGACCCTGGTGACGGGCTTTGACATCATCTTCTTCTGGGTGGCGCGGATGACGATGATGGCGGGTCATTTCACCGGCCAAATGCCCTTTAAAGATGTCTATATCCATGGGCTGGTGCGGGATGAAAAGGGCAAGAAAATGTCCAAGTCGGCCAACAACGGCATTGATCCCCTGATTCTGATTGAAAAATACGGCGCGGATGCCCTGCGCTACACCCTGATCCGGGAAGTCGCTGGGGCAGGGCAAGACATCAGCCTGCAATACAACCGCAAGACCGATGAGTCGGAGTCCGTGGAAGCCTCGCGTAACTTTGCCAATAAGCTCTGGAATGCGGCACGGTTTGTGCTTTTGAACCTGAAGGATCAGACCCCGGCGCAGTTGGGTGCTCCCCAGGTGCAAGCGTTGGAGTTGAGCGATCGCTGGATTCTCTCGCGCTTCTATCAAACCGTCCAGGAGACTCGTAATTATGTGGATGACTACGGTTTGGGCGAGGCGGCCAAGGGCATTTACGAATTTATTTGGGGTGACTTTTGTGACTGGTACATTGAGCTGGTCAAGCCCCGCCTGCGCGAAGAGAGTGACCCTGCCTCGCGGCTCGTGGCCAAGCAGACGCTGGCTTACGTGCTAGAGGGCATTCTGCGCCTGCTGCACCCCTTTATGCCCTACATCACCGAAGAAATTTGGCAGACCTTAACCCACGTTGATGCGTCCCCAGCAAATACAGCCAGTCTGGCGCGGCAGACCTATCCGGTGGTGGATGAGGTTTTGACAATGCCCGTGGCAGATCGCGTGGATCAAGGGGAAGCGGCGATCGCTGCCCCAGATTCAGATATCGAGGACAGTCCTGAACCGGAAGCGATCGCCACCCCCGATTCACAAGATTCAACAGAGCCAGTCACCGAGGAAACCCCTGAACCGGAAGCGATCGCACCCCCCGCACCCGCAACCGAGGATTCTGCTCCCGCTGATACCGACGCAACACCCCCTGAAGCCGAGACTGAAACAACTCCCCCCGAACCTGAGCAGACGCCAACCGCTTCAGCCGCTCCTGAACCTGAAACAGCCACCGAAACCCTAGATCTACCCGATTGGTTCACCGAAAACCAAAGCCTCTGGCTCACCCTGGGCATTGGCTTTGGCGTCATTTTCGGGCTCAAGCTCCTCGGCGCAGTTCTCCACACCCTCAACAGCATTCCCCTGTTCAAACCTGCGTTCCAACTCGTGGGGCTCTCCTGGGTGCTCTACTTTGGCGTGACGCGGCTGTTGTGGCGCGATCGCCGTCAGGCCACCGGGCAATGGCTCCAGAATGTGCTCCAGCAAGTGCGCGGCAAGCTGAATGGCTCTTTTAGTGAAGAAATCCCTCAGCCGGAAACGAGCCCATCGGCACCTCCTGAGCCTGAAGTTGCTCAACCCGAAACAGCCGAACCTGATGTAATTCCCATCTCAACCTCAACTCTGGAGGCGGCGATCGCGGAATCGGTTGCGCCTCAACCGGAAACCGTTCAACCAGACAATGTAGACCCCGAGCCCATCCCAGACTCGACCCTGGAGACGGCGATCGCGGAATCGGTTGCGCCTGCGCCGGAAGAAACCATTACTAGCCTGATCAACCCCAGCCTCGAAGCGGAATTTGACCTGCTGATTGGCACAACGCGCACGATCCGCAACCTGCGGGCGGAAGCCGAAATTAAACCCGGTGCGAAAGTCCCTATTTTCCTTCAGAGCGAGAACTCGGAGGAGCGGCGGATTCTGGAAGCAGGTCAAGCCTACATCCAAGACTTGGCAAGGGGTGAGACGATCGCCATCTCCGCCGAAGTGCCGCGTGATTTGGGTCAGAGTTTTGCTGGTGTAGTGGATACAGTGCAGGTGCTCATTCCGTTACAAGGTTTTGCCGATCTCACTGCCTTACAGGAGAAATTAAGCCAAAAACTCGCTAAGGTGGAGAAGGAAATTGCCAACCTGACGGGGCGTTTACAAAACGAAAACTTCGTTAGTAAAGCGCCGGAGGATGTGGTTACTGGTGCTCGGGCATCGCTGGCGGAGGCTCAAACCCAAGCCGAGATTCTGCGCGATCGCCTCAACCAGCTTCAATAATTGGCGCTCACTGCCCCATCTGCTCACTTCTCGCTCCCCGATCCCTCTCCAAGATCACAATCCCAGATCACATGGTCTACCTTGCCCAAGTCAAGACGTACAATCCGCCCCAGCAGCTTGCGGTGGCGGTCTTGGCGCGTCAAGCCGTCGATGGCAAGTGGACGATTGAAACCCACAACAATCCGGAACAGATGACGGTGAGCCTGCCCACTGCTGCTGAGGCGCAGTCTTGGGAGGCGGGGACTTTAGTCCTGCTGGAGCTAGATGCCAATTTTAATTGTGCTGATATCAAGCTGGCGCTGCCCCTCCTTATCCAGGGCTTAAATATCATCACCGCTCCCTCTTTGCTGGGCGATCCGCAAAACATTGAACAATGGCGGCAGGAACTCACGCTCAAGAGCCAGGAGATGAGCATGAAGATGCTAGAGCTGGCCAGCCGCCGCGAACGCCTAGAAGCGGAAGAAGCTGAACTCGAACGGGAGCGCAACCATCTGGCGCTGGAGCAGGCCAAGCGCACCTCGGAGTCGGCGGTTCAGGAGTGAAGGCTGCCTAAATGCCTGACGATTTTACTGCCCTGAGCCAAATGCTGCCGCCCCAAAACTTGGAGGCGGAAGAACTCATTTTAGGCGGCGTCTTGCTCGACCCGGAAGGTATGGGACGGGTCGCAGATATTCTCAACCCCAAAGCCTTTTACGACACCTTACACCGAGATATTTACGGCGCGATGATCACGCTGCATCGTCAAGGACGCCCGACGGATCTGATGACCGTGACGAGTTGGCTCCAAGACCATGATCTGCTCGATAAAATCGGCGGCACAGCGAAGTTAGCCCAGCTCGTTGAACGCACAGTTTCGGCGGTGAATATCGATCGCTACGCCGGTCTGATTATGGACAAGTTTGTGCGGCGGCAACTCATTGGTGTGAGTTATGAAATTGCTGAACTCGGCTACGACACAACTGAAGAACTCGAACAGGTGCTGGATCAATCGGAGCAAAAAGTCTTTGCCCTCACCCAAGAGCGCCCCCAGCAGGGCCTAACGCCGATCGCCGATACGCTGGTCAACACATTCAACACCCTGGAGAGCCTGCAAGAAAAAACCGCCTTACCGGGTTTGACCTGCGGCTTCTATGACCTCGATGCGATGACCAGTGGTTTGCAGCGATCGGATTTGATCATTTTGGCGGGGAGACCTTCGATGGGTAAAACTGCCCTTGGGCTGGGCGTTGCGGCAAATATTGCCAAACTCCACCAATTGCCGATCGCCGTCTTTAGCCTAGAAATGTCCAAGGAGCAGTTAGCGCAACGACTTTTGGCGTCGGAAGCCAGTATTGAGAGCAATCGGCTGCGCTCGGGCAACATCACCACCGAAGAAATGGAAGGGGTAGCCAATGCGATCGGAACACTCGCCGACTTGCCCATCTTCATCGACGACACCGCCACCTTAACCGTAATGCAAATGCGCTCCCAGGTGCGCCGCCTTCAGGCGGAGCAAGGCGGACGGTTGGGGCTGGTCTTGCTGGATTATTTACAACTCATGGAAGGCGGTGGGGACAACCGGGTGCAGGAGTTGTCTAAAATTACGCGATCGCTCAAAGGTCTGGCTCGGGAGGTGAATGCGCCCGTGATCGCCCTCTCCCAGTTGAGTCGCGGCGTAGAGTCCCGGACGAATAAGCGACCGATGATGAGTGATCTCAGAGAATCGGGCTGTTTGACTGGGGAGACCTTGATTCCGCTTGTTGACACGGGTCAATACGTCCCATTAAAAACATTGCTAGGAAAATCCAATTTTCAGGTTTGGGCTTTAAACCAACAGTCTTGGAAAATTGAACCTGCAACTGTGAGTCAAGTTTTTAGCACTGGTTTAAAAGAGACTTGGAGGCTGACGACTCGTCTGGGGCGGACTATTCGTGCAACGGATAATCATCGCTTTCTGACAATTCAAGGATGGAAGCGGCTAGGTGATTTGAAACAAGGTGAAGCCATTGCTCTACCACGACTCATTCCAGGGCAAAAGAGGAATTCAATCAGCCACTCAGAATTAGCATTGCTTGGTCATCTGATGGGTGATGGATGTACATTACCTCGCCATGCTATTCAGTACACAACTAGAGAGTTCGATCTAGCTCAACAGGTACAGAAACTAGCGACTGAAGTATTTGGCGAAACAATTACACCGAGAATTAAGCAAGAGAGAAATTGGTATCAGGTTTATCTAACCTCAACACAGCGGCTGACTCATAATGTTCATAATCCTGTAGCAACCTGGCTGGATAGCCTTAAAATATTTGGTTTGCGTTCCCATGAGAAATATGTTCCCCAGTCTGTTTTTCAGCAGTCCAATGAAGCAATCTCTATTTTCTTGCGTCATTTATGGAGCACAGATGGTTCTATAAAACTTGTCCAAGGAAAAAGTTCTCGTCCCACAGCATATTACGCAACCAGTTCCAAACAGCTTGCTCAAGATGTGCAGAGCCTACTGTTACGAATTAATATTAACGCTCGGCTAAAAAACGTAAAGCAACTAGATAAAGGAAGAGAGCAATACCATGTAATCATTACTGGAAAACCAGATATCTGTGAGTTCATTCAGTACGTTGGTGCAGTAGGAGAATATAAGAAGCAAGAGGTCATTAAAATCAAAGATCATCTCAAAAATTCTACTCATAATCCTAATCGAGATACGATCCCCAAAAATGTTTGGCACTCACTGATTACACCAGCGACTCGTGAAAAAGGGATGACCCAGCGTGAACTGCAAGCCGGACTAAGAATGTCATATTGCGGCAGTACTCTTTTCAAGAGCAACTTGAGCCGAGAACGTGCAACAAAGGTTGCCAATATCATTGAATCGGAAGAGTTAGAAGCTCTAGCCAATAGTGATGTTTATTGGGATCAGATCAGCTCAATTGAATCTGATGGATCAGAAGAGGTTTATGATATGACTGTACCCAAGCTCCACAATTTCATTGCCAATGACTTTATTGTCCATAACTCAATTGAACAGGATGCAGATTTAATTTTGATGCTCTACCGTGATGTTTATTACAATCCCGATTCACCCGACCAAAATGCCGCCGAATTAATTATTACTAAGCACCGCAATGGCCCGACCGGGACAGTGAGGCTCTTGTTCCAGCCCGAGTTAACCAAGTTTGAAAACTTGGCTCAATAATCCAGGTCGCTGATCCATCCAAGTCAGTGGTTTGGTTGTAGACTGGGGGGCAAATCGTCTTCTCTGCTCTCAATCGAGTGAGGTACGTTCGATGGCATTTCAATCGAAGATTTCGCGTGCTGTGCAACAACGCTCCTCCCAGCAGCAAGCTGCCAAGAAAAAGCCCCTGTTTGAGCCGCCGCGTGGGTTTGGCTACGACGGCCCGGAACCGCCGCAGTTTGCGAATTTGCCCTCGGATGCGCTGATGCCGCCGTCGGTGGTGGCTGAACTGAATGCTCTCGAAGCCAGCACAGCAACCCTGCTCCAGCCGCAGTTAACCGTAGGGGCGGCGGATGATCAGTATGAGCAGGAAGCGGATAAGGTGGCGCGGCAGGTGGTGGATGAGATCCATGGGCCGCAGGTGAGCCAGAAGCCCCAAGAAGAGGAGGATCAGGCGCTTCAGCGGCAGATGGTGATACCAAAAGTGCAGTTACGCGCCGCTGAGGGTAATGGTATGGCTGCGCCCCAGGATGTGGAGCAGGGGATCAGCCAGGCGCGGGGCAAGGGACAGCCGCTGAGTGACGCGGTGCGGGAGCCAATGGAGCAGGCGTTTGGTGCGGATTTTGGTGGGGTGCGAGTCCATGCAGATGCCCAGGCCGATCAGCTTAATCAGTCGATTCAGGCGAAAGCGTTTACGACGGGGCAGGATGTGTTTTTTCGGGCGGGAGCGTATCAGCCGGAGGGTAAGGGGGGACAGGAGTTATTGGCACATGAGTTGACTCATGTGGTGCAGCAAGGGAGGGTGGTGAGGCGAGTTCCTCAGATAGAGCGGCAACAATTTGCTTTAGAGCCAATATCACTGTCACGCCTTGCATCATACTCAGGAAAGCCATATATCCAACGTTTAATCATTAATGAATTGGATGATTCGCAACTATCAAAAGAAGAGGTTACATCAAAGATCTCGGATCTCCCGAAGGATATTCAGAGCGAAATCTGGGAGATATATAAGGATGAACGATATCAATGGAGTCCGATCGCTAACGTGGCCCAGCGCCCCGTATAATCTCAATCACTCAGTCTGCAACTCTGATCGCACTCTTCATTGTTCTGGTATTTTTCTAGCTTCTGCTCACCAAAATGCTCATCTGGTTTCAACAGCGTCCTGCGCCCCAGAAACTTTTTTATCTGTTTTTAGGGGGTCTTTTGCTGCTGACCCTCTGTGTCATGACCGTCTCAATCGTTTCAGGCGATTCCGTTGATCTGATTATCAGTGACGCCAACGGCTACTATGCCTGGACGCGATCGATCCTCATGGATGGCGATGTGGACTTCCGTAATGACTATGCCTTGCTCTATAGCCCTGATCCGCTGCCATCAGACATGGAGCGCCTGACACCCCGGGGCCTCCCACCGAATAAATACCCCATCGGCATGGCCATCCTGACCCTGCCGGGCTTTGTGGCTGGTCATCTCACCGCGTTGGTAACACCCTTTGCCACCGATGGAGCCAGTCTTCCCTATCATGTCTGGGTAACGGTTTCGCTGGTGCTCTTGGTTCTATGGAGCTTTCACCTTTTCTTCCATGCGTTGCTGGGCTATGGCATTCGCAGCGAAACGGCGCTGCTGGTGAGCGGTTTGAGTCTAGCTGGAACTAATTTACTGCATTACATTGCCAAGGAACCCGCCATGTCCCATGCCGCAGGTGTTGCCCTGCTCAACGGTCTGATTTGGTTCTCCACCCAGCGTCCGTTCTTGGCCCGACGGCCCCAACTAGCCAGCGGCATCGTCGGGGCCATTTCCGGGTTATTGATTGTAGTTCGTCTGAGCAATTTGGTATTTCTGCCCTTTATTACCCTCCTGTTTCAGTCTCAACTCAAACAGCTAAAAAACTGGCCGCCCTTATTGGCCGGTGGCAGTTTTTTTCTACTCATTCAGCAACTCGCTTACTTCTGGCTCTGGGGCCGATTTATCCTCTATCCCTACAAAGGTGAAGGATTCTATGCCGGTTTGCCCGGTATCTGGCGTGCTGTTGTGGGTCAAGCCTGGGGCGTGTTTCTCCATCATCCCTGGTATTTGGTTTTGGTCACCATGACCTTGGTGGGTTTGGTTTCACCCTTCATGCGCAGAGCGCAATCGCAGCATTGGGGACTTCTTTTCACCACGGTTATTGGCTTTACAGGACTATGGATCTTGAATGGCTTGTGGGATAACTTCGCCAATTCCTTCGGCCACCGTGCTTTTATCGAAACCCTGCCCGCGTTATCCTTATCCGCCGCTTGGGTTTTAGACAAATTTTCTCTTTCCCTGAGCAAAGTCTGGCGCTGGCTGGGTCTGGTGCTCGTGGGGGGTTTGGTTTTCTTGAATGGGCATATTTGGCTTGGATATCTGCTCAACGCCTACGATCACAATCCCCATCGCACTCTAGCCGAGGTCTATTTCTGGATCTGGCATTGAGCTTGCTGTGCCTCCCAAGCCAACACTACAAGGGCATTGACGATCGCAGCTGCCACCGCTGATCCCCCCTTACGCCCAGCCACACAAATATAGGGTAAATCGGTTGCCATCAGGGCTTGCTTGGCAGCTTCAACCTGCACAAATCCCACGGGTACACCGATAACAAGTACAGGGGTGGTCTTAGCAGCACAGAGGGCTAGCAAAGCGGTGGGTGCGTTGCCAATTACATAGATCGCATCGGGATATTGTGCGAGACAGCGCAAAAGCCCCGCTTCCGTGCGGGTTTTACCGGGAATCGGTGGCTCGGCTCGGTCAAGGGCGGTGATCACCGGGTTCTGGAAGGTTTTGCCGAGCATCGTCAAAATCCCCTGGCGCACCATGGTGACATCGACTACGATCGCGCAGCCCGACTGAATGGCTTGAATTCCTGCTGCGATCGCCCGTGCCTGAAATCGAAAGAGCCGCTGTAACTCAAAGTCAGCCGTGGCGTGAATGGCCCGTCGGATGATCGCATATTTCTCCGGCGGCCAGGAATGCTCGCCCACTTCCCGATCGATTATCCCAAAACTCTCTACAACGATGGGATGATTCAGCTCAGTCAACTTCCCAATTTTTTATCACGGCTCTGACGACGGCGATCGCGCCATTCGATCGTGGAGAGATAGATTACCCCGCCACTGATGGAGATGAGCAGGGCGATCGCAGCCAAAAAAAGCAGATCAAGTAGCGAAATGTTCGTTAACAACTCTGAAGTCATGATCAAGCGTTTAGGGAATCTTCCAATATAGTAGGTAGGGTACGCTAATCTCCCTCAATCCCCCTTAGAAAGGGAGAAAATCTGTTCTCAATTATGCAAATGTAGAAACCAGCGGGTTTAGAAGCCGTTGCGAGCCCAGACCACCATGGCGATCGACCAGGTAAAGAGCGCCAAAACCGAAACCCAGCCCAATGTCAAAATATCCATATGTTGCTTAAAAACCTTCTTACTAATCTTCTTCTGTACTGCATTATGCCATCAAACGGCTGTTGATTTCGTGCCCAATTGAGCGATCGCGCCACAAAAAAAGGAGAAGTGATGCTCACTTCTCCTTTGCGTTTGATTGAATCGTTCAACTCAAGTTCAATCCCAAGGCAGGAACTTGAGCCTTAAGGGGTCAACCTAAGCCTTAAGCCGGGTGGTCTTGTCACCCACCTTAGCAAACAAGCCCCATTCCACTTGCTCTTCCAGGTCAGCACCCACACCCGCAAACACGTCGCGGTAGAGGGTACGCGAACCATGCCAAATATGGCCAAAGAAGAAGAGCAGCGCAAAGACCGCATGACCGAAGGTAAACCAGCCACGCGTGGAGGTGCGGAACACCCCATCCGAGCCCAAGGTTTCCCGGTCAAAGCTGAAGGGTTCACCCAACTCGGCTTTACGAGCGTACTGCTTCACCAGACGTGGATCATCGAAGGTTTGACCATCGAGTGCACCACCATAGAAGCTGACTGTTAAGCCCGCTTGCTCAAAGCTGTACTGCGACTCAGCCCGACGGAAAGGAATATCCGCACGAACGTTGCCGTCAGCATCGGTCAAGACCACGGGGAAGGTCTCAAAGAAGTTCGGCATCCGCCGCACAAAGAGCTGCTCACCCTCACTGTCTTTGAAGACCGGGTGCCCCAGCCATTCGGTGGCGATGCCATCGCCATCAACCATGGGGCCGACCCGGAACAAACCACCTTTAGCGGGGCTGTTACCAATGTAATCGTAAAAAGCGAGCTTGTCGGGAATATTCGACCAGGCTTCAGAGGGAGTTGCGCCTGCCGCAATATCGGCGTCAACACGGCGATTGATCTCTTGTTGGAAATAGCCTTGATCCCATTGGTAACGGGTGGGGCCAAAGAGTTCGATCGGGCTCGCGGCACTGCCGTACCACATTGTTCCCGCGACCACAAAAGCTGCAAAGAAGACCGCCGCAATACTGCTCGAGAGCACCGTCTCAATGTTCCCCATCCGGAGGGCTTTGTAGAGCCGTTCGGGGGGACGCACTGAGAGGTGGAAGACCCCCGCAATAATCCCCACAACACCAGCAGCAATGTGGTGCGCCACAATTCCCCCCGGATTAAAGGGGTTGAAGCCTGCTGGGCCCCATTCTGGGGCAACGGCCTGCACGTGGCCCGTCACGCC
>JBMYQW010000063.1:0-16472 GCA_049601735.1 Spirulinaceae cyanobacterium
CCAGAGAACGCCCTCCTCCAGAGGCTGACGCAACTGATCGAGGATGGCTCTCGGAAATTCAGTGAGCTCATCAAGAAACAGCACGACCGCTTGGTCGGGCGCAGGCCACCAATAGGGGGGCAGAAACACCGAACGCCCGGTCTGTTCGTCTTTATGTAACAAACCGATCAAGTCCCCCGGATCGCTCATCTGACCCAGAAAGAAGGGAATTACAGGCAAGTTTTGACGCTGACGGTAGTAATGATCAATGATTTGAGACTTGCCAATACCATGTTTCCCCACCAGAAGGATATTTTGCTCCGGCGGTGTGAGTTCGAGGACTTGATAAAGTTCGTGAGCATCAATACGAATCATGTCTTAAAATATGCCTTCTGCCTTCAGAGGGCGCAAGCGTTTCGCCCCTACTAACGTTAATCTGTTTTCTGTCTTTGGCTACAAGTCTACAAGTCCTCGTGACGTGTCCAATTAGAACGACGATAGCCGCGCTTGAGATGGGTTTTAAAACGTACGCCGCTGCTGTAGGTTTCTCGCAGTGCTTGAATTGCTGTACGCAACTTGGGCAAGACATCTTTGAATTGACCAAAGGGAATCAAAATTGCAAAGTAGTCGTTGTCAGACAGGCGGATGATCAGCTTGAGTTTAACGCTATCTACCTCGGTGGCAAAGTCAAATTGATCTTCCTTGGCTATTTTACGCACCTGAGCCAAAATGGCTTGGGTTTTTAGATCTTTCTGTTTCTGGCGCTTGGCGGCCTTGGCTTTTTGCTGCTCGACCCGTTGGTGAAAGGCTTGGGCTAGGGCAACGACTTCGGCAAGATCGGAAACGGGAGCGGGCGATCGCTCCCCGCCCAATTCGACCCAAAGCTGTTGATCTAGATGCCGAAACAAGTGCAGATGGGTGTGACGGGGATACCAGCGATCGCTCGCTTCTTCGAGCAAAACGCAGCAACAGAACGTTTTGGTGGGGGGCTCGTCCGTCGCGGTTCTCGGCGGGAAAGGACGGTGAGCGTGGCAGTTATCATGCCGCTCTGCGCCAGGGAGAGATTCAACCCGCGCCAGCAAGTCCTCCGCGAGTTCCTGAGCTTGCTCTGGGGAAACGATGAGGGGATCACGACCTGAAATATTCTCGCGCAGGAGCTTCTGCAGACTTCGTGATGTGATGGACATAGGCAAATAACAATCCAGACTCCCTACAGGTGCACTCAGTAAAGGCCAAAGTTACTACTTCATGAGTATAGCTGTCCAGTGGCTGCAACTCCAAGAGCAGGCGATCGCACACCTCATTCCCCTTGATCCGATCGAAGAGATTTTTTCCTGGTCTCATCCACCTGACTCAACAGCCTATGCCGAAGATCGGGGCAATATGTCCGACACCAGAAAGCGCGGCGATCGTCATTGAGGCATTTTTTAAGGGTTGCCAAAATTTCACCATCAGACCAGTTCAGAGAGCTTTTTTATTTGGCAAAAACGAGTTTGCTTTCCAGTAACTTAGCTCATCCTTCTGCTTCCCAATCTTCAATTTGCAGCCCATCAAACCGACTAAACTCTCTGGTGTTG
The DNA here is from genome assembly GCA_049601735.1 of Spirulinaceae cyanobacterium. Lineage (GTDB taxonomy): Bacteria > Cyanobacteriota > Cyanobacteriia > Cyanobacteriales > Spirulinaceae > SIO3F2. The sequence goes on from JBMYQW010000063.1 coordinate 1,557, forward strand.
TGAGTTACAAGAATGCAGTGATGCGCTAAGGAGATAGCAGCAATCTGTAAATCATAGGGGCCAATGGGAGTGCCAGCCGCCGCGAGTTGGCTGCGAATTCTGCCAAAAGTCATGGCTGAAAAGTCATCAAAGGGCAAAGAAACAAACTCATTCACGAATTCTTGCTGAACTGCTAGGTTACGGTCTGGATTACGGCTCCGCATTGCTCCATAAAATAACTCTGCTTTGACCACTGAACAAACAATAATTTCAGCAGGAGTGATAGATTCTAACCGTCGTCTCACGGTCGGATCTGGAGATCTCAAATATACAATGCAAGTGTTCGTGTCAAGCAAGTACATTAATCAAATACTTCCCGCTCTTCAAAGTCTCCCTGAGGATGCCGAATAAAAGTTTCATCCTGGATGCTACCAGCCGTCCGCTCAAAAAAGTCCGATCGCCACCCCAAAGATGCTGGTGGAGAAACTGCGGCTTGTGGTGCGATCGCTTGAAAAACAATCATTACTTCTAAGTCTTTATCAGTTATCCCTACTGGAATATCTAAATGTAAGATGCCATCTGAGCCAATGCGGGATTTGAGTTTAATACTTTGCATGATCTGTATCTCCTTTCGCTGTCTTCTAGGGGCTGTCATCATTTAGGTTTCAAACCATTGCTATATCTGGCGCACAGCCCCTTTCCCTGTTTTTTGGGTCGGGCGCTCTATCCCTTGTTCCATAAGGCCTCTGAGTTTAATTGATGACACGCCCTAACTGGAAAATCTCGCACTCACCGACAACCTTCAAGCACGAGTGCAAGGACTCGACGCAAAGCCAGCTAACCAGGAGTTGAGCCATCTAGAGTACCGGGCTTGATTGCGTCGAGCAAGCAAACGATCGCGTATTCCAATAGGATTGAAGGGTTGTTCAGCCTCTTGCCGGATCAAATCCACCTGCTGTTGACGTTCTTCAAGATAGGTATGCACCTGATCTCGATGTTTAAGGTAGTAACCAATAAACAGGTAGATATCTGGCAGTTGTAGCGATGGATACTGCTCCCCTATCTCCTCTGGTGTACATCCCCCAAGAAAAGCAGCCACGACAGTATCTAGAGTGACGCGAGTTTGAGCAACCCGAACAACACCTTGAGGATTGGTCTCTATTGGGGCAGTTTCAAGGGCAATTGCTAGAGTCATAGATTTATCGACCTTTCTACCTCCTATAGCAGCAAGCACCCTAAGAGGCTGAAGTCCTTCTGATTCATAGGGTTAGCCTGCTAGTTCTTTTTATCATCATTCTGCCCGTTTCCCCAAGGTTTAGCTGTAGGGTGGGCAAATATTGAGAATTATGCGTTGATTTTAATCTTACTGATTTTGCCCACCTTACGATTAATCTTGGTTCTTAAATAAAGCACAGATTTTAGATTTCTCGGCTCTTCCAGAGTTAGTGTGTAAAATCCTCAAAGATCAGACCCGAAAGGCTTGCTGTGTAAGGGTTTGAGCATTCTGAACACTGATTTTAGGTAAAATCGCTGGAAGCCTTGCAGTGAGGGGAGTTTAGCGATTTCAACCACACCAAGTACCGAAGACCCAGAATTATAAATTATCCTGAATAAAGAGACGCATTTCTTCAATGGATTGATGTAGTTCAGATTTGCTAAATCTTTCATTATTATTATTCTCTGGGTGATGTATTTGATGCCGAATATACTCTGTTAGCACTATTTTCTGCGGTGTAATCGATCCATTTCTGTTGCACTTATTATATGATCTCGTTGATTTACCGGCTTTGAATTCATCGAGTCTTCCCTCGGCTTCAATGAATCCATATAACTCGTTGTGATACTCGTCTGTAGATTCGCCGAAAGCGGCGAAATTGACTTCGTTAAGACTCGGGTAAGGAAGTTCACGCTCTTGAATCCTTTGAATATCTTCTGCTGATTGACCAGCAATCAGCAGAATGTCATCGAACTGTAGTTGCTTGACAACTTCTGGGCTATGAGTAGTCAGAATAATTTGAGTATTTGCAGCTTGAGAAAGAGCGATTAACGCCGAAATAAGCCTCCGCTGATGATCAGGGTGTTGGGATGTTTCTGGCTCTTCAATTGCATAAACAACACTTGGAAGATTTGACTCTTGTTGTCTCCGCTCCGCTTCGGCACAGAAAAAACTTATTAAAATCAACCTTTTTACGCCGCTTCCTCGCTTATTAATCGGTATCTCTTCGTCACCAGAAATCGCTACATTTTTAAAAACATCGTTCCACTTAAGAGAGTCATATTCAGGTACCTGAGGGTTTAGCGATGAGGCAATATCTGGGTTCAAATCCCTTAGTTTGTTTAGAGTCTGGTCTGCAACCTGATCAAGTCTTGATTTTACTGTGTCAGCGACATTTCTTAGCTTCGTCTTGATTTCTGGGTCTCCAAGTATTTCTTTCACCGCAAGTCGCATCGGATCTTGTACTTCACTATCACCATCGCTGTTTTTCCTGTCCGATTGAAATAGAGAATATAAGGGCATATATGTTTTTAGTTGCTCCCAGATACTTTTGGCATCTATCTTTGCTACTTCAATATCAATCACCTGGCGCTTTAGATTACTCTGACTGTCCCATATACATTTTCGGAGCACAGAGTTTTTCGACTTATTCGGACAGTCTAGTCCTTGGCTTTCCAGGATTTTTTCAGATCTTTATTCTTCTTGAGCAGAAGATCACAGCAAGGCAGGGCTGTTGGATGATATGCACGAATAAAGACCTTTTCTTTGCCAGCATTTGGGTATCGCTTTATTACTTGGAGGGTTTCGTTCTCCGAAAGCAAGTACTCATCCGCTAGAGTTGTTCCATTTGTTGAGTCAATGACAATTGAGCTGGGAAGATCATCAAATTCAACTAAAATATCGATGCAATTATCACCTGCAAATAGGTTCCCCTTGTTAATGTCATTTTTATCGAGTTTCACACACCCTTTTCCATCATTAAAGAAAATATCTAGAGCTTCAAGAACTGTTGATTTTCCAATATCATTTTTTCCAACCAGAACGAGTAAATCAGTAAACTCAATTTTGACTAGGCTTGAATAGCCACGGAATCCCTTTAGACTAACAGACTTGATTCTCATCGACCCACCTCTTTATTGTTCATACGGAACTACTAGAAAGTGTAGCTTGTGGACATTTCATGTCTACATATCCAATTCGTCGAACTGTTCACAGCAACTGAATATTGCGTACTCGAAGAATGGATTGTGTACACAATAATCGATCGCCCCTCTCCCACCCCACAATTGTTGCATAAATACACAATTTACATAAGCACCTAATCTTTAGACAACCACTTTGGCATCACTTCTCCCCAGCGAAATGTTGCCGGGCGCAAACAGAGCACCTTAAGACACTGTAGACTGCTCCTCTTGCCACGCCTTGAAAGCAGCAGCAGCAGCTTTATCTTTTTCGCCAAGCCCCCGCTTTAAAATTTCCCGAAATGCCGCTTCAGCTTGCGTTTCTCGAAAGTAGGCCCGTAACTGCTGGTTCGCCATCGTTGCTAATACTAGGTTTGGGATTAACCATGAATTGCTGAGTTTGTTCAGCTGTTGGCTTCATATCGTGATGTACCGATTTTCGATGTACGGAAATATCATAATCTTTCCCAACTCGCCGAAATCTGAGCCCGCCGCAGCGTCCGCACCAACCGCTGCGCCTGTCGTTGATGCAATGGTTGCGGCAATGTCACAGGCAAATCTTGCATCAATTGCCGCGCTGTCTGCAACGAGCAGCCCGTGATCCGCGAGAGAATATTGGCTCCCTCAAACTGCGCCTCACGGGTCGCCAGCTTGGTGATTTGGACATGGCAGTTTTTGGGAAACTGCTGGCCCACCTCGACCCGTTGCAGCCCCTCGATTGTGGCCAGCACCACTAAGCGATCGCCCACCTTGACCCGTTGATCCGCCGAGGGAAGGAGTTGCGGCGGTTTCTGGGGGCGCTGGTGGAGCAGGGGCAAAATGTGATAGCCCTCGCTCAGTTCACTCAGGAGCTGGTCGTGGAGCGTGTCGATCGCCTCGATTTCATATTCCGTCACCAGCACCGTTTGGTTATGCACCCGAAACAGGCTCAAGATCTGTTCGCCAAAGGCCGCCCCCGCGAAGGCTTCCGCCATCACCGCATAGGTGCAGAGCACTTGATCTTGCGGGAAAAGCTGGGTGAGATGGTTGCTCAGGCGCTGGCCGACCGTGCGAATTGCCAGTCGCACCCCAGGATTGAGCGATCGCGTCGTCAGAGCCACTTCCAGATTGAGCATTTCATCATCCGTGGCGACAATCACACTGTGGGCCGTGGCCACATTGGCATCGCTCAGGGCGGTATTCAGGTTGCCCATCACCAGCGGCATCGTGGGTAGCACCGTTTCATCGAGATCGGTACGCAGGGTAATGCCCACGATCGCCTGGCGAAACTCCTGGAGCAACTGCCCAATCCGTTGCCCCACCCGCCCGAGCCCGACAATCACCGTATGACCCTGCGGGGGCACTTGGGGTCGTTGGCGGTTGAACTTGAACTGCGAAGTGAGCAGAGCTTCGGTGAGCAGGGCATAGAGAATGCCCACAAACGCCGTGCCCGTGACGGTCAGCCCCAGGGCAAACAACTCCAGCCACCAGGGCAGTTCCGCACTGACCGCAGCCAAGCCGCCAAATAGGTCGCCATAGCCCCCGAGCAGCAGGGTCGCTGTGATGTAAAACCCACGCAACCAGGGCAGTTGGGGCAGATGGAGGGTAAAAAGCACCGTGCCCAACCCTGAGAGGAGAATGACAATGCAACCACAGAGAATGGCGACGCGACGAATTTGCTGCTGAAAACTGAGCTGTAAGAAACGCCGCCCCCACCGTCCCAGATCTCGCCCGAGATCTTGCCAATGGGTTGGCCAATACCGGGTCGATTGCGGTTGAGGGTGATGGCGAGTTTGTTGTTGCTGGGCAATCAAAAACGCCTCAGCGGTTTCTACATAGGTGATGATATCGCCAGCGGTCAGCCGATGTTCCGCCTCCCATTGCAGAAGCGGTAGCTGGTTCAAGGCATCCTGCTCCGGCTGGACGCAACTCAGGAGACGCCGCCGCCGACTATCAACTTCATGCAGGGGGCGGCGATCGCACCAGGGATGGGTGGCATCCATGCGCTGCTGCACCACCCGTAGCCATTGCCCCTGGAGTTGGAAAAAGCCCACGGTTTCTGGGTCAAGGGCGGCGATCGCAAAGGCCATGGCGGGCAACAGGGTCGGGTCAAAGGCACAGAAGTTGCCCAGGCGATCGCTCAGGAGCCGATTCAGGTTCTCTTTGCTCGATCGCACCACCAAGCGGGTCTCGGGGTTGAGTTGCCGGATTGCCAAGGCCGCCTCCGCATTGACCCGTTCATTGCTCGTGACGATTAAGGCCGCCCGACATCGCGCCACCTGAGCCTGATGCAGGTAGGGATCATGACAAATATCACCAACGATCAAGTCATCGAGCAGCTCACCCACCTCCGGCAATTCCCATTCCTGGGGTTTGTGGTGCTCAATGCCAATGACCGGTACACCAAACTCCTTGAGGGCCAGCACACAATGCTGCCCCAGACTCCCCAAACCCAAAACCAGAAAAACTGCCGCTTCGCTCATTGCTCCTGCGCTCCCGTGGGTAGACAGTCCTACTTGAAGAAGACATGACCTGTAACCGCATTGTGCCCAATTCCTGTTCAGCCGGGAGAGAACCGCGTGAAGAATCTTAATCTCAGCGATCGCCCCTTCCCCCCTGACCGTTCTGTACAATAATGACCTTTCCTGCCGCTGCGATCGCCCCCATGAAATTTGCTTGCACCCAAAGCGACCTCAATGCCAACCTCTCTTTGGTGAGCCGCGCTGTCCCCGCTCGCCCTAATTACCCTGTGCTCGGCAATATTCTGCTCATCGCCGATAGCGACAAACAACAAGTCCAACTGCGGGCGTTTGACCTGAGCCTGGGCATTGAAACGAGCCTGCCTGCCACCGTCACCACCAGCGGCAAAATGACACTTCCGGCCAAGACCCTCGGCGATATTGTCTCGCGCCTGCCGGAGGGTGAAATCACCCTCCATCACAACAATGAAGCCGATGAGGATGATCCCCAGAGCACCCGAGTCACCCTGACCTACGCCTCGGGCCATTACCAACTGCCCAGCCTCAACCCGGATGAATTTCCCGAATTGCCCACGATCGCCGCTGGCGAGGCGGTCACGGTGGCCAGTGAGGCCCTGAGCGAAGGCTTAAAGGCGACCCTCTTTGCCGCCAGCACTGAAGACACCAAGCAGGTGCTCACGGGCGTACACCTGATGTTGAATGGCGAGGCGATCGAGTTTGCTGCCACCGATGGCCATCGCCTGGCAGTGGTGGAAACGCCCAACATTACCGCAGAGACAGACGCCGCCCTCACCGAGACCCTCGACGTCACGATTCCGGCCCGAGCCCTGCGGGAGTTAGAGCGGATGCTAGGGCTCTTGGGCGCAGAAGATGCCATCACGCTCAAGATTGACGAGAGCCAGGTGGTGTTTGAGCTAGGCAGCGACCTCAAACTCACCAGCCGAAAGCTCGAAGGGGCCTATCCCCAATATCAACAGCTCATTCCGACCCAATTTACCAATCAGGTGAACCTCGATCGCCAGCAGTTTCAGAATGCCCTCGAACGCATCGCCGTGCTGGCCAATGTCCGCAATAACGTGGTGCGCTGTGAAATTGACCCCGCCAACAAAACGGTTGTCCTCTCGGTTGAATCCCAGGATATCGGCAGCGGCCGCGCCTCCCTACCCGCCCAAGTGACTAGCCCTGATCCTCAGGAAATCGCCTTCAATGTTAAATACCTCATGGATGGTCTCAAAGCCCTGGCCAGTCAAGAGATTACGCTGCACCTGAACAGCTCTACCCAACCCGTGATTTTCACGCCCCTGAGTGGTCTCAAGATGACCTATTTGGCGATGCCGGTGCAATTACGAGAGTAACGTGAGTTTCAGTTCAGGAATTTTCCCCACCCCTTGTCTGTTTTAGGTGAAGAGTAATCTCCTCTGCCCCCATCCGTAAATCTTCTTGGTTCAAACAAACTACTTGAAGTGCCCGATGCCAGAACTACGTAAAGTCTTCGCAATTTTTTCAAGATTTAAGCGCCAATAGGCTGCCATTTCGAGGCCGATTCATTACAATAGCAGACAGCCTACGGCAGAGTTAAATCTAAAGTCCAGTTTTGATGACTATTGAAGCAGACTCTGGCGGGGGGGCAGCGTAACTCACGTTACAGTTTGGCGACTTGTGTGCGGTCTTGAGATGGATTGGCATGGGAGTCTGGATGAATATCGCTCAGGGCAAAGGTACGGTGAAATCGCTTTGGGGTTTCTAGACCTCGCGTTTGTCTGTTGCTGAAGCATTTTTATGCGGGGGTGGCGGTGGGTGGTTGCTCAATGGCGATCGGCTGAAGTCCGAGTTGCAAACTGTAATCTCCCCAATGGTTGGGAGCATCTACCACGGATGAGGCTGAGTTCCCACCGACCTATTGACCATTAACGACTGTTCTGGCCTTAACTTAAAGGAGCAAGAGGAAAACAGCATGACTCAGGCGAATTACAATCTCGCAGCAATTGCCCAACCGCAAAACGAATTTGAATCTCTCATTGAAGAGGCTTCAGAGGAAGTTTTGAAAACGGCATCTTCCAATAGTGACAGCGAGGAAGAAGCTCCCACTGTCAAAGCGGCGACGAAAAAGGTCAAAGCGACCAAACGACGGGAGCAAAGTCGCAAGAAGCCTTACACGGAAGATTCGATTCGGGTCTATCTGCAAGAGATTGGTCGTATTCGCCTGCTGCGGGCCGAAGAAGAGATTGAGCTGGCGCGGAAAATCGCTGAACTGCTCGAATTTGAGCGGGTGCGGGATGAACTGATGGATACCCGTGAAGAGGAGGATGACGAGCCTTCCCTGGAAGAATGGGCCGCTGCGGTCAAGCTGGACTTTCCGGATTTTCGCCGTCGTCTGTTTATGGGCCGCCGTGCTAAGGACAAAATGGTACAGTCCAACCTCCGTTTGGTGGTCTCCATTGCCAAGAAATACATGAACCGGGGCCTTTCGTTCCAAGATCTCATTCAAGAAGGCTCCCTGGGTTTGATCCGCGCCGCTGAGAAATTTGACCACGCCAAGGGCTATAAGTTCTCGACCTACGCCACTTGGTGGATTCGTCAAGCCATTACACGGGCGATCGCCGACCAATCTCGAACCATTCGCCTGCCGGTTCACCTCTACGAAACCATTTCCCGGATCAAAAAGACAACTAAAATTCTCTCCCAAGAGATGGGACGTAAGCCCACCGAAGAAGAAATTGCCACCCGGATGGAAATGACAATTGAGAAATTGCGCTTCATTGCCAAGTCGGCCCAATTGCCCATTTCCCTGGAAACACCGATCGGTAAAGAGGAAGATTCTCGCCTCGGTGACTTTATCGAAGCCGATGGTGAAACCCCTGAAGACCAGGTCTCGAAGAGCCTGCTGCGTGAAGATCTCGAAAGCGTTCTGGATACCCTCAGTCCCCGCGAACGCGATGTGTTGCGTCTGCGCTACGGCTTGGACGATGGCCGGATGAAGACCCTCGAAGAAATTGGTCAGATTTTTAATGTTACGCGGGAGCGGATTCGCCAGATTGAAGCAAAGGCTCTGCGCAAGCTCCGTCATCCGAATCGCAATAGCATTCTCAAAGAATATATCCGTTAGGCTGACCGAGTTGTAAAACGCGATCGCTGATGGGGGAGGGTTTCAAACCCTCCCCTACGATTTTTAAGCATCTGTTTTGGACATCACAACCGTTTGCGATAAACCCGATCGCACCGTGCTGTTTCTACTCCAGTGGCCGCAATATAGCCCGATCGCTCGTAGAGTTGGACTGCTTGTTGTAAGCAACTCGCGGTCTCTAGCCAAATTTCGCCAAACTCCAGAGCCCGAATTTCTTGCTCTAGACCGTGCAGCAGAAATCGCCCTAGCCCCTGACCCCGGACGCTGGGCTGAAGATACATCTTGCGGATTTCGACTGCATTATTCCCTCGGGCGATCGGCTGGAAGGCGGCTGTTCCTACCAGGGTTCCGGTGTCGGCATCTGCCACAATCCAGAACTGTCCCCCCACGGCAAGGTAGGCCGTTTCGATCTCTAGAACGTCGCGATCGGCTGAGTCGGGCTGCCAGGGTAAGCCATATTCGGCCAACACGGCCTGGATGAGTTGGGCGGCGGCGATGCGATCGCTCGGTTGCCAAGCTCGTACCCACCAATCTTTAAAGCGTTGCTCCATACCAGAACTCCTTCTCTGCGCGTTCTGCCAACGAAACGATACGATTGTCTTAGATGATACTGCTGTGTGACCGCCGGAGGCGTTTCCGTGAACTCCAACTTCTCCCGTTTTTCTGCCCAAAGTAGCCTGACCAATCTCGGCTGTTTGCTCTCGCTGCTGGCGATCGCCGTGGGTTTGAGTGCGGTGGGCTTGGGCTGGGTGATCAACGGGGTGTTTATCCTCGTGGCGCTGATCGCCCTCTCGCCAGTGCTGGCCGTGATTATCTTTGGCATCTGGGCGCGGCGCAACATCATCAGCGGCAACTGCCCCGTCTGTGAAGCGGAAATCACCACGCTCAATGAGAGCACCTTAACCTGCGCGGTTTGTGGGGAGCCCTTGGAGGTGCGATCGCGCCAGATCCAGCGGGTGACGCCGCCGGGAACCATCGATGTGGATGCCGTGAGTATGGATGTGGTGGATACGACCGCCACGTCAACGGATGCGGGCTCTGCCGCACCGAGAACCATGCGCACGATCGAGGCCGAAGTGGTGGATGAATCTTAAGAATTTGTTTGAACAGAAATCTCTTAGCAACAATACTGACTGGTTTGTGGCGGGCAGGATGCCCGCGCTACGGATATAGCAGAAGATGAACTGTAGCGCAGGCGTCTCGCCTGCCTCGAATAACCAGAGTTTGCAAGCGCAGCGCATGGCCAAGCCCGCCCACCTGAAGATTCTCCAGCAAGGGGTTGAGGCGTGGAACGGCTGGCGGGCGGAGAATCCTTATACCACGCCGAGTCTGGCCGATGCAGAGCTGGTGGGCTGGGATCTCGAAGGCTTTGACCTGCGTCAGGCTGATCTCAAGCGGGCCAACCTCGACCAGGCTTGTCTTTACGATGCCCTATTGGAGCAGGTGGATCTGCGCCAGGCCAGTTTGCGTCAAGCAGATCTCAGTAGCACCCAACTGGTGGGCGTCCAACTGCGCCAGGCGAATCTTAGCCAAGCGGCGCTGGGCCATAGCACCTTGCACGAGATTGACGGGCCGGGCATCATTCTCGACCAAGCGCTCCTGAGCCAGGCCCAACTGAGCGATTGCCACTTTGCCAACGCCCAAGGAACCCACCTCAACGCGGAGCAGGCCGTGCTCCATCGGGTGAACTTCCAACGCAGCGAGCTGCCCCAAGCGAGTTGGCTTAATGCCCAGTTCCAAGACGTGGTGTTTGCCCAGGCGGAGCTTAACCAGAGTGATTGGACGGGGGCGATCGCCCAGGATTGCGACTTTGCGGGTGCGAGCCTACTGGAGAGCCAATGGTCAGCGGCGCAACTGATACAGGTGCGTTGGCAGCATTGCGACCTGCGACGGGCTCACCTCCAAGATCAGGAGCTGTCTCAGGTGGACTGCTTGGGAGCGGACTTCAGTGGCGCTCAACTCTGCCGGAGTCAATGGGGCGCGATCGAGCTGGTGCAGACCCGCTTCAATGGAGCCGATCTCACCCTGGCCCAATTGGCGGGCATCAATGGCACCGAGAGTGAATTTCAGGGGGCGTTTCTCAATCAAGCCAATCTTCAGGGCGCAAACTTGCAAAATGCCAATCTCCAGGGGGCTTACGTGATGCTAGGGGCGAATCTGGAGCAGGTGAATTTGCAAGGGGCGAACCTGAGCCAATGCCGCTTTTTGGATGCGAACTTGCGGGGAAGTCAATGTCAGGGCGCGGTGCTCCAAGACACGGTGTGGGAAGGAGTACAATTGCAGGGCAGTCACTTTGCGGAAAATCCCGGCTTGACGCGCCGCCTGCGCCGTAAACTGCACCAGCAGGGGGCAATTTTTCCAGATTAGGGAGCGTTATCGATCTCGCTCAATTGCCATGAAGTTGCTGGCCAACAGCTTACGCACTCGGCTGATTAGTTATTTTTCGCTCCTGTCGTTGCTGACGGTTTCGACCGTGGGCTGCCTGACGTTTTTGGGCGCAAGGGTAGTGATTAAACGCCTGGTGTTCGATCGCCTCCGTGTTTCTGCCCAGCTCAAGGAACAGGCGCTGAATCTTTGGGTCGAGAACCAAAAGGAAGCCACGATCGCGATCGCCCAACTCATCACGCTGCGCGAGGAGATCGATGCCCTGATCCAGACCGATGCTGCCCCAGCAACTCATCCCGAAAATTCCGGTCTGCTTCGGAGCATTGCCGGTGAGCGTGCTTATGAGCGGGTGGCGCGATCGCTCACCTCTGCCTTAGCCACCCGACCCGAGCTGGGCGAGGTCTATATCCTCGACAAAGTGGGCGGGCGCGTAGTCTTCTCGACCAATAAAGACCAAGAGGGGGACTATCGCCTCAAGGATACCTATTTCCAGGAGGGTCTGCGCCAGACTTACGTTCAGCCGGTGTATCCTTCACCGATTCATAACCGCCCGACGATCACCGTGGCGACCCCGATCGCTAATCCCCAGGGGCAAGTCGTGGCAGTGATGGCCGTGAACCTGAGCCTGGAGCAACTGGATCGCATCGTGCTCGAAAATGTCAGCCTCGGCGACAGCGCCGCCAGCTACCTGGTCGATCGCTACAACTCGCTGGTTTCCAGTGAACGTCTGGGTCAGACCGACTATCCTCGCGGGCTCCATTCCCTGGGCATTGACTCAGCCCTTGCGGGTCAAAAGGGCGGTGAACTCTATCGCAACTATGCGGGTGATCCGGTGATTGGCTACTTCCTCTGGTTAGAAACCCTAGAAGTGGCGCTTTTGGTGGAAACTAACCAAACTGAAGCGTTTCGCCCGGCCCGCTATCTGGCCTGGGGCATCTTGGCTGTGGGTAGTTTCTCGGTGCTCTTGGTAACGCTGGGGGTCTATTGGCTCAGTACCCAGATCGTGCGCCCGATCGTGGCCATTAAAGATGCGGCGATTCAGGTGGCCCAAGGCGACCTCGACCATCTGGCTCCGGTGATGACCCAAGACGAGGTGGGCATTCTCGCCCAGGCCTTCAACCAAATGACCCAGCGCCTCCAGGAACTCTACGCCGGGCTCCAGGAAAAAGTCCTGCAACTCGAAACCGCCGAAGTCTCCCTGCGCCAGAGCCTCCGCGATCTGGAAATTGAACAGGCGCGATCGGAGCAACTGCTGCTCAACACATTGCCCGAGCCGATCGCCCATCGCCTCAAGTCCGGCGTGCGCAACATCGCCGACTCCTACGACAACGTGACGGTGCTCTTTGCCGATCTAGTCACGTTTACGCAGATTTCCGAGCGTCTTGCGCCGGAAGCCCTAGTCGAACTACTCAACGAGATTTTCTCAGTCTTTGACCAACTCAGTGAGCAATACAACCTGGAGAAGATCAAAACCATCGGGGATGCCTACATGGTCGTGGGCGGACTGCCCGAGCCCCATCCCCACCATGCCCAGGCGATCGCGGCCTTTGCCCTCGATATCCTGGCGACGGTCAATCAAATGAATCGGCAATTTGAGGAGTCGCTGAATATTCGCATCGGCATCAATTCGGGTTCGGTGGTGGCAGGCGTGATTGGCATTAAAAAATTCACCTATGATCTCTGGGGCGATACGGTCAACCTGGCAGCGCGGATGGAAAGTCAAGGAGTGGCGGGGCGCATTCAGGTGACGGAGCAGACCTATGCCCTCTTAAAAGATCAGTTTGTCTTTGAGGAGCGGGGCACAGTGCAGGTGAAGGGCAAAGCACCGATGCAGACCTATTTCCTGGTGGGACGAAAGGTGGGTGAGCCGGGATGAGGTAACACCCAACGCGGTGTCCGAGGCTTCCTAAAAGGAGACTTTGGGCACGGCTTTCACCGCCGGATCGTTCTCTTCGAGTAACTGTGCTTCCTCAAAATTGAACATCCCTGCCACAAGATTGCTCGGGAAGACATCCCGCTTGGTGTTGTAGAGCGTGATCGCATCGTTGAAGGCTTGGCGGGCAAAGGCGATTCGGTTCTCGGTGGAGCGCAGTTCTTCGGTGAGGTCGGCCATGGAGCGATCGGCCTTGAGGTCAGGATAGGCTTCGGCGAGGGCAAACAGACGACCGAGGGTTCCGGATAAGACGGCTTCGGCTTCCCCCAGTTGCTGCATGGAGCGGGCATCACCGGGCGATCGCGCCGCTGACTGAGTGGCATTGACCGCCGCATTGCGGGCATTGATCACCGCTTCGAGGGTTTCCCGTTCATGGCTCATGTAGCCCTTGACCGCTTCCACCAGGTTGGGAATCAAGTCATGGCGACGGCGCAGTTGTACGTCAATTTGAGCGTAGGCATTTTTGTAGCGTTGCCGATAGGTCACCAGGCTGTTGTAGGCGCTAATCGCAATCCAGAACATGAGTGCGGCGATCGCCAGTAAAACCATCAAAAAAGACATGAGCAGTAAGCGATAAAGTGAAGAGCAATTCTCCCATGCTATCGAGTCCCTCCCCCTTGTGCCAGCGCTCTAACCCCCTAGATGATTTTGGCCCCGGTGCACCCAAGATTTTGAATTCCCTCCCCCCAAACCGATATAGTTGAAGTTCAAGCGCTTTTTATCCCCACCCCACCACCGTGCCGAAAGTAGGCATCCTCTACAACGACATCAAACCCACTGCCTGCCGCGTGGCTGCCGAGCTTCAGCAAGCCCTAGAAGCCCGTGGCTGTGAAGTCTGTGTGAGCTCCAGTGCCGGGGGGGTACTGGGCTATGTTCAAGCCGAGCCACCCCCGAAGCCGATTCCGCACCAAAACCTGATCCCGGACGGGTTTGATGAAACGATGATGTTTGCCATTGTTCTGGGAGGAGACGGCACCGTGCTCGCGGCCTGTCGGCAAATTGCCCCCTGTCAGATTCCCCTCTTGGCGGTGAATACCGGGCATTTAGGCTTCTTGACTGAAACCTATGTTAACCAGCTCGATACGGTTCTGGAGGCCTTGCTCACCGGACAATACCAGATTGAGCAACGCACGCTGCTGACGGTGATGGTCTATCGCTATAAAACGGAATGTCTCTGGCAAGCCCTCTGCCTCAATGAGATGGTGGTGCATCGAGAACCGCTGACCAGTATGTGCCACTTCGAGGTCAAGATTGGTCGTCATGCCCCGGTGGATATTGCTGCGGATGGCGTGATTGTGGCCACACCAACGGGCTCAACGGCCTATTCCCTGAGTGCGGGCGGGCCAGTGGTCACGCCGGATGTGCCCGCCCTGGTCATTTCACCCATTTGTCCCCATTCTTTAGCCTCTCGGGCTCTGGTCTTCTCCGACACCGAGAAGTTGACCGTCTTTCCGGCGACTCCCAACCCCATGGTGATGGTGGTGGATGGCAATGGCGGCTGCCCGATTTTGCCCCAGGATCATATTGAGATCCAAAAAGCCCCCTACACTGCGCGGTTGATTCGGCTGGAGTTGCCCGAATTTTTCCGGGTCCTGCGAGAGAAGCTGGGGTGGGGCCTGCCCCATATCGCCAAACCCACGGCGGTGGAACTGCCCTAGGGAACCCAGCCCGATGCGTCTTCAATACAGTAATGTTGTGGCACGCCTTATGGAGTAAAAATCCAAAGAGCCCTGAAACCCTGCCATGGTGGGCAATGCCCACCCTACACCAGCGGTTTCTATTGCATTCTGTAGGGGAGGGTTTCAAACCACTGGTGTGAACTTAACGCTGTATTCAGCTCCTGGTGGGAGTTCCAGTGG
>JBMYQW010000064.1:0-2448 GCA_049601735.1 Spirulinaceae cyanobacterium
GCCTCGCCCAATCAGGGGGGCAGGTGCTGGATCTCGAAGGCTTGGCCAACCACCGGGGCTCCCTGCTCGGCCAGGAATGGGCTCAGGCGGGTGAGGCTGCCCCCGACCCCCAACCCTCGCAAAAATATTTTGAAACTCGGGTTCTAGAACAGCTCCAGCGGTTCGACTCGGCGCGGCCAATCTGGGTCGAGTCCGAGAGCAGCAAGATTGGCAAGGTCTATGTCCCTGTGCAACTGTGGCAGCAGTTCAAAGCCGCGCCGGGGCTAGAAATTGCGCTGCCCCTTGCGGTGCGGGTGCAAGGGCTGATCGAGCAATATCCCCATCTGATCGCCCATCCCGCCTTCCTCAAGGGCAAGCTGGAGCGCCTGCGCGGTCGTTACGGCTCGCTCACGGTGAACCAATGGTTTGACTGGATTGAGGCAGGGGACTGGTCAACGTTCGTGGCGGACTTGTTGACCACTCATTATGACCCGGCGTATCGGCGATCGCTCCAACAGCACTTCCCCCAGGTGACAGCCCAACTCTCCTTAACAGATCTCGGGTTGGCCGAGGTTGAGCGGGCGATCGCCCAGCTTCAGCGGCTAACGTGAATGATCCGGATGCGCGGGGATTTGTTTCGTAAGGCCGCTGTAGGGCCATTTATCCCTTGCGGGCCAACTATCATAAGTCTTAAGCTCAAACAGCGATCGCTCTCCTTAAAATTCCTAATCTGGATTATTCACAAGGGGGTCTGGGCGGATGCAATCCGCCCCTACCGGTTGGGGGGGTGCGGATTATCCTGTAGGGGCGCAACGCTTGCGCCCACGAAAGCTCCATTACTGATGAATAATCCAGGCTAAGGCGCAGTAGAAGCGAGCGATTTCAATCGCCCCCGGCCTTGCACCCATCTAAAGCATTGCCTTGAGTTTGAAATTCCTGTCTGGTGGGCAATGCCTAGCCTAAACGATGTGCCGTTGACCGACCTGCGAACTGTTAACTAACCACTGAAATGTCCGGTTTTAACTCCCGAAAATATCCCATCACCCGCTGGCTCAACCGCCAGATTGCCGACTGGCCGATCGCCAAGAAAATCACGGCGGGGTATGTTGGGGCGCTCAGTGTGGCGATCGTGGGTACAGGGATCGGGCTGGTTGTCACCGATCTCTACGAACGGGGCATTGAACAACGCTTACTCCAACTCGAAGCAGACCAGTTTACGCTGCGGGAACTCGAACATGGGATGCAAAGCCTCCAGTCCTATCCCCAGAACCTGCTCCAAGCCATCCAGTCGCCCTACTGGTTCCGGGTTGAGCGGCAAAAGGCAAAAAACTACCTGGAGCGGATGGAGACGGTACTCAATGAATTTGCCGCCCTGGAAAAGACCCATCCCGAATATGCCGAGCAGATTAATGCGTTGTGGTTGGAGTACAACACCCTGCTCGGTCAATACCAACCCATCCTGATTGACCTCGATACCGTCCTGCCCTTTGGTCTGGTGACGCCCAGCCAAGTGGAAGAAGCGGAATACCAACTGCTGCGCCTGATCACCAGCGAAACCAATCGCCGCCACGGAGACCAATTTCGGAGCCTCTACGAAGAACTCGAAGAGTTAATCGATGACTTTGAGACCGATCGCCAAACCGCCCGCGTCCACCTCCGCGAAGCCGAGCAACTGCGGATTATTTTGCTGGTCTCCAGCATGATCCTGGCGTTGGCGATCGCCCTGCTTCTGGCTCGGGCCACCACCCGGCTCATTAGCGCCCCGCTTCAATCCCTGACGGAGCAAGCCAGCCAGATCACCTCCGCCGCCGACTTTTCCCTGCGGGTCCAGGTGGAGACCCAAGACGAAATCCAAGACCTCGCTCGGGCGCTCAATCAGCTCATCAAACGGGTCGAAAGCGATACCCAGCAATTACTCATCGCCCGCAATACCCTTGAAGAGCAGGTCGCGTCTCGAACCCAAGAACTCGAAACCCAAAAACTCGAAGCCGAACGGGCCAACCGGGCCAAGAGTGAATTTCTAGCCATGATGAGTCATGAAATTCGCACCCCCATGAACGGTGTAATTGGCATGACCAGCCTGCTGGTTGATACCCCTTTAACGCCCCGACAGCAGGACTTTGTCGAGACGATTCGCAACAGCGGCGATGCCCTGCTGACGATCATCAACGACATTTTGGACTTTTCTAAGATCGAATCAGGTCGGTTTGATCTTGAAACCTATTCCTTCGATCTGCTCGCCTGCATTGAGTCGGCGGTGGATCTCTTCGCCCACCGCGCTGCTCAGAAAAATCTGGAGCTGACCTACTTTGTCATGCCCCAAACACCCCGTTACATCGAAGGCGACGAAACACGGCTGCGCCAAGTGCTGATCAACCTGCTGTCCAACGGCATCAAATACAACCGCCAGTCTGGCGACCTGAGCGTGCACATCGACGTGCGAAGCGACACCGTCCAACTGCGCGTGCA
>JBMYQW010000064.1:2458-16384 GCA_049601735.1 Spirulinaceae cyanobacterium
GTGCTGGTCAACCTCTTGGGCAACGCAATGAAGTTCACCCAGGAGGGAGAAGTGGTGCTGCGGGTCGGTGCACAATCCCTTAAGACAGACGATGCAGATTCACCGCTTACTGATTCAGCAGCCGATTCAGCAAACGCCGATGGCTATCAATTCCAGTTCTCGGTACAAGACACGGGCATTGGCATTCCGCCCGAAAAGCAAGATCGTCTCTTTAAGGCTTTTAGTCAGGTGGACAGCTCCACAACCCGTCACTACGGTGGCACGGGTCTCGGCTTGGTGATTAGCCAACGCTTGACTCGGATGATGGGCGGCGAGATGTGGGTGGAGAGCGAAACGGGTCAAGGTTCGACCTTCAGCTTCACGATTACAGCGTCCCAAGCCGCAGAACAACCCCAGATCCTCGATCCGGTCGAACTGCAAGACAAGCGCGTCCTGGTAGTGGATGACAATGCCACCAACCTGGAAATTCTCATGGCCCAAACCGAAAACTGGGGGATGCACCCCAAGTCCACTGCTTCTCCGACCGAGGCGCTCCATTGGCTCCAGACCAGTGATGATCCCACGGCAGAGTTTGATCTGATCGTGCTCGACTGGCAGATGCCCCAACTCGATGGCCTGATGTTGGCCAGCCAAATTCGCCAACTGCCTCAATGCCAAGACCTGCCGATCGTGCTCTTGAGTTCGCTGGGGCAGCCCGAGCCCGCCACCCTCGGCACACTGCATCTGGATGCGATGCTCACCAAACCCGTCAAGCAGTCGGCGCTCTACAACACCCTGGTAGATGTGATGAGCCAGCAGCCCCGCCAGGTGAAGGTGCAAGCCCCAGAGCCCCGCCCGTCGGAACCGGAACCGACCCCGAGTCCGCCTTCGCCCCTACAGATTTTGTTAGCCGAGGACAATGTCGTGAACCAAAAAGTTGCCCGGATGACGCTGAAGCGGCTGGGCTACGAGGTGGATGTGGCGGCCAATGGTCTTGAAGCGGTGGAAGCTGTGCATCGTCAACCCTACGATGTGGTGTTGATGGATGTACAGATGCCGGAGATGGATGGTTTTGAAGCCACTCGCCAGATTGGCCAGGACTTTGCGAGCCAAAAACGCCCCTACATCATTGCCATGACGGCGAATGCGATGCAGGGCGATCGCGAAGCCTGTCTAGCGGCCGGTATGGATGACTATGTGAGTAAACCTCTGAAGATCGAGGTGCTCAAACAGGCCCTGGAGCGGGCGGCTCAGGTGATTTAGGACGGTTTATGAATGCAGAGACAGTGATTCTGCTGACAGGCCCGACCTGCAAAAACCGACAATATCCTACTACTTTTGCGATCGCAACCCGCAGCGTCTAACCCAGTATTCTGTTTACTGTCTAGGATACGCAGGAACCCAATAGCCAGAATATTGTGCGCATTCATCGCAGCCGACGAACCGAACAAGAACGGTTCAGACGGTGGCAAGACTGACGCGATGCCCCAGGCACCGAATCTCGTCTCAATTGCCCTACCCCGATCGCAGCCCCTATGATGGCGGTAGCGAGAGATATTCTCTCAACACCGAAAAATCTGCGATCGCGCCCCCTCCTCCATGGCCCTCACCTCCGTTGTCCGGATGCTCACTGGCTCACCCCTAACTCAGGAATTTGCCAGCAAGCTCCAAAAGACTCAGACCCTCCAGCTCAACGGCGCGGCGCGGCTGCCTCGGGGCTTGGTGGCTAGTGCGATCGCCCAAAACCTCGGTCAGAACCTGTTTGTCGCCTGTGCCACCCTCGAAGAAGCGGGTCGCTGGGCCGCCCAACTCGAACTCATGGGCTGGGCAACGGTTTCCTTTTACCCCACCTCCGAAGCCTCACCCTACGAACCCCTTGACCCGGAATCGGAGATGGTTTGGGGTCAACTGGCTGTCTTGAGTCAACGGCTCACTGCCCCTGAAGATGAAAAACCCTGGGCGATCGTCGCCACCGAACGTGCCCTCCAACCACTGCTGCCCCCGCCGGATGCAGTTCAAGCCGCCCTGTTTGCGCTCAAGGTGGGCGAGAGCCTGGAGAGTACCGAATTGGATTTGCGCCTGGCCGCCATGGGCTACGAGCGGGTGAATCTGGTCGAAACCGAAGGCCAATGGAGCCGCCGGGGGGATATTGTCGATGTTTTTCCGGTCTCCAGCGAGCTGCCCATTCGCTTGGAATGGTTTGGCGATGAGCTGGACAAAATTCGAGAATTTGATCCGGCGACGCAGCGATCGCTCGACACGATTGGCCAAATGCTGCTCACGCCCACGGGCTACGGGGCAGCGATCGCGCCCAGATTGAAGGATCTTAAAGATTCTCCCCTAACAGCAGCCGAGCAGGAGGCGATCGCGGCAGAGCAAATCCCGGAAGGACTCGGACGCTATCTCGGCGTCGCCTTTGCCCAACCCGCTTCACTTTTGGACTATTTACCGCCTGAGACCGTGGTGGTTCTGGATGAACCCCTGGCCTGCGCCGCCCATTGCAGTCGCTGGATTGAATATGTGCAAACCCAGCACGGAGCGATGCAATCCGCAATGCAGATATCTATTCCACCTCTGCACCGCGACTTTGCAGACATCGAAGCCCAACTAGCCGAACGCCCCCACACATTGCACCTATCGGAACTCTCCGAAGAAAGGGCCGGCATTAACCTCTCCAGTCGCCCCCTGCCCACCACACCCAACCAATTCGCCAAGATCGCCGAAATTCTGCGCGGTAAGCGGGATGTGTATCCGGGCATGACGCTCAAGGGCTATACCCCGTGGGTCATTTCCGCCCAACCCTCCCGCTCGGCGGCGCTGCTGCAAGAACATGACTGTCCGGTGCAGTTTGTGCCCAACGTGCGGGATTACCCTGCCATTAGCCGTCTCCACACGCAGCAGGTGGTCGTGGCGCTCAAATATTCCGGTCTGGCAGAACTGGAGAGCTTTATTTTGCCCACGTACAAGATTGTCCTGGTGACAGACCGGGAATTCTTTGGCCAACACAGCCTCGCTAGTCCCACCTACATTCGCAAACGTCGCCGCGCCACCTCGAAAAAAGTTGACCTCAACAAGCTCTCGCCCAAGGACTACATCGTCCATCGCCAGCATGGCATCGGGCAGTTTCTGGAACTCGACTCGCTCAATCAGCGGGATTATTTGGTGATCAAATATGCCGATGGGCTGCTGCGGGTGCCTGCCGATGCCGCCGATAGCCTCGCCCGCTACCAACAAAAGGGCAAACCCGAACTGCACAAGCTGGGCGGCAAGGTCTGGGAAAAGACCAAGGCGCGGGTGGAGAAGGCAATCAAAAAGGTGGCGGTGGATCTGCTGGCGATCTATGCCCAGCGGGCCGAGCGATCGGGCTTTGCTTACCCCATCGATACGCCCTGGCAAACGGAGATGGAAGACTCGTTTCCCTACCAACCCACGCCCGACCAACTCAAGGCGACCCAGGATATCAAGCGCGACCTGGAGAGCGATCGCCCCATGGATCGGCTCGTCTGCGGCGATGTGGGTTTTGGCAAGACCGAGGTGGCGATCCGGGCGATTTTTAAAGCGGTGACGACGGCGAATAAACAGGTTGCCTTCCTCGCCCCCACCACCATCCTCACCCAGCAGCATTACCACACGCTCAAGGAACGCTTTGCCCCCTACCCGGTCAATATTGGCCTGCTTAACCGTTTTCGCACGGCTTCCGAGCGCAAGGACATTATGCAGCGACTCACCACGGGGGAGATTGATATTGTCGTGGGGACGCAGCAGATTTTGAATAAATCGGTGCAGTTTAAGGATTTGGGCCTGCTGGTGGTGGATGAAGAGCAGCGGTTTGGCGTCAACCAAAAGGAGAAAATTAAGGCGCTTAAAACTCAGGTAGACGTGCTCACGCTCACCGCCACCCCGATTCCCCGGACACTCTATATGTCCCTTTCGGGGATTCGGGAGATGAGCCTGATCACGACACCGCCGCCGTCGCGCCGCCCGATCGAAACCCATCTCTCGCCCTACAACCCTGACGTGATTCGCACCGCCATTCGCAACGAGCTCGATCGCGGCGGTCAGATCTTCTACGTTGTGCCACGGGTGGAAGGCATTGAAGAGGTGGCGGGCCAACTGCGGGAGATGATTCCGGGGGCTCGGGTGGCGATCGCCCACGGCCAGATGGATGAGGGGGAACTGGAAGTCACGATGCTGGGCTTTAACAACGGCGAGGCGGATATCCTGGTCTGTACCACGATCGTGGAGTCGGGGTTAGATATTCCTCGGGTGAACACGATCGTGATTGAAGATGCCCAACGCTTTGGGCTCTCGCAACTCTATCAACTCCGGGGTCGCGTCGGTCGGGCAGGGATTCAAGCCCATGCCTGGCTGGTCTATCCGGCCCAGCGCAATCTTTCGGACAAGGCCCGTAAACGGCTGCGGGCGATTCAAGAATTCACCCAACTCGGTTCCGGTTACCAACTGGCGACGCGGGACATGGAAATTCGCGGCGTGGGCAATCTGCTGGGGGTCGAGCAGTCGGGTCAAATGATGGCGATCGGCTTTGACCTCTATATGTCGATGCTCCAGGAGGCGATCCAGGAGATTCGCGGTCAAGAAATCCCGCAGGTGGATGAGACGCAAATTGACCTCAAGGTGACGGCGATGATTCCGGCAACCTATATTCCGGATCTCGAACAAAAAATGGCGGCCTATCGCACCGTTTCAGCCGCAGCGTCCAATCGGGAGCTGGTGGAGATTATGGCGGATTGGAGCGATCGCTACGGCGAACTGCCCAAGCCCGTGGTGCAACTCATTGAGATGATTAAGCTCAAGCAGGTGGCTAAACCCCTCGGTTTCTCGCGGATCAAACCCGATGGCAAGCAACACGTGATCTTGGAAACGCCCATGGAAGAACCGGCCTGGAGGCTCCTCCAAGAACACCTGCCCAAACATCTCCATTCGCGCTTTGTTTATTCTCCCCAAAAGGTCACGGTGCGCGGTTTGGGGGTGCTCAAACCGGAGCAGCAACTCAGTAATTTAATTGAATGGTTAGAGGCGATCGCGGCAGGGTTAGCGAAGGTGGAGGAAAACTGATCACGTTACCATAAACCTGAAAACACCCTCTTTTCCTAATGGTACAAGCTCCTGTTCGACCGCTGACGTTAACTGAATTTCTAGCCCAGCCGGAAATAAAGCCAGCTCGGGAGTATATTGACGGTCAGATTTTTCCAAAGCCCATGCCCCAAGGGAAGCACAGCACGATTCAAACGCAATTGGCGATCGCAATCAATGGGGCGCTGAAGCGATCGCGCATTGCCAAGGCTTACACAGGGTTGCGCTGTACATTTGGGGGGCGATCGCTCGTTCCGGATGTGGCGGTGTTTGCTTGGTCGCGGATTCCTCGGGATGCGTCAGGACAGGTAAGCGATCGGTTCGAGCTGACGGTGGGAGAATTGTTTAGCTGGTTGTTGGAGTGATGACTATGCCAACCGAAAAAATCCTAATCCAAAATTTTGCAGGCATCCGCGAAATGGAAATTGAGGTCAAGAAGATCAACGTCTTGATCGGGCCGCAAGCGAGTGGAAAAAGTGTTGTTGCCAAGTTGCTCTATTACTTCAAAAGTATCTTTGATCAACTCCCCCAAAGCCCTTATAGGATCACAGGAGATGAGCAGCTAAAAGAATATCTGATCAATAGTTCTGCTGATTATTTTTTTGTTGAGTCCAGCGATGCTTCTAACTTTCGAATAAGATATGAATTGGAGTGCGACTTCGTAGAAATAAAGATGGGAGGGAGTGAATTAGAGATTGATTATTCAGATGTCTACATAGATATTCTTGAAGTCAAAAAAGAAGCCACAAAGAAAGTTGAATCTATTATTATCCAGAAAGGGAAGCGTTTTTCATCTCCAGCATTCTATGATCCCCACATAGAGTCACATAAAATAGTTTTAAGCTACTTAAAGAATAGAATCGATAAACGGTCAGCATTCTTTCAGCAATTCATTCCAGCAGGACGTTCATTATTCTCAGTTCTCAAAGATAATCTCTTTTCGATTATTTCAGGGGGCAGTGGTCTTGATCTATTTATTGCCGAATTCGGAAAATATTACGAAAATCTTGTATACTCTTTTTCCCTACGAAATAAAAAGAACTTTCGCGAAGACAAAAAACAAGAGCTGAATGAGTTCAGAATTCTATGTCAAATGGTCTTGAAGGGTCAGTATTCAAGGATTGAAGATGAAGATTTTCTGGTCATGGACGACAATAGAAAAATACCACTTTCTATGTGCTCTTCGGGTCAACAAGAATTTTTGCCAATTTTTCTTATTCTTGAAGAGCTGCTGTTAGACGAATCTGATGAGGGAGAAACAGTTTACATTGAAGAACCTGAAGCTCACTTATTTCCAGGGTCACAGAAAGCAGTTGTTGAGCTTACTTCGTTGGTTTATAACTCGAAGCGGGATAACTTGCAGTTTTTTATCACCACCCACAGTCCTTACATTCTCACTGCTTTCAATAACTTACTCCAAGCAGGGACTCTTGCGAAGGACGCATCCTCTGAAACGCTGGAGAAAATAAAAGAAGTGGTTCCGGAATCGAGATTTCTTTATCCAGGTGAAGTTGCAGCCTATAGCCTGAGCAATGGCGAATGTATTTCGATTATTGACGCTGAGACAGGATTGATTGATGCAGCGATGATTGACTCTGTTTCAGAAGAATTAGCGGTGCAATTTGATGACTTATTGGAGATTGATTAGCAATGGACTTTCCGGACTGTACACAGGAAACGAAGAATAAGAAAGTTGCTATTCGAGATAAGGGCGCAAAGAACAGCAAGAGTATTGTCTATCTGTTCAATCCTCGACAGGAAGTCATTCAACTAATTGATATTGAAGACTGTGTGATCAAGGAAGGGCTGCGTTGTGACAAGTTGGCGATCGCTCCCGACAAAACGCTTATTTTCATTGAACTCAAAGGCAATGATAATGATGTGAAAAAAGCGATCGCCCAACTCACAGTCAGCCTTAACTACATCAAAAATATTTGCACTTCAGCCCGGAAATCGAAAATCATCTTCCTGGTCTCTTGCACTCAGTATCCTCGCAAGAATACTCAGATTCAAATTCAACAGGCCAAACTCAAGAAAGCAGGCATTATGCCCGTAATCAAAAGCGGAGAACTTGAATATAGGGTGAGTTAGCGATCGCCCCTCATCCCTCTAAGGGCAAGCTGGCGTAGCAGCCACATCAAAATTCGGGATACCGGCTGTGTTGCTAAAGGCGATCGCATCAAAACCAATGGGATTAGCCGTTTGGATATTGCTCACCGAGAAGTTCAAAAAGCGCAGATTACCCGCACTCTGGAAGACCGCTAAATCCGTTACATTCACCTGGCTCTGGTTCCCCGTAAAACCGGCCACACAGAGCCCCGGCGTACCTGAACCCGCAGTTTGCACCAAAACGCCACTATTGACGGCTTGGTTGAACTGGTTTGCCACAAACTCCGCTGTATCGAGCTGACCCCCATTCGATGCCAAGGTGTAGATGCCATTGGCATTGTTGCCCGTCGCTTGCACAATGTTCTCGGTAAAGTGAGCGGTGGTGATGACCCCATCCAAAACAGGCGTGGCGTTGGTGTTGTCATTGGCCAGCGCAAAAACGCCATGGGCATCACTGCCGCCCGTAGTGATTTGGTTTTGCCCCACCTGGGCGGTGGTCATCGTGCCGCCCGTGGCTAAGAGCTGGAGACCATGGGCCCGTTCGCCTGAAGTGGTCACCGTATTGCTCGAAACCGTGGCATTGGTGAGGGTTGCGCCGGCGATCGCCGAGAGATTGATACCGAGGGCACTGGTGCTGTTAAAGCGAGCCCCCGTGGTCGTGATCTGATTTCCCGTCACCGCGAGACTGGCCGTCTGGGCAGAACCGATCGCCGAGCCGACAATCCCCGCCGCACCGATCCCGGCGGTAGCCACTGTATTGCTGCTAATTTGGGTGGTTCCTGCAATCGTACTGCCGAGATTCAAGACATTGATGCCATCGGCACAGACGACATTGCCGCTGACCACAGCACAGTCACCACGAGTGGTGATGGTGTTGCTGTTGAGGGTGAGCTGATCCATCGTCGCCGTGGCACTGGCGAGTACCGAGAGCCCCTGCGCACCCGTCCCTTGCGTCTGCAAGGTGTTACTGGCGATCGTGCCCTGGTTGAGCCGAGAACCATTGCCTTGGACAATCACGGCCAGGGCATCGGCGTAGGCGTTAGTCGTTTGAGCTTGGTTATTCGTGATCGTCACCTGGTCGATCGTGCTGCCCCCATTGGTCCCCGCATTGGCTTGCACCGCAATCCCGTAAGCATTGCTGCCGCTGGTGGTGCTGGTGTTGCCCGAGATTGTCCCAGTGGCAATCTGGCTGTCATTGTTGGCTGCGAAATTAATGCCATGGGCCTGATTGCCCTCGGTAGTGATGCGATTGTTCGTGACCTGGGCATTGCCGAATTTTTTGCTTTTGGCCGCAAAGGCGGAAATACCGTAGGCATTGGCCCCCGAAGTTTGCAGTTGGTTGCCGCTCAGGACTGCCGTGGTGAGGGTGGAGTCATTGGTCGTGAAGGCCAAGAGCGCCGTGGAACCCGCCTCAGTTGTCGTGACGCGGTTATTCGTTACTGTTGCTGTGCCCAAAATCGAGCCATCGTAGGGGAGTTCACCCGGATCGAGGTTCCCATTGTCGTTGCTCACCGAGAAGACCGCCAAGCCGCTGGAGTTGGTGCCGGTGGTCGTGACGGTATTGCCGGCAAGATTGACTGCATCCAGGCGGGAATCGCTTGAGGCAAATGCCATGATGCCCCCTGAGCGGCCGGTGTTCGGTGTATAGGTGCTGGTGGTCGATGTGCCAGACGTTACACCTGCCCCCTGCGTCGTGACGGTATTGCCTGTGATGGTGGCACTGCTCAACTCGCCCGTTTTGACGGCAAACGCCAGAATGCCATCGGCGTAGGCGTTTTCGGTTTCAATGACATTCCCCGTGATCGTAGCACTGTCCAATTGGCTTGCGGCACTAGACCCATCGCAGGTAGCAGTTGCACAACCCGTTGCAAAGGCCAATAGCCCCGGTGCTTCCGCTCCCGTGGTGCGAAGCGTATTGTTGCTCAGGTCAGTCTGGTTCAGGATGCCACCGTTCAAGGCAAAGGCCAGAACTGCCCCTGCATTGGAGCCTTGGGTAGTAATGGTGTTGTCTGCGATCGCCAGCTCTCCCAAGATGCCTTGACCCAAGGGAGCGTTGGCACTGGCAAAGGCAATGATGCCATTGCCCTGTTCGCCCTGAGTGGTGATTTGGTTACGGGCGAGAGTCGCCTGGTTAATGTGAGCCGCACCGCTGACTAATACAGAAATCGCCTGGCTCTGCACCCCCGCCGTCTCGATCCGATTCTGTTGAGCCGTAACCTGGCTAATCAGACTGTTTTCATCTGCAAAGGTCGATAAGCCCCGCGCCTCATTACCTGTGGTCTGGAGCTGATTGTTCTGCACCGTCAGGTGAGTAATGCTGCTGGTATTGCTAGCCGTGAACACATTGATACTGTTGGCATTCGCCCCCTGGGTTGTCACCGTGTTGCCAGCGATCGTCGCTTGGCTCAGTTCAGCATTGTTGATCTGCGTGAGCTGCACGCCATGGGACTTTGCACCGGAGGTTGTGATGGTGTTGTCAGTGATCTGAACCCCACCGCTGCTGTTGTTGAGATTCACACCGATGCCGCCATTGACCGTGGTTCCGGCAACCGTTCCCGTCGTCGTGATCCGGTTGTCGCGAATAATCAAATCCCTGGCGTCATTGGCAGATACCCCTTCATCGCCCGCCGCTGGGGCAATCGTGAAGCCCGCTAAATGCGTCCCGTCGCTCATCTGCACAGTATTCGTCAGCAGCGGGTAAATACCACTCCCCGAAAGGGGCAAGGTGACGCGGCCAAACTCATTCGTGTTGAGTTGTTGCAACGGCCCCGTTGACCAGAGCCGGACGTTGTCTGCTAGCACAGTGCTGATCAACGGGCTCGCCGTATCTTGCACATAGATTGTGGTGTTGAGATTCGCCGTGGACGATCGGGCATCAGCCGCAAGTAACGCTTCTTCTACCGTGGCGTAGGGCGTGGCGAACTGGCCATCACCGCTGTTGCCTGGATTCACGTGCAAGAAGTACCAGGCTTCACCCGTTTCGGGGTTGGTCGCGGCGATCGTCCCAGAAAAGGCAGTTTCCACTTGCTGGTCAATGGCGATCGTCCCGGTGCGCTCAACCGCTTCAGCCAGGCGCGTCCACAAGGGAGGCGCTTCCTCAGAAGCCGTGGCTCGGGGACGACCGCCCCAACTTGTACCGACCTGAAACGAGACTTGAGACCCAAAGAACGGATCAGTTTGGAAATTTACGCCCACATCCAAATGGGGCTGTGGATTAGCTGCCAAGCGCACTCGATAGCCAAATGCGCCATCCGCTTGGGGGGGTTCGTAATAGTAAACCGCCCCATAGCCCTTGATTGCCCCCGTCCCCAACCGGGCGAGTTGCGTCCCAACTTCAAAATCAAACCCCTTCGCTGCCGCTTCGTAGACCTGCTGCTGCTCCAAGACGAGATTGAGCTGATGCCCGGAGAAGTAAAGATCCCTGAGCTGTAAACCTGTATTCACCGAGGCTTGACGAACATTGCCAATCGGCACATAGGCATTAAAGCGCAAGTCCACATCACCCAACTGCTCCAACCCAAACCCCAACTGCTGGAACGTATTGTGGTCAGTGCTGCGCTGGTCAAAGCCAATATAAGCACCGCGCACCCAATGTCCGGATTCGGAGATATGACGATAGCCCAGGAGCAAACTGCCGCCCAGGTTGCCGTTGTTATCGACCAGCAGACGCGAATGCACATAGCTGAGGTTTTCGCCAGGGGTTTGCCAGAGGGGGAAGAACCCATCTAGATGGGTAAATGGCGCAGAACCCAGATCGTTGCTGTTGTAGCCGAGGTTGCCGCTGGGCCGAATGGCCGATGGCGGCGGGGGGGTGAGCGAACTAGCATTGGCTTGAGCTGGTGGTAGATGGGGGTCGGGCGCTGCGATCGCCCGAGAGCAGGTTCCCAGGGATATCACCCCAGTAAAGGAACCAAAAACAGCCACCCCGAAGCAGCAAGAACGCCAGAGCGCTTGCTTTGCGGTTTGGAAAATCATGAGTTTTGAGCAGTCGTAAGGGACAGATCAGCCGTAAAGTTTACGTTCGTCCGTTGGCGTCGCTGATCCGGAACAGTTCAAGAAAAACCGTCTAGGCTCTTCATCAACTGTTCTCAAAAGTGATGCAAATTTTATGCATCACTCGGAAATGGAGCGAGGGAATTTGCCAGATCAACGTGTGAAATGTTGAGCTTTTACCGTCTCTCGGTTTGCAGAAATTTTGGTACTGGTCTCTTGAGAGGTGATGGACAGACTAAACTTCTTGTAGGGCACGGCTTTCGAGCTGTTTGCATGGTAGTCCCCAAAACTCCTATCTCACAAAGGTTACAGCGTTCATCATCCGCTAACAGTCCAGTGCCCTGATGGTCTATCGCTGATCCCACCAGACTGCTGAAATTCATGCATGAAGGATGACATGAGCTAAACTTCCTGGTTTAAGACCTCTTCAAAGGGAAAGTTGGCGGCGGCGAGCACGAGTAAAATCGTGGGTAAACCGACCGTACGGGCTTGAAACTGCTCATAGTAGTCTTTGAAAGAATCCGCATGGGGTTGGGCCATCCCCAGGAAGATGAGATCGGTTTCGGCTGAGGAGGCATGGAGAATCTCGATGAACTCCCGACCATCCGCCACGATCACATTAGGGATCGCCCCGATGCGGAGGGTGGTGATTAACTGTGTGAGGTTGGTGATGGCAGATTGTGCCGCCGTGGCATCGGGAACCACCAAATTCACGAAGATCTCTGCCTGGTGCCAATCCATATTGCTGCGCAGCAAATAGGCCAGCAATAACATCAGGCTGCCGTTGGCCTGGAGCCCGCCCCACCAAACATCAATGCGCCGCTGGGCACCAAAGCCCTTTTCTGGGTTCTCCCGTAAGACGACGAGGCTGCGATTGGCGGCATGGATCGCCCGTAACATCTGGCAATAGGCATCCCGGCGAGATTCTTCTTCACTATCGCCAAACAGGATTGTGTTGGGCACCAAATTGCCTAAACCGTAGGCTGAAACCAACTGTTGCGCCCCTTCAAAGGGCGTCTTGGCGGTGACAACCCGCACCAGGGCCGGCACGCTGCGACGTTCAAGATATTGCTGCAAACGGGCTTCGACTTCTGCCTGCTGGGCCAGATCGCGCGATCCGGGCGGCAGCACGCTGGCAACGGTGATCAAGCCCCGGTTGTGAGTGAAGCTCTGGGCCAGCTCTACCAGTGACCAGCGTTTTTGGGGAATCCCGGAGAGCACGAGCATATGGGGTCGCCAGTTTTTGGGGTCATCGGGTTGGCGAATTTGTAAGAGGCTGGCTCGCAGCAGCGCCAGCCAGATGCCCCGCCGCGTATCACCCCAGGTGGCCACCAGTTCCCGCTGCTGGAGCCAGAGGTAAATGCCCAAGACAATAATGGCCGCAACGACCGTGGCGATCGCATTAATGAGCACCATCACCGCCAGACAGGCGATCGCCCCCAGCAGCGACAGGCTCCAATGCACCCGAAACAAGGGGCGAAAGGAAGGGCTATTTAAAAAGCCCTCAATCCCGGCTGAAACGTTGAGCACCAGATAGGTGGTCAAGAAAAACATCGTCAAGACCGGGGCGATTAAGTTCAATTCGCCTACACAGACCGCCGCGATCGCCACGCCCAGGGTCACAAAGGTTCCCAAACGCGGTTCATCGCCGGGCCCGCTGCCCTGGCCTAAAACTCTCAAGGACTTGGGGAAAATATCATCGCGGGCGATCGCCTGCAAAACGCGCGGCGCGCCCAAAATACTGCCAATGGCGCTACTGAGCGTTGCGCCCCAAACCCCGAGCAAAATCGCCGGCCCCCAAAGCGCCATCTGTTGCATGATCAGTGGCTCGGCGATCAAGGTAGCGCTATCGGCCCGCATGGCCAAAACAACAGGCAGAATCATATAGATGAGATAGCCCGTGAGCACGGCTGCCATCGTTCCCCCCGGAATCGCCCGCGTCGGATCGCGCAGGTCGCCTGACATACTGACCCCGGCCATAATGCCCGTGACCGCTGGAAAAAACACCGCAAACACCTGCCAAAAGGATTCCCCCTGGCTGTTCCAGAGTTCCAGCGTCGTCGGTTCAATGGGCTGCCCCAACGCCAGGGACAGCAGCGAGAGGACGATCGCCGCCATGATGAAATATTGGGCCCGAATGGCAATGCTCGCCGAGGTCAGGGCAAGAATCGCCACCCCAATCGTCGTGCCCAGGGCCACATAGGTCTGATTGAGCTGGGGAAAGGTTTGGGCCAAGCTCTCGGCAAAGCCTAACGTGTAGAGCGCCACCGAAAGGGCCTGGGCAAAGTAGAGGGGAATGCCCACCGCACCGCCCGTTTCAATGCCCAGCGAACGACTGATCATATAGTAGGCGCCCCCCACCCGCACGACGCGATCGGTGGCAATGGAGCTGACCGACAGGGCCGTAATGAAGGTGATGGAAGTGGCAAGGGTGACAATCAACAGCGTGCCCAGTAGGCCCACATTGCCCACCACCCAACCAAAGCGGAGATACATAATTACGCCCAGAATGGTCAAAATCGACGGGGTATAAACCCCGCCGAAGAGCCCAAGGCCATCTTTGCGGGTTGCTGCTGGGGTCATTGCGGTTAAGGCAAACTTCATTTCAGAATACCCCACTTGATTCGGCGGTTTTCAAGAATTCTTGGCGTCTGGGTGGACGAAATTTTACGTGGGATTTTTGCTGGGCGGCAGGCGGGACGTCTGCCTGATGGAAATCGCATTCTAGAGTGACCCGCGCTTTTTTTGTCC
>JBMYQW010000065.1:0-16279 GCA_049601735.1 Spirulinaceae cyanobacterium
GGCATTGCCCCCGTTTGAGCAGCATAACGCTGAAGCCGAGACGCCGCTGCCGCTGTTGGATTGGGTGACGCTGGCCAGCTTAGTCGAGAAGGAAGCAGCGGTGGATGAGGAGCGGGCAACCATTGCCGGCGTCTTTTTCAACCGTCTGGAGCGGGACATGAAACTCGAAGCCGACCCCACCGTGGAATACGCCTTTGGCTTGACCCAAACCCCCGACCAACCCCTCACCCTAGAGCAAGTGCAACAGCCCTCCCCTTACAATACCTATGTGAATACCGGATTGCCGCCGGGGCCGATCGCCAGCCCGAGCCTCAAGAGCCTCAATGCTGTTCTGGAACCGGAGGCTACGGATTATCTCTACTTCGTCGCCCGCTACGATGGCACTCACGCCTTTAGCACCACCCAAGCAGAGCATGAAGCGGCAAAGACGGAAATTCAAAACTCGGCCCCGGCTGACCGAGAGTAAGTGAGCGGCGATTGTGGAGGTTGAGGAAATGACAATGTGGGAGCAATGGCTCAAACCGGACTTGATTCTCGGCGAGACCATCCTGGGGCTAACACCGGAGATCATCGCAGCGCAACAGTTGCAGGGTCTGATTCTGGATGTGGACGAAACCCTGGTTCCCCTCAAGGAGAACCGAGTACCCGCCTCGGTGGCCGCTTGGATTGAGCAGATGCGGCCCCTCGTGACGATCTGGCTGGTGAGTAATAATCTCAGCAATCAGCGCATTAGCACCATTGCCGAGTCGATCAACGTGCCCTATATCCTCGGCGCTCGCAAGCCTTCGCGCCGAAAGCTGATTGAGGCGATTAACCGAATGCAACTGCCCAAGGAGTCCGTGGCGATGGTGGGCGATCGCCTCTTTACCGATGCCCTGGCCGGCAATCGTCTGGGTGTATTCACCATTTGGGTGGAGCCGATGGTCGATCCAGCCGTTGCCGCCGAGTCCTATCGCTTGCGCAACTTTGAGGTCTGGTTGACCCAGCGGTTGGGGGTTTCGTTGGAGCGATCGCCCCAGTAAAAATTCCCCCATGAAAACCGCCCTTGTCCATGAATGGTTGACGCCCCAAGCCACCGGGGGCTCCGAATTGGTCGTGCAAGAAATCCTGAACTTTGTAGACGCCGACCTCTTTGCCCTGATTGACTTTGAATCGGTCAACCCCGAGAGCTACTTGTACGGGCGTAAAATCGGCACAACTTTTCTCCAGAAATTCCCTAAAGCCCGCAACGGGGTGCAGAAATATTTACCCCTCCTGCCGCTGGCGATCGAGCAGCTCAATGTCTTGGACTACGATCGAGTCCTCTCCTCCTCCCATGCGGTGGCCAAAGGCATCCTCACCCGCCCCGACCAGATGCATATCTGCTATTGCCATACCCCCATGCGCTACGCCTGGGACCTCACCTTTGACTACCTCCAGCGCAGTCCCATGGGACAGGGACTCAAAGGCGGTCTGACGCGCCTGCTGCTCCATTACCTACGAACCTGGGACACGATCAGCGCCAACCGCGTCGATTATTTCATTGCCAACTCCGAGCATACAGCGCGGCGCATCTGGCGCTGCTACCGACGCAGAGCCAAAGTGATCTATCCGCCCGTCGCCATCGATCGCTTCCCCTTCACCCCCCAAAAAGCCGACTTCTATCTCACCGTGTCACGCTTGGTGAGCTACAAACAAGTCCGCCTCATTGTCGAAGCCTTTAATATTTTGGAACTCCCGTTAATCGTGATTGGCGATGGGCCAGAACGACAACTGCTCCAAAAGCTGGCGCGACCGAATGTCCAGATGTTAGGATCACAGCCGAATTCAGTGGTTGAAGACCATATGCGCCAAGCCAAGGCATTTGTATACGCAGCCTGCGAAGATTTTGGGATTGCTCCCGTCGAAGCGCAAGCCTGCGGTACGCCTGTTATCGCCTACGGCCATGGCGGAACCCTAGAGACCGTTCGAGACCTACGCCAAGACCCTCAACAGGGAACGGGCTTGCATTTTCGGCGTCAAGACGTGGGGGAATTGGTCAAAACGATTAGAATTTTTGAGGAAATGCAGGGTAAACTACAGCCTGAGTCCTGCCGAGAGCAGGCAATCCGATTTTCTCCCACTGTGTTTCAACAGACCTATCTGGATTTTCTAGATCACTGTGAGCAAGATTGGGCAGAACGGGTCGTCTCGTGCGATCGCCTATCCTGGGTGGAGTGAAGCGGCTCAAGTTAGTGATGTAGCTTTCGCTACAAAAACAGTCAGGGTCATGCATGACTGTGGTGTGATGTGAAGGAGTAAGAATGACTGCCGAAATCCATTGGATTCCTGCAAAATTAGTTCAAGGACTCATTGCCAAGGGCCGCCAGTCCCTAGCGGTTCAGCGACGCTATCGCACTCGCAATCGGCTGGCGCGGCTCCTCAATGGCCCAGCACCGAAGCGACTCTTCGACATCGTCTTTTCCCTGACCATCTTGACGGTGTTCTCACCCCTTTACCTGGTGCTGATGCTGCTGATCGCCCTCACATCACCCGGGCCCATCTTCTTTGTCCAAAAACGCATTGGCCGTAACTATCGTCCCTTTCGCTGCATTAAGTTTCGGACGATGGTGCGCAACGCTGACGCGGTACTGGCCGACCTGATTGAATGCTCACCCCATCTGCAAGCCGAATTTGAAGCCGACTTTAAACTCCGCCACGACCCCCGGATCACTCTGGTGGGTCGCTTTTTGCGGATGACCAGCCTCGATGAACTGCCTCAGTTCTGGAATGTGCTCAAGGGCGATATGAGTGTGGTGGGGCCGCGTCCCCTGGTTCCCCATGAGTTGCCCCGCTATGGCCGCCATATGGATCGAGTACTCACGATTAAACCGGGCATCACCGGACTCTGGCAGGTTTCCGGTCGCAACGATATTCCCTACCACCGCCGGGTGCAGATGGATGTGTACTACGCAGGCTACCGCACCTGGTGGTTGGATCTGTTTGTGGTGATTAAAACTGTGTTTGTGGTGCTCTTTCCCCGCAACAATGGGGCCTATTAGGCGTCAAGTCGGAAAAGCGTCGCCGTTGGTGTAGGGGCAGGTTTGAAACCATCCGTGTGAATTCAAGTGTGAAACCCTTTATTCACAAGGCTTCCGTGGTGTCTCACCACACCCGACCCACCCCGGTCGGCGCTACGCTTGACCGCCCCTCCCAAGAGGGGATTTAAATCTCCTCCTGGGAGGAGTACCCGCAGGGGGAGGTGGGTCAACCTACTCAAACTCTCGCCAGGAAATGAATACGGCGTTAAGTTCACACCAGTGGTTTGAAACCTGCCCCTACCGTGTTATTCCGTTTTGGCGCAAATCATGCGGAGCGATCGCCCTGCGGATCGCTTAAGAATTTAAGAAACGTTGAGCCATTGCGATCGCGTTCTGAATAAAGGTGGTATCGTGAGATACGCATCGGTTCTGGCGGGGAACAGCCGTCAGAGGAAACAGGGAAAGCGCAGTGAAATTCTGCCACTGTCCCGCAACTGTAATTGAGGCCCTAGCCGCCGCATGAGTCAGGATGCCTGCCGATCGCAGCCTAAAACGTCTTTCATTCATCTGCGAGGTACAGTTTGAAGACTATATATGCCAAGCGGATCAGCCTGTTAGCCATGGCTGGTCTGAGTTGTTTTATTGTGATTTATGCCGCTCAACCGGCGGCGGCCATGCACATCATGGAAGGCTTTTTGCCCGTGGGTTGGGCAGCCTTTTGGTGGCTGGCGGCATTGCCGTTTTTTGTGCTAGGGGTGCGATCGCTCACCCGCATCACCCGTGACAATCCCGATCTAAAACTGCTGCTGGCCCTGGCGGGCGCATTTAGTTTTGTGCTCTCCGCGCTCAAAATTCCTTCGGTTACAGGCAGTTGCTCCCATCCCACCGGAACCGGACTCGGTGCGGTGCTCTTTGGCCCCTCGGTGATGACCGTGTTGGGCAGTTTAGTCTTGATTTTTCAAGCCGTGTTACTGGCCCACGGTGGTCTCACCACGCTGGGCGCGAATATGATGTCGATGGCGATCGTCGGGCCATGGGTCGCCTTTGGGGTCTATCGCCTGTTGATGCAAGGCGATCGCCAACGGCTGGGCATCTTTATGGCCGCCGCCTTGGGTAATCTGGCGACCTACATCGTCACGGCGGTGCAGTTAGCCCTCGCGTTTCCCGCTGCTCAGGGGGGCTTTTGGGTCGCCTTCAGCAAATTTGCGGCGATTTTCGCCTTCACCCAAGTGCCCCTCGCCATTAGCGAAGGCTTGCTCACGGTCTTGGTCTGGAATTGGTTGAGCAGCTATGCCAGCCCAGAACTACGAACCTTGAAACTCTTACATACGGAGGCGTAACCCCCATGCAAACATCCCAAGAACCGAAAAAGGCCGCTAGCGGCAACTGGTGGATTGTCTTTTCTGTGATTGCCCTAGCGGTACTCCCTCTGATTTTCGTCGAAGGTGAATACGGGGGGGCGGACGGGGAAGCCGAAGCCGCGATCGGTGCAATCCAACCCGAGTATGAACCCTGGTTTGGCGGTGTCTTTAAGCCGCAGAGTGGCGAAATTGAAAGTTTGCTCTTTGTGTCCCAGGCGGCCTTAGGCGCAGGGGTGCTTGGCTATGTGGTCGGGCTGTACAAGGGCCGGACGGAGCAACGACAACGGCAAGAGGAGCAGTGATCCACGGGCTGCATCCATGCAACCATGCACCATAAGATTGACGCCCTGGCCTACACGAATCGACTGCGATCGCTCCCCCCGGCTCAAAAGGTGGGTTTTGCGATCGCTCTCTTTAGCCTGGGGTATGTCGCCCCAATGAGCATTCAAGGGGCGATCGCCCTTTGGATGGCGATCTGGACAGTGGGCTATGCTCGGATTCCGGCGAAAACCTATGGGCAGTTGTTGACTCTACCCCTCAGTTTTTTGCTGATGAGTTTACCGGCCTTAGTTCTAGCCGTCATGGGGCAGACCAGTAGCCCCAATGGGGATATGCTGTGGAGCATCCCGTTGGGGCCAATCTCGCTCTATGTGAGTCGGCAAGGATGGGAACAGGCGAGCCAAGTGTTGGTGAGGGCGATCGCCCTCACCTCCTGTCTGTATTTTCTGTTGTTAACCGTGCCCTTTAGTGATGTAGTTCGGCTCTTACGTCGCTGGGGCTGTCCGGCGCTCCTCACCGAATTGATGCTGCTCATGTATCGCTTTATTTTCGTACTCACGGAAACGGCAACGGAACTTTTAACAGCACAACAATCGCGGTTAGGCTACCGCAATTGGCGCTTAGGGATGCGTAGTTTAAGCACCTTGGTCGGTCAACTCTTAGGGCGAACCCTGACGAACTATCAACAAATTCGCTTAGGGTTAATCTCGCGCGGCTTCACGGGTGAATTTCGTATGTTGCAGACCCAGAAATATCGGACTCAATGGCGTTATGTCACCGAAGCGATCGCCGGTTACAGCGGTTTAGTGATCCTTACGGGGTGGCATTATGTTCATGGCTTTTGAGCAGGTTTCCTATACCTACCCCTGTGCGCCAGTCTCCGCCCTACAATCGCTCTCCTTGCAGATCCCTCAGGGCAAAAAATGTGCGCTCCTCGGTCAAAATGGTAGCGGTAAAACCACCTTATTTCGCCTAGCCAATGGTCTCTTTCGACCCGATCATGGCCACGTCTATTGGCGAGATAAACCCCTCAAATACGATCGCGCTACCTTAAGCCAACTGCGCCAAAACGTGGGGTTGGTGTTTCAAAATCCGGAACAGCAACTCGTGGCCACGACCGTAGAAGAAGACTTGTCCTATGGCTTATTTAATTTGGGTTTGCCGGAATCCGACATTCACGATCGCGTCCA
Organism: Spirulinaceae cyanobacterium; assembly: GCA_049601735.1. Classification (GTDB taxonomy): domain Bacteria; phylum Cyanobacteriota; class Cyanobacteriia; order Cyanobacteriales; family Spirulinaceae; genus SIO3F2. The sequence continues at coordinate 5,830 of JBMYQW010000065.1, forward strand.
CACCGCCTTGCAGGATTTTAATCTGGCTGAACTGGCCCATTCGCCAGTGAATCATCTCAGTTTGGGTCAAAAAAAACGCGTGGCGATCGCCGACGTGATGATTCTCCAACCGGAGCTGTTATTGCTCGATGAACCCACGGCGTATCTCGATCCGCGCCATCGCCATGAAGTCTTGCAACAACTGGCACAGATTCATGCCAGCGGCACGACGATTGTGATGGCGACCCATGACCTGGACTTGGTCTATCGGTGGGCAGATTGGGTGTTCGTGCTCGATCGCGGTCAGTTGATCCTAGAGGGTAAACCGGATGACGTGTTTGGGCAACGCGATGTTCTCGAAGCCCTACAGTTGGGCGTTCCCATGGCAATTCGGCTGTTAGAGCATTTGCAAGCTTGGTATTGGGCTCAAGATGGGCGTGATCGACCCACTTTAGAAGCGGTGCAGCAGGAGCTTCGTCATGTCCTGCAATTCACTCAGTCGGGCCAAAATTGAGCGATTTTCAAACCCTATTTAGTTGAAATGTATGGACTCAGTATAATACACAATCAAATATCAACTGACTTCAGAAGCCCTGGGAATTGTAATGATAAATTGGGTTCCTTCATCAGGATGAGACAAGCAGCCTAATGTGCCACCATGCTGCTCAACCACAATCGAATGGCTAATCGATAAACCCAGACCTGTTCCTTGACCCACCACCTTCGTTGTAAAAAAGGGATCAAAGATTTTTTGACGGATGTCTTCTGGAATTCCTGGCCCATTATCAATAATTGAGATGATCGCCTGCTCAGGTTCAAGCTGTGTTTTAATCTGAAGTTGAGGCTCTGAATTTCTCCCTGAAATCACATCTGTTTCTAGCGCATCAATCGCATTAACGATTAAGTTAAAAACAGCTTGATTGAGTTGACCTGGACAACAGTCGATTTTATCCGGACAATTATAGTCTTTAACAACATCGATCGCCGGACGATTCGCTTGAGTCTTAAGGCGGCTTTCGAGGATCAGCAATGTGCTATCGATTCCTTCATGCAGGTCAACGCTTTTATATGCCGATTCATCCAAACGGGAAAAACTACGTAAACTTTGAACAATCTTACGAATCCGATCAGTACCAACTTGAATAGAGTCTAGGATTTTTGGCAAGTCGTCTTGCAGAAAAATCAGATCAATATCTTCCTTAATAGCGGTAACTGGGGTTGCTGGGGTGGGGTAAGTCTGCTCATAAACATTGATGAGCTGAATTAGATTTTTCGTGTGTTCGCTGAGATACTGGAGATTGCCAAAAATGAAGTTGGCGGGATTATTAATTTCATGGGCAATACCCGCAACCAGTTGACCCAGACTAGACATTTTTTCATTTTGGATGAGCTGAACCTGCGTTTTTTGGAGTTGTGCCAATGTAGACTTCAAGTCTTCTTTTTGTTGCTCGATCTCACTGGTTCGGGTCTGAACTTCAGTCGCCAAGGTTCGATTGTAGTTCTGCAATATTTTCTGCTGCTCATTGCGCCGGCGTAGGACTTCCAAAAGGAGCAGTATAATCGTCAATGCTGAAACAGATGCAGCAGCAGAGATCCAAATCAACCCCTTATTTTGCTCATAAAAAGAGGCTGTTTTGTTGATAACTTGACTCTCTTCAGGTAATTGTTCAATTTCCAAGTCAAATCGTTTGAGTTCCTGCTCATCGAAGATCCAAACGGTTTCCGCTTCAGTGATTTCTGGAATCTGGTCGGCGGCTCGACCCGATAAAATCTGCTGCGCTAAATCGGCAGCTTGCTGGGCATGGTGCTCTGCGTCTAAAATCTTGCCGCCAATCACGCCATGACCCACGAAAACAATAGATGCGGCATACAGGGGATTGGGGAGTTGCTCCCTGAGGGACTGAACGGTTTCGGGAAAGTTCACCAATGCTCCATCAGGTGAGTCTTGACGAAGTTGACCCAGGACTAAAATGGGAATATCGGGAGCATACGAGGCAAATATTTTCTTTATTTCTTCAGGGATAACATCGTCAACAATGGCAATTTCATCGGGCGCATCGGGATGCTCACGGAGGTCTTCAATACCGCCGAGATTTCCTTGACCGGTTTCTGTGGAGTCATTGAGAACGAGCAGGGTATTTTGTCCAGTTTGCTGCAAAGCCCCGATTGCTGTTGCGGCGGTGTCATGCCGTTCAAACACTCCCGTCAGATTGGGAATAGCGAATAGGGCTGGATCGACTTTATTAATCCCCATAAAAACAACGGGTAGATCGGTAAAGAAGGTCGATCGTTGCTCAAGAATAAACTTCAAGCCCGGATCATCCGAAACAATCAATACGTCCGGTGGGGTATCTTGATATTTTTGACGTAACTGCTCTATGAAGGCTTCGCCGTGCGGTAGATTGGGGTAACGCTTGGCATCGAGAAACTCATGAAAAACCTCCACATCCGATTCAGACTCTGTATTTTGTTGAAACGCAATATCAATCCCCGTTCTTAATCCATTCGTCCAGGGCAGTTCATTGTGATAAGAGTGAATAACTAGAACTCTTTTTTTGCCCCAGGCAGGTGCAATATTTGTGTTCCAAGCACAACAAAAAACAACCACTCCCAACAGTAAGTTTGAGTAGATTTTTCTTTTTGAGAAGATGGGAAATAGCCTAGGCATTTTTTGTTTAATCTTGACGCTCCAGGAAGAGCTTATCCGTAACTCAGCTTACAGCCAGCACCAGCACCATGCTAGCCAACCCTGCTGCAATCCGGATCACCCCCCAGACGCCCAACATCACCCTGGTATCAGCCTCAGCCAGTCGGGCCGTTGCTGATACCAGGGTGGCTTAGGCTCGGGATGGCTCTCGAATGGGTGGCATCATAACCCGACCCATAGGATGAGGGCAGATCAAAATTGAGAGAGTCTTAATCGCGTCCGGACTCAATTATGCTGGAGCGTGCAGGGTAAATACCGTCATTTCTGGGCGACTGCCGAACCGAAAGGGCACGATCGTCGTCCCTAAACCTCGATTGGTATATTGCTGCATCGTACCCACTTGATACCAGCCCGCGGGATATTGATGGGCCAACGGGGGGAGAACTAAGGGTTTGATCAAGCGGATCTGACCGGCGTGGGAATGACCCGATAGTTCTAGGTCAAAGCGCCCGGTGGCGGCGGCAGTATCGGCAAAGTCTGGCTCATGGGCAAGCAAAATGGCGCAGCCCTCGGGGGGTAGCTGTTCGATCACCTGGTCGATGCGATCGCGCCCTTCCATCACATCATCGACCCCGCCGAAGTAGAGGTGCGCCTCAGCGCGCTCAACCTCGTAGACGCCATTCACCAGGGTGGGAATCTGAGTGAGGCGCAAAATGCGCTGCACGACGCGGGGGTTTACCCAATAGTCATGATTTCCCAGGATAGCGATCGTGGGGGCGATCGCCCGGATCTCCTGGAGTAACTTTTCGAGTTCAATCCGGGCGGCAGCCAGGTCATCCCCTTGGCTGACGAAATCCCCCGTTAACACAATCAATTCGGGCTGTTGCTGCTGGAGGTTGTGGAGCACCTTTTGACGCAGCCGATTGCGCAGCGAGTGAACGTGGAGATCGCTCAATTGCACCAGTTTAAAGTCGTTAAACGCTGGGTCAAGGCGGGGGAGCGTGACGGGTTGCGATCGCACCTGGAGCCATTGGGGTTCAATCTGGGCGCTGTAGATAAAGAGAAAAACGGCGATCGTCAAGAGGGTCAAGAAAATAGCTTGAATTCGTTTCATCAAAATGTAAATTATTGAGTTTTTTCGAGCAAAATTGGTTATTCATTCTTGAATTTGCCAACGCTTAAATCGTGCCCTCAACTCACCAATGAATCTACCGAGGGAATGATCTACCCCTTTTACTCTATCGAGATCCATAGCCGCTACAATTTCATCCGTATATTCAAGTCCACCGAGCAGGGGTTGCACTCCGGCATTGCGAACGGCTTCTCTCAAGAGTTTTTTGTAGCGGTTGCGATCGCATTTTAGATCGGGCGCTTGACACCCTCTCCCTAAAACCAGCTTGAAGGCATGGGAGTCCAGTAATAGCCATCTTTCAAGGTGCGGATCAGGAATCGCGTAAATAAATATGCTCTGATCTAAATTGGATTGCTTCACCACATCATCTAGTTCTCGCTCTCTTGCAGCAACACCTTTACAGTTTGCATCTCTAGCAACAACAATAAGGTCGGGGAGAATGTCTTTGCTGCGCTCAAGATCTCGCAGAAACTGCTTAAGCTCTGAAATCATTTTGCCACATCCCCCGCGAACATTACGAGGGATGATTTCAAGCTCAACATTGAACTCTGACTCAATCCTCTTCAAGAGAGAGATGATAAAGTCTTCATGACCAATATCTTCTAAAAAGAGCATCACTCTATACATCAAGGTCTCCTCTAAGAATCAATTCTGACTTAGACAACTCATCGAGTCCTTGGTCGATATCAGACTGTTTCATCAATGGGCCGAACGTGCTAAAAGAAGTGATCGTTGTTGAGCCATCTTTTTTACGGCAAACATAGAGGGAATTTTCAGGAATCAAGTCAGGTAAAATAGGAGAATGGGTAGTTGCAATAATTTGTGTGTCTTTGTCATTCGTATAGGTGTTCAAAAGTTCAGCAATCAAACGAACTCGCTTAGGATGAATCCCATTCTCGGGCTCTTCAAATCCCAAAAGTCCAGGGGTTTCTCGAACACCTCTTAAAGCAAGCAGTCCCAAAATCCTTAAGGTTCCTTCGGATAAAACCCTTGCGGGTATTGGTGTATTCCCTTCTCGAATTTGAAACTCTACTTCCCCTAGATCATCTACACCGACATCAATTCCTGTGATCGAAGGAATAATCTTACAGAGAGATTTTTCCACGCCTCTGAATTGTCTAGGGTCGAGCACCTTTAGCGTATTCAAAAATGCCGCCAGTTCTTCCCCCATTAAACCAATATGTCTAACTTCTTTAACAGGATTAGGAGCTCGCATTCGCTCCCGTGGCTCAAAGTAGAAAAAGAACCAACTCGACAGTTCTTGACGCATCGCCACTAAGTGAGGATAATGCGGCGGATAAACGGGCATAGAAAGAATGGTGTGATTCAAGTAACTTTCGTAATAAGTCGGATGAGACTGCCCCTCCATCCGCAGATGTAACTTGTCATTGACCCGTTCTAGAAAAGGCTTGCGACTCTGCTTTAATTGTCCATCTTTCTTGAGTGCAGCCAAATATTCATCTTTTACTCTGAGGATTCCGGAATTGGGCAAAATCTCAATCTCTAGTCGGTAGCGCAAATAATCCTCACGCACAAATGACGTTTTACTATTTTTCTTGGTGCCCTCTGAATTGGTGCTTTTCCCTCGTCGCATTTCCCGAACTTGGTGCTCTACAGATTCCTTTACCGTTGAAGAGAGTTCGACATCCACTTCGATACAGAAGGTTGCGGTTTCCTTCTCTAAGATGCTTTTTATTCCTTTGGAGCCAAAGCTAAAAGACTCAAGCGGAGCACCCCGATATGGCGAGTCGAATGCATCTTTGAGTTCTTTGCTATTGGCGGTGCGAGAGAGCAGTTGTAGGGCATCCAGGAAATTGCTTTTGCCCGCAGCATTGGGGCCAAAAAACACCGAGAGGGGTTCTAGGGAAATCTCGATATTCCGGAGGGATTTATATCCCTCGATCTTGACTCGACTCAACATGATTGACTTCTCCTAGGTGCAGATTTTGCTGGCATTATCACTTCAATGCCCGGACTGAGCTGCGGAATCACTCGACTGGGCAATATAAATTCCGCCCAGAATAATCACAAAGCCAACTCCGGTGATGGGGCTTAAATTCTCCGCAAAAATCAACCAGCCCAGTAGGGCACTGACGATCGGCTCAAGCAACAGAAAGAGGGCAATAAAACTCGATGAAAATTTGCACATACAGTCTGCTAGAAGGTTCTGGCCTAAGCCCTCCGAGACAATCCCTAGCCCCAGCACCGCCAGCAGCGCCACGAGCGAACTGGGAAACAATTGTCCTTCCGTAAGCCAGACAAACGGCAGGAGTACAATGCCACCGATCGCACAACGACAGAGCAAGATCGTCACCGCATCAAAACGGGCTCGTAATTGTTCCACCAACAGAAAATAGGCGCCCAAAAACACCGCCGAGAGCAGCGCATAGCCATCGCCAATCAGGGAGGTGGATTCACCAATTTCTAGGTCTTCAATGCCGAGGAGAATGGCCCCCGCAACTGCGATCGCAATGCCAGCAATGAAGCGGCGATCGAATCGCTTGCCCAAAAACAGCCAACTGCCCGCACTGGCAAACACCGGCGTCAGGTTATTGAGCAGCATCGACTTAGCGACCGTGGTGTATTCCAGCGAGATTGCCCATAGGCCCAGGGTGGTAGCTGAAACCAAACCCACTGACCCCAGCAAAATCCACTGGGTGCGCGTGATTGGTTTGGGGGTCGCTGACGCCGCCGCGCCTGGGGTACGCCATCGGGCCCACAGCTCTCGCAGACCTCGTCCCAAGCCAAAGACCAGCAAAAACACGAGCATCCGATTGAGCACGGTGGCGTTGGGGCCCAAGTCGGTCTCGCTAAAACGAATGAAGATGGGGGCAAAGGAGACGGCCATCAAGGCAATGCAGAGATTAGCGATCGCCCTCAGGTCTGTTTTATTCGCGGTGTCGGGCGGGGTCGAAGATGGCGCGATTGATTGAGTCATGCTGAATCCGTTGTGCAGGCGTTACCCACTCCCTGATGAGAACCTCTTCAAACTATCAAAACTTCAGGGCCGTTGCTGGGGGGATGCCCAGAAAGCATTGCAAGATTTAACTCATCTTCTGCCTTAAAATCAAGGGGCTGTCGTGTTTAGATTTCAAACTCTGACGGGGACTAGCTTACAGCCCCTTTCCCTGTTTTTGGGTCGGGCGTTCCATCCCTTGTCCCTGCTCCGCACGAGCAAAGCTCTACAGGCTTCTGAGTTTAATTGATGACACACCCTAGACACCCGCTCCTGCTGTCCACCTATGAACTCACCTGTCTCCCCTTCAGCAGCAAATCCTGGACCCTTGGATGTCCAGCGTATTCTGGCCCTGGTTCCGGATGTTATGTTTTTGCTCAATCGTCAGGGTATTTATGTGCAGCCAATTCACCATTGTCTGAGTAGCAATACGGATGCTCAGGCTTGCCCCCTTGCGGGGGTTCACCTCACTGACTTTTTGGAGCCTGCGATCGCCGCTCGCTACATTGAAGCCTGCGAGAAAACCCTCAGCCAGCAAGCACCCTGCCAATACGAACAGCAGGTGAAAGCGGCTGAGGCGACGCGCTACGAAGAGGTGAGGATGTTGCCCTACGATGCCCAGTCAGTGCTCGTGATTGTGCGCGATATTACGCCCCAGAAGCTCGAAGAACTCGACTTTAGAGAGATGCAGGCAATCTTAGAGCAACGGATTCAAGAGCGCACCGACGCCTTGCGGGCTACCGATCAGGATCTGTTGCAAGAGATTGTCGAGCGGGCGCAAATTCAGTCCCAATTGGATCGCAAGAATGCCGAACTCGCCGCCATTTTCCAGGCGATTCCGGATGCGATCGTTTTTGCCGACCCCCTCGGTCGCATTCGCCAGATCAACCCGGCCTTTACGCGGCTGTTTGGCTACACCTTAGACGAGATTCAAGGGCAGTTCACTGATATTTTGGCCGATACCCGCACGGCGGCTAGCCGTGATCCCGACACGGGTTCTATTCATCCCGTCACCGCCTCTCAGTTTGCCTACCGTCTGGAGCAGTTAGAACCGCTCAAACCCTATGAGGTGAAATGTCGGCGGTCTAACGACCAATGCTTTGCCTGCGAAACGGTCAGCACCTCGGTCAACGATAACCAGGGGAGTCGGGTGGGCTATGTGGGGGTGATTCGGGACATCAGCGATCGCAAGCGAGCGGAACTCGCCCTCAAGGAAAGCGAGGCTCGCTATCGCAACCTCTACGAAAACACGCCCGTGATGCTCCATTCAGTCGATGCGAACGGTCGCTTGATCAGTGTGAGTAACTATTGGCTCCAACAGATGGGTTTTGAGCGTCAAGCAGTGCTCGGGCGTCCTTCGACGGATTTTTTGGCTCCGGAGTCCCGTCAGCAAGCACACAAAGTCCATATCCCTGTTTTTTACCAACAGGGCTACTGTCTAGATGTCCCCTACACACTGATGCGCAGCGATGGCACCACCCTAGATGTGCTTCTCTCAGCGATCGCCGAGCGAGATGAAGCGGGCAAGCTCATTAGATCGCTCGCCGTATTAGTGGATGTCACGGAGCGGAACCGCGCCCAAGCTGCCCTCAAAGAGAGTGAGGCCCGCTTCCGCACGATGGCAGATACGGCGCCGGTGTTGATCTGGATGGCCGATGCCCAGCAGCAGTTTACCTATTTCAATCGGGGGTGGTTGGCGTTTACTGGCCGGACATCGACCCAAGAGCAAGGTCAAGGCTGGCTGGTGAGTCTGCACCCTGAGGATCAGGATGCTTACCACCAGGAATGTGATGCGGCGTATGCAGGTCAGACGTCTTTTCGCCTGGAATTCCGGCTGCGCAATGCCCAAGGCGATTATCGCTGGCTCCTGAGCAATGGCACACCGCGCTTTTTGCCCGATGGCCAACTGGCGGGCTATATCGGCTCTTGCATTGATATCACGACCCAGAAGCAGCTCGAGCAAGATCTAGCCGAGGCCCTCTCCCAAGAAAAAGAACTGGCGCAAATCACCCTGCAATCGATCGGAGAGGGCGTGATTACCACCAATGCCCAGGGACGGATCACCTACCTCAACCCCGTCGCCACCGAATTGACGGGCTGGACGCTGGCCCAAGCGCGCAACCAACCCCTGCCGCTGGTGTTTACGGTCGTTCAGGAACAGACCTTGCAGCCTGCGCAGAATATTGTTGAACAAGTGATTACCACGGGCCAGCGGCTCAGTGGCGGCAGGCAGTTGGCGTTGGTACATCGCCAGGGAGGACAGTCGAGCATTGAAGATTCGGCCGCGCCCATCCGCGATCGCCACGGTGAGATCTTGGGCGTGGTCTTGGTTTTTCGGGATGTCACCCATGCCCGGACGTTAGCTAACCAGCTCTCTTGGCAAGCGAATCATGACTCGCTCACAGGGTTGATGAATCGGCATTACTTTGAAGAACAGCTCACCCAGCTTTTGGTGCAAGCGCAGCGGGAACACCAGCAGCACGTGCTCTGCTACCTGGATCTCGATCAGTTCAAAGTGGTTAATGATACCTGTGGCCATATTGCCGGGGATGAACTGCTGCGCCAGATTAGCGCCGTGATCAAGCTCAAGATTCGCAACTCGGATGTTTTGGCACGGTTGGGGGGGGATGAGTTTGGCATTTTGCTCTACGGTTGCCCCCTAGACAAAGCTGTTAAAGTCGCCGAAACCATTCGTCAAGCGGTCTACGACTATCGCTTCACCTGGCAGGGCAAGACCTTCGGGGTTGGGGTCAGTATGGGACTGGTGTTGCTCGATCACGAGAGTTCGAGCTTGACCAGTCTGTTGAGTGCCGCAGACACCGCCTGCTATGCCGCCAAAGACAAAGGACGCAACCGGATTATGGTCTACCAGCCCGATGACTCCGAGCTGGTCTACCAACGTCAGGAGCGACGCTGGAGTGTGCGGATTCGTCAGGCGATCGAGAGCGATCGCTTTCAACTCCTGCGTCAACCGATCGTCGCGGCCCATGACCCCCAGCATCCCACCCCACCTCATTACGAAGTGCTGCTGCGGATGATCGACGAGTCGGGTCAACTCATTCCCCCCTCGGTATTTATCCCCGCCGCCGAACGCTACGATCTCATGCCCATTCTGGATCGCTGGGTGATTGAGCATTGTTTTGCCCGGCTGGCGAGCCAGCCCCTGCTGGCCCACCAACAGTTGGCGATCAACCTGTCGGGGGCAAGCCTCAACCATGAGCAATTTTTGCCCTTCTTACAGTCCCGCTTGGCAAGCGCGGCGATCGCCCCTGAGCAAATCTGTTTTGAAATCACCGAAACCACTGCGATCGCCAACCTCAACCAGGCCACTCGGTTTATTGGTGAACTCAAAAGCCTCGGCTGCCACTTTGCCTTAGATGACTTTGGTAGCGGGATGTCATCGTTTGGCTATCTCAAGTCCTTGCCCGTAGATTTCCTCAAAATTGACGGCCGCTTCATTCAAGACATTCTCGAAGACGCGACTACCTACGCGATCGTCGAGTCGATTAACCATGTGGGCCACGTCATTGGGCTCAAAACCATCGCCGAATGTGTCGAGAGCGAGGCGATGACCCAGAAACTCCAGGAAATTGGTGTGGATTTTTTGCAAGGCTACGGCACCGGCCAGCCGGAGTTGTGGGCGTGAACTGTGGCTATAAATCGCCGCCGTAAACCGTAAAGATACAAAAAGGGAAGACCGTTGGGTCTTCCCTTTTTTGCTGACTGGGACGCTTGA
>JBMYQW010000066.1:0-16051 GCA_049601735.1 Spirulinaceae cyanobacterium
ACGCCAACGCTCCTTAGCCAACCCCAATAAAACTCCAACGCACCGCTGCCCCAACCCTCCCCGCAGCGGTGCCCAGAAAAAACAAAAGTTCTTCATCACCCCCACCCCCAGAGCGCAACCATTGCACCCGACCCAACCCATTCCTGTAGGGGCGGATTGCGCTGGAGCGCAGCACTAAAGTGATCGCATTTGCCCAAGCCCACTTAATACTCTGTAAATCAAGTTTCACTACATTCGTTTCTGGCAAGACTTAGCTCAACTGGAAAGCATAGCCAGAAGGGATATCTTAAAACTTTTTTTTACACTGTACTTAATTACTGTCATTCTCAAAGAGTTCTTCCATATTCCGTCTACCATTCACAAATCTGACCACCTCAACCACCTCAGCGGTCACTCGATATAACATGATGTAACTCGATACCGTCATCCCTCGTAGGTCGGCGCGAATGTGCGCATAACGACGACCAGAATAAGGAAACCGAGCAACTTACTGACATTTTTCGGTGAACGCTTGAAAAAGCCGTTCACCCGCTTCAACATTGTGTATTAAATAGTAATCTGCAATCTCTTGTAGATCTCGACTCGCAGATGGTGCAATAACGTAACGACGTTCCATGTCGTCATCCTTTACACTCGACGAAATTGCTCTCGGAAACGCTTCATGACCATTTCACCATCCAAGCCTTCCCCACGCTCTAACTCCACGATCGCCTCATTGACCTTAGCTCATGTCTCATCAATCCAATCTTGGTAATCCCCTTGCAACTTTGCGAGGAGATGCACTGCCAAATCAACCACCTCATCCGCATCCTCATATCTCCCACTTGCGACTTGAGCGGCGATAAAATCTTGGTGCTGATCGTTGATGGTAATCTTCATGGCTCTTGTAGAGTGGCAATCGCTTCTATTTCCTAAGTCTAAACCAAACCCTTGAACACAGCTACAGCAAACAAAGGAGACCAGCGCGATCGCCCCCAAACCCCAACACACCGCCGCCCCAACCCTCCCCGCAGCGGTGCGTTTCGTTTATTACTCCCACCCCCAGAGCGCAACCATTGCGCCCAAGCCCATGTACGTATCATGCCCGTTAAGCTGATTTTGGAGTTTCTACGATCCAGATTTCGCACCAGGCGCAGCAACATCACCGTCTGCGCCCAGGTGCTCGGCAGACCTCGCACAACTCCACCGCCTTGGTTTGCAAGGTTTCCAGCGGGTTTGCCCCCCGCTTGAGGCTCACCTCTAGGCTGAGTAAGATCGGCAGCGTCTGCAACAACTGCTGCCCCCGCAAGCCTTGTAGCTCTTTTTTGAGGAAATAGAGGCGCTTGGGGTTGCCGATATCGGCGGCTTTGGCGATCGCCTTTTCATCCCGTTCCCCCCCCTCCAGCATCACCTTAATCATGGCCCAGGTGCGGAACTGACCCACCAACGTCGCCACGATTCGCAGGGCCGGTTCGTTACGGTTGAGCAGTTCGGCCACCAGGGCGATCGCGCGATCGCTTTTGCCCTCCCGAATCGCCGCTGCCAACTGCAAACTGCTCTGGGTATTGGCCACCACCAGCCGCCCGACGGCCGCTTCATCCAAAGGCTGACCCCCCGGCTGAGAACCCCTCTGGTTGTAGAGCCGGAGCTTGGCCAGCTCATTCCACAACTGGCGGGTATTGTTGCCCACGGACTCTGCCAGGAGCACCGCCGCCCCTTGGGTCAGCTTCACCCCTTGATCCTGCGCATGCTCTTGCACCTGGCGCAGCAAGAGGTCGGCTTTCCAGGGCGGGATCGGCGCAAACTCCCGGATTTGGGCGTGTTTTTGCAAGAGCTTGGTGGACTTGGCCCGGCCGTCGGGTTTTTTGCGGCTGCTCAGAAGCAGGGTGCAATGCTCCGGCACGCGGGGGAGCGTCCGCTGGAGTTCGGTCAGCAAGGCTTCCGAGCAGGTTTGGCAAACGGTGGTCTCCGCGAGCCAGACGAAGCGTCCTCCCCTGCCAAATGGCGGCGTCATCGCCTGAGCCAGCCCCTCCAGGATCGCCTCCGTGTTGTTGGCGGTGATTTTTTGGTCGTTGAACTGCACCCAGGCGGGGTCAAGGCAACCCTCGCGCAGACGAGCGATCGCCTGGGTCATTGTGAAATCATCCTCTCCCCAAAACAAGTAGATAGGCATGGCACAAGCTAAAATCGAATCACCCTTTGATAACACGCCCTAACCAGCAAGCAACGTGGACGAAACATATCAGGTCTATCTCAACCGGGTCGCGCGCCAGACTCATCCGGACACCTACCGGAGTCAAGTCCAGCATCTTCAGGAGTCGCCCAAGTTTGAACAGGGCAAGCCCTTACCCTTTCCAGGCTATACGATCAACACGCCCGGTGAGTCGGATACGGTCAATCAAGCGTTCTACCAGAGTCTGCAAACGACCCAGGCGGAACTACTAGAGCTACTTGGGGAAGACCTCCTCATTGCTCTGCCCGCTGAGAGTTTGCACTTTACGGCTGCGGATCTGATCTGGGATGACACCTATCGCCATGCGATCGCCGAGCATGAGGATTTTGAGAATAAACTCTGTACCTACTTGACCCAGAGTTTTGCTCAATACGCTCAGATGTTGCCGGAGCGATCGCCCATTGAGTTGCAACTGCTGGGGCTACTGCTGCGCCCCCGCTCGATTGGGGTGGTGCTCGCGCCCGTGGATGAGCTGTCTTTTTTACGGATGATGCAACTGCGTCGGGCGATCTATCAAAATTCTGAGCTGATTGGTCTGGGCATTGAACAGCAATACCCTTTTACGGCGCATATTCCCCTAGGCTATTTTAATCCGATCCCGGAAACGCTCGATCGCGAACAACTCTGCACCCAACTCCTGGACTTCAACGATCGCTGGATCGGTGTCGAACCCCAAATCTTGAGCAGTTCCCAGGCGGCGCTCTACCAGTTTGGCGACATGACCCATTTTGAATATCGTCCCCATTTTCCGGTGGTGGAATTTTAGGGGTCAGAGTCCGCTCAGGTTGTCTGGATCGTAAGCAAATCAGACTCATCGCTGATGTCGCTAACGTACCAAATTGAGATGATGTGGGATGCAGAGGCTCGGGTTTGGCTGACGGTTAGCGTTGATGGGCCGGGGTTGGCAACGGAAAATGAAACAGCCCTGTGCCAAGCACCGCTCATCACTCAAGCTGCTCACTAAACTCCTGGATCACTTGGGGATATTCCATACCGGCAACCCAGACCAGATCATTATGGGTAGCCCCTTCGACCCAATAGGACGTTTTGGGTGGGAGGGCAGTCTCAAAAAGGGTTTGGCCATGGGAGAAGGGGATCGTGACATCTTCAGTGCCATGAATAATCAAGACAGGACTATCAACTTTGGGGAGTTTAGCCTGGTTATAAAACTTGTCGAAGGGCAGTAGAGGAAAGGGGATAACAACTCGGAAGGCTTGGGTAAAGGTGCTCTCTAGAATGACGCCTGCGACGGGTTCTTGGGTGGCAAGATCGATCGTTGGCCCACCGCCAACCGATCGCCCAAAGAGAATGATTTTTTCCGGCGGAATGTTCTGGTTTTCTGTTAAATATTGGTAAGCGGCAGCGATATCAGCGTAGGTATTCTGCTCACTGGGGCGACCATCGCTTGTGCCGTAGCCCCGATAGTCGTAGGCGAAGACATTGAACCCTGCCCCTTGCAAAATGTTTAAAACCGGGTCAATCTCGCCAAGGTCTTCGGCGTTGCCGTGAGAATAGAGCAGGGTGTAGGTGGCGTCAGGATTTTGCAGGTGGCGAGCAGAGATTTGCTCGTCCTCGGTAACGGGAATTTTGATAATTTGCTCATTGTCGTGATAGCTCGATGGTTGCGGTAAAAAGAGCATCCGATCGCTAAAGAAAAAGACGTAGAGCGCAAAGCTGGTGTAAATGAAGAGGAGCGATCGCACCAGCCGCCAAAGGGTGAATTCACCAAACAGGAGTTTGAGCAATTGGGCTTTGTCCATAGTTCAAGCTCACCAAAATTCATGAAGACGCTCAATGCTTTCGAGCTTCCCCATTAAATCGCTCTCATTCAGCATGAATTCAGATCAGGAAAGACTTGCTCATCCCTGGTACAACTCTTGTGGCAATGTCGCCGCCGCAGGCTCATCCAATAACCAAATGAGGTCACTACTTTGGGGCTGAATAAATCGAGAGGGATATTGGCTGTTGTCGGCTTCTGGGGCGAAAACTTTCTCCAATGCGCCCTGTTTGCCAGCGCCTGAGACCAGAAACATCACGACTTTGGCGGCGTTGATGAGGGGAATCGTGAAGGTGAGGCGTTGACTCTCTCCTTTGTTGCCCACCGTGACGAGGCGATCGCAGACCTGGAGGGCATCTGTCCCTGGAAAGAGCGAAGCGGTATGGGCATCATCCCCCATGCCCAACAAAATGAGGTCAAATTGGGGCCATTGACCCGGCTCGGTCTGGAAAAACTCTTGGAGCTGAGATTCGTGGGTTGCCGCGTCCTGAGCAGGATCGCCAGCCTGCGTGGGCATGGGATGGATGTTGGCCGCTGGAATGGGAACCTGATCCAACCAAGCCTGCCGCGCCATGAGTTGGTTGCTATCACTATGATCCGGAGCAACATAGCGTTCATCGCCCCAAAAGACGTGAATCTGCTCCCAGGGCAAGTTCTCGGTTGCGAGGGCGGCATAGAGTGGCTTGGGCGTGCCGCCGCCAGCGAGGGCAATGGTGAAGCGATCGCCCTCCGTCAACGTGGCTTTAATCTGTTCCACAATCAGGGTTTGGGCACGTTGCACTAGGGCGGCGCGATCGGAGCAGACTTCAATGGTTTGAGGCATGGCAGAATTTTTAGGCGGCAGCAGTGCAGTTCGCGTTTGGCAAGATTGTCGTCACCATAAAGGATGCATCCTAGCGCAGCTCGGAACGGGGGGGATTTCTTAAGATTGGTGGGTGTGGCAAAAACGAGCAGAGGAGGGCGATCGCGCTTCATCGTTCGTGACAAAACCATGCCACCGCCAGCCACAAACCATCATTTTCCCAGCAATTACGTATCATCCGTCACGGAAAATTCATAATTCGCTACGGATCTCGCCAATATCCCCTAGAATAGACCCGGAAAGCAGTACGGGAGTGGATCGGCTTGAGCCCAACCTTGAACTTGGGCTGGAGTTGCATACAGTGCAGCTTTCCGCAACAGACCGTGGAGTTTGGTTGTCGGTGGGGTTTTGGAGCGACTCTGAACCCCGACCCATATTTGTACACACAACAACTAAGGTTTATTTGAACCCGCGATGAGTAACCCTGCTTTTGCAATGTTTACGTCCCTTGCCCTGAAGGTAGTGGGCGTCATCATGATTATTTCTTCTCTTGTTGACTATCTAATTCTGGCGATTCCCTTTAGCCCGCTGAATCCTGAATGGCAGATTGCCTTCATCAACCAAATCGTCGATCGCGGCATCATTCCCATGGTGGGCATCGCTTTTGTGGTCGTTGGCTATTGGGTTGCAGACACGGTTAGCAGCAGCGGTAGCGGCAAAATCAGCTTCACCGATCTGCGCTTCTGGTCATTTCTGTTGGCTAGTTTGTTGGGATTAATGTTTTTGATCTTTATTCCACTCCATATCAGCACGTTGGGTCGGGCAAAGAAGCAAGCCATGCTCAATATTGAACAAAGTGCTACCCAAGCTGAAACCCAGATTGAACAGCAACTGGGTCAGGTGGAACAACTGCTCGGTGATACTGCTCGCCAGCAAGAGCTCGAAGCTGCGATCGACAGTGGAGCCGTTGAAGGGGAACAGCTTGAACAACTCGTCACCATCAAAGATCAGATTGATCAACTCAAGCAAGATCCCGCAGCGTTAGAAACCCAAGCGGATGAAGCCCGCAGCCAGTTGGAGACGCGCCGGAAAGAGGCCGAGCAACAAGCCAACATGACTGCCTTCAAGTCTGGGGTGCGCATCGGTTTGAGTAGCTTGCTGCTCTCGGTGGGCTATATCCTGATCGGCTTGAATGGCTTCCGTGGACTAGCAGGCGGTGGCGGCAGCAATGTTTCCCGGCGTCGGACCGCGATGAAGTAAAGCTAATTTACAGCTCAAAAGTTCTGTATTGATTACACTAGACGAGCAAAGCTCCGCTCAGACCCCGCCTGGGGTGATTGAGCGGAGCTTATCGTATCAGTACTGCATTCCCTTGCTTTGATTCACTATGCTGTCGGTTTACATCCTGACCTACAACGAAGAAACGGAAATTGCGGCCTGTCTGGAGTCCGTCGTGGGGCTTTGCGAGGAGGTGATTGTGGTGGATTCCTACAGCAGCGATCGCACCGTAGAAATTGCCCAGCAATATCCAGTGCAAGTAGCTCAACACGCCTTCGAGAGCCATGGGCGACAGCGCACCTGGATGCTGCGTCAGATCAAAACTCAATCCCCCTGGGTTTACATCCTTGAAGCCGATGAACGGATGACCCCCGAGCTATTTGCCGAATGCCAAGCCGCCAGCCAGCGCCCCGGTTATGTAGGCTTCTATGCTGCCGAACGGGTGATTTTCATGAACCATTGGATTCGCCACGCCACCCAATATCCCCGCTATCAGCTGCGGTTGTTGCACAAAGACTACGTCTGGTTTGAGGACTACGGCCATACGGAGCGCGAAGTCTGCGACGGGCCGACCGGATTTCTCCAGGCGACCTATCCCCATTACACCAGCGGCAAGGGCTTCAGCCGCTGGTTTGAGAAGCACAATCGCTATTCCACCGATGAAGCCCAGGAAACCCTCCGGCAGTTCCAGCAGGGCTCCGTCCGCTGGCGCGAGCTGTTCTGGGGGTCGTCAGAAGTCGTCCGTCGGCGTGCCCTTAAAGATCTGTCCCTGCGATTGCCCTTTCGGCCTCTGTTGCGCTTCTTGTATATGTACTTCGGACTCGGTGGCATCTGGGATGGTGGCCCCGGGTTTACCTGGTGTGCTTTGCAGGCGTTCTATGAATACATGATTTTACTCAAAGTCTGGGAACTCCGGCAGCAGCAGCGAGATTAGTATAAAATGTGACCAATAGCTTTGACGTCACTGGATTGCACTCAGGCTTTAGCGGAGATCAGTATTCCATCTTGCCAATTTCCTTTACATTGCTTCACAATGTTTGCAGGGGGGTTAAGACGCCTGTCTTTCGATCCAGCGTCCTGCCCTAACTTTCCCTCATACCTCGTAAGGAGCGTTCCACCTCGGTGTTGCAGCGTATCAAGCAAGATTTTAAAAATGACCTGATTGCTGGGCTGCTAGTGGTGATTCCGCTAGCGACCACCATCTGGTTGACGTTGACAATCGCCCGCTGGGTCATTGATTTTCTCACTAAAATCCCCAAGCAGCTTAACCCGTTTCAGGGGCTGCATCCGCTGCTGATTGATGTTTTGAATTTGCTGGTTGGCTTTGCTGTGCCCTTGAGCTTTATCTTGCTCATTGGCTTGATGGCCCGGAACATTGCGGGGCAATGGTTACTGGAGCTCGGTGAGCGCACTTTGCAGGCGATTCCGCTTGCGGGCACGGTCTATAAGACGCTCAAGCAACTGTTAGAGACGGTATTGCAAGACTCCAAGAGTAAGTTTCGTCGGGTGGTGATGGTGGAATATCCCCGTGCTGGGGTTTGGAGCATTGGCTTTGTCACGGGGGCCCTGAGCGCAACGTTGCAAGCCCATCTGCCTGAGCAGATGCTGAGTGTGTTTATCCCCACGACGCCCAATCCCACCTCAGGCTGGTATGCGATCGTGCCGGAAGCGGAGACGATCACGCTCAATATTTCCATTGAAGATGCCTTTAAAGTCCTGATTTCTGGAGGCATCGTTAGTCCTAAAGTCGCTAAGGCTGGGAGTACTGTTGGCGAAACACCCGTTGCCCGACCGACGAATCCGACCAATCCCCCCACTCAGATGGGTGAGTCGCTGACGCCCGCCCCGAATACGCCCATGATGCTCAATACACCGCTCATGCCAGAGGGTATGATGTCTTCGATATCCCTTGAGTCTCTGTCGTTAAAGGATGAGCGATCGCGCTAACTTCCTGCATCGACGTTCGCTCCTGGATCTTTTTTTGCCATGCCCGCCCGTAAACAGCCCCGCCGCATCGCCCGTGAACTGGCTATTCTGGGTTTGAGTCATCACCGTCGCAGCCCCGACCAGCTCCAGGAGCAGGTTCTACACGATTTTTTGTGGATGGCAATTCAAACGCTGACTACAGAAGCGCGGGAACTACTGGAGACAGCGGCTACGGAAATTCGTCGCAGCCGGGAGCAGTTAAAGCCCGAAGCTCAGGCGCTGGCCACTTCAGCAACCGAACTCCAGAGTGGGCGTGTGGCGGCGATCGAGGGCTTGAATTTGGCGGAAACGGCCCTAGAGCGGATTGGCTATGCCTTGGATCTGCCGGAGTTTACCCAGATTGCCCGCCAGCAAGATGTCCGCACCTACGCGATCGAACTAATCACCACCGTGGAGCGTCGCCAAGCAGACATCAAAGACTGTCTTAGAGCCGCCCTGGTGAATTGGACATTGGAGCGCCTGCCCCAGCTCGATCGCCACATTTTAATGCTGGCCGTCGCAGAGATTTGCTACCTGAATGTACCGGAGCGGGTGGCGATTAATGAAGCGATCGAACTGGCCAAACAATATTCCGACGATGAAGGCGCACGCTTTATCAATGGTGTGCTCCGTCGGGTGAGCAATCAACTCAAAACGGCAGCGACCCCCGCGATCGCTGCCACCGATCCCGCGCCGGAGGCTTGATTTTTCCGATGCCCTTCAATTGGTTTAAACGCCCGCAACAGCAGGAGCCCGCGACAGAACAAAAGCCTGCTCCCTCTCCCGAAACCCCATCGCCTCCCCCCTCCTCTCCAACCCCTGAGAAGCCTGCACAACCAGAAATTGCCGCAGACTATCTGGCTTGGGCCAAGGCGGCTTATCAGAACGTACAACAGCAGTCCACTGCTGAGGCTCCACCAACGGACGAAACAACGGAATCCGCTCAAACGGAAGACGCG
The DNA here is from genome assembly GCA_049601735.1 of Spirulinaceae cyanobacterium. Taxonomy (GTDB): domain Bacteria; phylum Cyanobacteriota; class Cyanobacteriia; order Cyanobacteriales; family Spirulinaceae; genus SIO3F2. The sequence goes on from JBMYQW010000066.1 coordinate 8,994, forward strand.
ACTGAGCAGGCGAAAGACACCACGACATCTTCTGAGATTAGCACTGATGAGATTAGCACTGAGCCGGAGACGGTAACAGGTGAACCACAGCAACCTGACGAGATCGCCGCATCTGAGGAAACCCCAGCAGTTTCCCCACAACCCGCCTGGATGCAACGCTCCGAAGGGTTAGAACGGCTCAAGGAAACGGCGATCGAAGCAGACGCTGAACCCGAGGTCGAACCGCTGCCCTTTGATGATGACTTTCTCTGGTCAGCGCGGGTGCTGGCCGAGCAAGGGCGCAGCCCCGATGAGATTAGCCTCGAAGAAATCAGCTGGCTCAAGCGCCTGCGTGAGGGCTTGGGCAAAACCCGCCGCAGCTTAATTAACCAGCTCTTGGCCGTGGTGGGTCAAGGCCCGCTCAACGATGAGGCGGTCGAAGAAATTGAATCGCTGCTGCTCCAGGCGGATGTGGGCATCGCCGCCACGGACTACATCATTGAAACCCTGCAAAATCGCCTGCTGGAAGAGACGCTACCGCCGGAAGAGGCGATCGCCTACCTCAAAGAAATTCTCTGCTCGATTCTGGATGATGCATTACCTGAGAATACGTCCGAGACCCTCACGCCCCAAGACGAGCAGCTGAATGTCTGGCTGTTGACGGGAGTCAATGGCGCGGGGAAAACCACCACGATCGGCAAGCTCGCCAATATGGCCCAGCAGTCCGGCTATGCCTGTGTGATTGCGGCGGCGGATACCTTCCGGGCGGCGGCGGTTGAGCAGGTCAAGGTCTGGGGCGATCGCACCAACACCCCAGTTATCGCCAACCCCGGCCAAAATACTGATCCGGCGGCGGTCGTCTACGATGCCATCTCCGCCGTCCAAGCCCGCGACGCTCAATTGCTCCTAGTCGATACCGCTGGGCGGCTGCAAAACAAGCAAAACCTCATGGATGAACTGGCCAAAATCCGGCGCATCATTGACAAAAAAGCGCCCAACGCCGTGGTGGAATCCCTGCTGGTGCTCGATGCCACCCTGGGGCAAAACGGCCTGCGCCAAGCGGAGGTGTTTGCCAAAGCTGCCAACCTGACGGGCGTCGTGCTCACGAAGCTCGATGGCACGGCGAAGGGGGGCGTGGCGTTGGCGGTCTCCCAACAGCTCAAGCTACCGATTCGGTTTATCGGAGCGGGCGAAGGCATTGAGGATCTGCGACCCTTTTCGAGTTATGAATTTGTTGAGGCCTTGCTGAGTTGATTGCAGGGGGTTATTGCATCCGATCGATCGTCCGGTATTGAATCGCCTCCGCAATATGGTTGGCTTGAATCGCCTCGCTGTCTGCCAGGTCAGCGATCGTCCGCGACACCTTGAGAATGCGATCCATCGCCCGCGCCGAGAGCCCCAACTTACGAATTGCCCCCTCTAGCAACTGCCGACTGGCATCATCAAGGGGGCAAAACTGGCGTAGATGGCGACTTTGCATCTCGGCATTGCATTCTAAACCGGGCTCATCGGTAAAGCGTTGCTGGGCCTGTTGCCGCGCCGTTTCCACCCGCTGCCGCACCGTGGGCGAATCTTCCCCGAGCGGCTGATTCGTCATTTCCTCCGGCTTGAGCCGATTCACCGCTACTTGCAGATCAATGCGATCCATGAGCGGCCCCGAGAGCCTCGCCCAGTAATTTTCTCGCTGGCGGGGGCTACAGGTACAAGCCTGGATCGTGTCGCCGTAATAGCCACAGGGGCAGGGATTGGTACTGGCGATCAGGGTGAAGCGTGCCGGAAACTCCACCGATTGCCGCGTCCGGGAAATCGTGACCTGACCATCTTCGAGGGGTTGACGCAGGAACTCCAGCACATCGCGTTTAAATTCGGTCAACTCATCGAGAAATAAAACGCCCCGGTGGGCCAAAGAAATCTCGCCCGGGCGGGGGATGCTGCCGCCACCGACGAGGGACGGGCCAGACGCCGAATGGTGGGGGCTGCGAAAGGGACGCTCTTGAATTAACGTGCCGCGATCTTTGAGCAGACCCGCCACGGAATGGATTTGCGAAACTTCGAGGGCTTCGTTGAAACTCAAGGGCGGGAGGATACTCGGTAAGCGTCGCGCCAGCATGGTTTTACCACTACCAGGGGGGCCGACGAAGATGCAATTGTGGCCGCCGGACGCTGCAATTTCCAGGGCGCGACGGGCTTGAGTTTGACCCTTGACTTCTTTGAGATCGGGAATACTGCCCAGGCTGAGGGCATGACGATCGCCCCGCTTCAGATTCACCGGTTCATGCTCCTCGGGGCGATCGAGGAAGGCCGCCACCTGCGCCAAACCCGCAAAGCCATAAACCTTGAGCCCCGAGACCACAGCTGCTTCCTGAGCATTGTTTTCGGGCACAACCAGGCTGGTCATGCCCAGTTTTTGGGCCGCAGCGGCGATCGGCAATACGCCTGCAATGGAGCGCAAACTGCCATCGAGCGAGAGTTCTCCAAGAAAGAGCACATCGCCGAGCATCTGGGCATTCACCTGGTCAGCGGCGGCGAGAATCCCGACGGCGATCGGCAGATCAAAGCTCGGGCCCTCTTTACGCAAATCGGCTGGTGTGAGGTTAATCACGATGCTGCGCATGGGGTAGGCATAGCCGGAGTTTTTGAGCGCAGCCTTGACCCGTTCGCGGGACTCCTGCACCGCCGCATCGGGCAAACCCACCAAAATTGTCTTGGGCAACCCGCCGGAAACATCCACTTCGACCCCCACCTGGACGGCGTTGACGCCCACAACCGTCGCACTCCAAACCCTGGCTAACATGATGCTGATACCTGCAATCCCTTTTCGTTGATTTTAGGGGAGTTTGGGTGTATATGGTTCGGCGTTATCACAATCCCAATATGAAAAAGGGACAAGCCCTAGGGCTTGTCCCGACTATCCTCTTTGGAGCTTAAGCTCTAGAAGACCGGATGATTAACCAAAAGCGATTAACCAAAAATGATTCGCACCCTGTCTAGAACGTGAAGGTGGTGCGGATCGTACCGACCAGAGCATCTTCATCGATCTCGTTGGGGCTGGTCAACCAGATGAAGCCCGGCGTGATCGAGATGTTGTCGGTGAGCTGGTACTTGTAGAACAGCTCAATGTGGTAAGGCGTATCGTCGATGCGATAGCCACCCAAGTTGGTGTCAGCAGAACCCAGGTAGGGTTGAGCACCTGCAAAGAGACCCAAGAGGTTGCCCTCGCCACCCAAGTCCGGGAAGGCAAAGCCTAAGCCGTAGGTCCAGATTTCCGCATCACCCGTCGCACCAGCTGTACCCACTGCATCGGTATAGGAAAAGAAGCCGCTGAAGGAGACAGCATCACTGATCGCCCAAGCAAACTGTGCACCGTAGGAATTAGAGGCCTTGGCAATACCCGCCAGGTTAGCGGGGCCAGTACCAACAGTTGCACCACCACCACCGAAGTCAAAGAGGGCACTGGTGCCGCTATTGTGATAGCCATGAACATAGGTCAGCGCCAAGGTAATGTCATCGCTGAGATAAGCCGTGGCTTGACCCAAAATGGCGTAGTCACCGGAGAAGAGACCAAAGCTAGAGTCATTAGCAGTACCCGCCAGGTAGCCAGCCGAAAGGCTGAACTTGTCACTGAGGGGATAGGTTAAACCAGCACCGCCACCACCACCGATGGTGTAAATGGGGCTTGAGGAGGCAAAGACCGACAGAGCACCATTACCCCCGCCGTAATCTTCAAAGTAGGGGTTAACGGTGGGTACGAAGTCACTCCAAATCCCGCCATTGGCAGCAGCGTAGCCTTGGGCATCCCCGAGAGGGAAGTAGTAGGCGACCCAGTCAATGGCAACCGTATTTGCATTTGCACCCAAGTTGAAGGTTTGGGTGTTTTCAGCCGTAGGTGACCCTGCTGCGGAGAAGAGGCCAATACCACTCACGTTGTCATTGAGACCCGGCGTCGCCAGGTTACCCGTCGCCAGACGAGTGACCAAGAGGTCTTCCCCGCTAAAGCTGGTGTTAAGGGTAAGACGAGCGCGATAACCGAAGGTCAGCTCATCGTTGGTGTTGTCAACAATTGCCGGATCACTTGCCCCTTGGGTACTAGCGAAGGCATCCCCCGCACCGAACAAGGTGGTGGCTGCAGTGACGACTTCACCGGTCAATTTGGTTGTGGTGGAGAAACTGTTGTCTTCAAGGAAGGAAACACGGCTCTCTAGGGCATCCACACGTGCGCCGAGGGCAGCCAATTCGGCCTCAAACTCTTCCATCAGGCGCTGAACGGCTTCGAAGTCTTCGCGAGTGACAAAGTCAGCGGTGGTCTCGGCGATCAGGCGCTCAATCTGCTGTAAACAGGCGTTCAAACCTGCGGCGAACTCGTAACGGGAGAGGGCGCGGTTGCCACGGAACGTGCCGTTGGGATAACCCTTGAGGCAGTCGTAACGACGCACTAAGTCGTCGAGAGCTTGGTAAGCCCAATCAGAAGGGGACACATCGCTAAACTGGGCTGCACCAACACCCTGACCGAAGTCTTGATCCAGGTTAACCTGGGAATTGTAGGTGTCCATCTGGTTGATGAGCGATTGCACGTCATCGTAGGACTGGGCGGATGCCGCTGTTGCACCAAGACCAACGGTGGCGATCGCCGCCGTGGAAATCTTTAGGGCTTTGCTTTTGAATAACATCTGGATTCTGCTCCTCACAAATCAATTAGGTTATGCAGGATTTATATGTATAGCATCTCAGCCTAGGCAGTGGATCTGAAATTGGCTGAGAGCCTGAACCTTTTGGGACTGTAGCCAACTTTGCAGGGCTGGACTAGATTAACTTGGGACTTTGGCAAGCCGACGGCTTTGCCTTAACCGTGAATTAATCTCTGAGATACTAGCACAAAAATCAAGAGTGGATCAGTATCTCTGGGATACGAATTTTGAAAATCAGGCTTGCGCAATACAATGCGCTACAGAAGAATACGAAGCCTACAGAGAGGGGCTTGCCCCTGAACAGGGGCGTAGCCAAAGCAAGGGGCTGTCATTGACGTTAGACCTCAAAGCAAGGTTATGACTTGTTTACAGCCCCTCTGCCTGTGTTTTGGGGCAGGCGCTCTATCGCTCCTGCTCCGCACGAGCAAAGCTCTACAGGCTTCTAGAATGAATGGATGACGCGCCCTCATGGGGTGCGGATTTTGAAGCCCTGTCCTCAATCTTTGATATTTTCAGAGGGCTTAGACCCCTAGGAGAACTGTGTTAGAGTCCCGTTATCAAGCTGATGCGATCGAAGCGAAGTGGCAGCAATATTGGGCTGCGCAGGGAGTTGACCAAACCCCGCCCGCAAGCGACCAACCAAAATTCTACGCCCTTTCCATGTTCCCGTACCCGTCCGGAAACCTGCACATGGGGCACGTTCGGAATTATGTGATTACGGATGTGATCGCCCGTCTCAAGCGGATGCAGGGCTATCGGGTGCTCCATCCCATGGGGTGGGATGCTTTTGGCTTGCCCGCTGAGAATGCGGCCATTGACCGGGGGGTCGCTCCCGCCGAATGGACGCACCAGAATATGGCTCAGATGCGCCAGCAGCTCCAGGAGTTGGGCTTGTCCTTAGATTGGCAGCGTGAAGTGGCAACCTGCTTCCCGGACTATTATCGCTGGACGCAATGGCTCTTTTTGCAGTTCTACGCCGCAGGCTTGGCTTACCAAAGGGAAGCAGCGGTGAATTGGGACCCGATTGACCAGACGGTTTTGGCCAATGAGCAGGTGGACAGTGAGGGTAAGTCTTGGCGATCGGGGGCGATCGTCGAGCGCAAACTCCTGCGGCAATGGTTCTTGAAGATTACCGACTATGCCGAAGAGTTGTTACAAGACCTTGACAAACTCACGGGCTGGCCCGATCGCGTCAAGACGATGCAAGCGAATTGGATTGGTAAATCCGTTGGTGCCTATTTAGAATTCCCCATTGTCGGGATGGACGAAACCGTCGCAGTGTTCACAACTCGCCCCGATACGGTCTACGGCGTCACCTATGTGGTCTTGGCCCCAGAACATCCCTTAACGCCGAAAGTGACCACGGGCGATCGCACCACGGCGGTCGAAGCCTTCATTAAGGAGGTGAGCCAAACCAGCGAACAGGAGCGCACCGCCGAAGACAAGCCCAAGCGCGGCATTCCCACCGGTGGCACGGTGATTAATCCTTTTAATAATGAGGAAGTGCCGATCCTCATCGCCGATTACGTCCTCTATGAATACGGCACAGGGGCAGTGATGGGTGTTCCGGCCCACGATGCGCGGGACTTCCAGTTTGCCACCCAGAACCAAATGCCGATCAAAACGGTGATTATTCCCGAAGGCGGTGATGCGGATGCGACGTTAGAGGCGGCTTACACCGAACCGGGCATCCTGGTGAATTCCGCCGAGTTTGATGGTCTCTCCTCCGTTGAAGGTAAACAGAAGATCATCGACTATGCCGAGCAACAGGGCTACGGCAAGGCGCGGGTGCAATACCGTTTGCGCGACTGGCTGATCTCTCGGCAGCGCTATTGGGGCTGTCCGATTCCAGTTGTTCATTGCCCCAGTTGCGGCACGGTTCCGGTTCCCGATGACCAGCTTCCGGTGGAGTTGCCCAGCAATGTGGAGTTTAGCGGGCGGGGGCCATCGCCTTTGGCGAAGCTCGAAGACTGGGTGAACGTGCCTTGTCCGAGTTGTGGCGAACCCGCAAAGCGGGAAACCGACACGATGGATACGTTTATTGATTCCTCGTGGTATTTCTTGCGCTATACCGATGCGCAGAATACAGAGCAGGCGTTTGCGGGCGATCGCGCCAATGACTGGATGCCCGTTGACCAATACGTGGGCGGCATCGAACACGCGATTTTACATCTATTATATTCACGCTTTTTTACCAAGGTGCTGCGCGATCGCGGTTTGCTCAACTTTGATGAGCCCTTCAGTCGTCTGCTTACCCAAGGTATGGTGCAGAATTTGGCCTATAAAAACCCCCTCACTGATCGTTATATTCCGATCGATCAAGTGAAGCCAGAGAATCCCGGTACGGCATTTATGGCCCAACTGGATACATTGCGTGAGGACGGTCGCAACTTC
>JBMYQW010000067.1:0-15657 GCA_049601735.1 Spirulinaceae cyanobacterium
TCTGATGCAATCAAGGAAGCCTTTAGACAATTGTCCTAACTATCTCTTCCCTTGCTATAGAATCTGATGAAACAGTTATCCTGAATTTGCTTCAAGGTGCGAATTACACCGTTGATGAAGCAGCAGCACAAGCGGAAATCACGATCGCCGACGATGACGCCCTCACCACCACCGTCGTCACCAACACCAACGACAGCGGCCCCGGCTCTCTTCGTCAAGCGATCCTCAATGCCAACGCCAACCCCGGCCCCGACACGATCACGTTCAACATTCCAGGGAGTGGGGTTCACCGGATTCAATTCATCACTGATCTGCCTACCATTACCGAAGCACTGATCATTGATGGTTTTAGTCAACCGGGGGCGAGTCCTAATACCCTAGCGGTTGGCAGCAATGCTCAGATCCGAATTGAGCTAGATGGTAGCCAGTATTTAGTACAGAACGGTGTTCCCGGCCTATCGATTCAGGCTGACAACACTATTATTCAAGGACTCAGCATCTACAACACAGACGGGGGGATTACGATTCGTGAATCCATCAATGGCGAGATCCCTGACAACGTCACGATTCGTGGCAGCTATTTAGGCCTAGATGCAACAGGAAATTCTCCATCAAGAGGGACAGGTTTTGGGATTTATGTAGAGGGTGGTAATGGGCACACCATCGGTGGTGATACACCCGCAGACCGTAACTTCATTACGAACTTTCTCGGTGGAGCACTCATCTCCAAAACCCAGAACTCCACTATCCAAGGCAACTACATCGGCACAGATATCACAGGTACAGCCGTCTTAGGTGAAACCGATATTGGCTTGTATGTTTTCGACAGTGTTGTCAACAACCAAATTGGTGGTTCAACGCCTGGGGCAGGCAATGTCATTGGTGGCAGCATTCTTGGGGTTGCGATCGCCGGAAGCCGCTCCACCAATAACCGAATTGAAGGCAACTGGATTGGGACAGATCCGACCGGAACCCAAAATTTAGGGAACCTCAACGGGGTGATGATCGCTGGCGCACCTGCTCATCTCGTGCGTAACAACACGATTGCCTTCAACACAGAAGCAGGCGTTAGTATTCTGACCGATGGCAACACGACAATCTCTCAAAACTCCATTTTCGGCAATGGGACGGATATTGACCTGTCACCGAATGATGAATTAAACGGGCGGACGCTTAATGACTTAGGCGATCTTGATGCAGGCGGCAACAGTCTGCTCAACTATCCCGTTATCGCCTCCGCCACCCAAGACGGGTCTGAACTCACCGTTAAAGGCGCCCTCAACAGTCGCCCCAACGCCACCTACAGTCTTGAATTCTTCACCAACCCTGATAGCAGCCCGGAGGGGGGCAAAACCTTCCTCGGTGCGTTTTCTGTCACCACCGATGCCAATGGTGATGCCAGTTTCAACGAAACCTTAACGACCCCGATTCCCCTCGGCAATTCCGTCGTCACGGCCACGACCACCGATACATTCGGCAACACCTCTGAGTTCTCCGTCGCCCAAACTGTAACCGCACCGATTCCCACGGTGGTTGGGGTTGCCATTGTGGATGATGTAGCCAGCGAAGACGGCGACACTGCCACCTACCGGATTGAACGGGACAACAGCAATGATGAACTCACGGTCAAATTCATGGCTGGCCCGAGTAGCACTGCCACCATTGAGGACTACACCTTTACCGCCACCGGGTTAACGCAACTCAGCGATACGGAGTATGAAATCATCCTCGCTGACGGGCAAGCTGCGGTGGAAATCACGCTTACCGCCACGGATGACACGCTCGTTGAACCGAGTGAAGGCGTGGTGCTGGAACTTCAGCAGGATCTGGCCTACGAGATTGATGCAACGGCCACGGCAGCGATCGCCACGATTACCGACAACGATGAACTACCGCAGATCGGGATAACGGCGATCGCCCCCACCGCCACCGAAGACGGCGACACCGCCACGTACCGCATCGAGCGCAATAACACGGTCGGTCGTTTAGTGACCACATTCAAGATTGAAGGCGATACCGACGCCGCCCCGGATGATTATGTCCTGAGTGGCTTGGGTCTTGACCCGCAAGGGCCGGGGGAATACAAAATTGCGATCGCAGACGGTGAAACGTTTACCGATATCACCCTCACCGCCACGGATGACAATTTGGTTGAAGACTTAGAACAGGTGGTTCTGGGGTTGGTGGACGCAAGTACCTACACCATTGACAGCGGTGCAACGCAGGCAACTGCCACGATCGCCGATAACGATGAATTACCGGTTGTTAAAATCACCGCACCGAGCGATCGCCCGGAAGACCAAGGCCCTGCAATCACTTGGGTGGTAGATCGAGACAATGCCATCGGGGAACTTACGGTTAAATTCCAACTCGATCTCGGCAACACCACCGCTGAGGCTAACGACTTTAGCATCACAACCAATGGCGAACTGGTGCAGCTCAACGCCACGGATTACGAACTGACGATCGCCGACACCAGCAGTAAAGGCATCGTCCAGCTCAAGATCAATAACGACTCGTTTGTGGAGCCGGATGAGAGCGTTACGCTCAAGCTCCTGCCGGATGCGGCCTACACCCTCGACCCGCAGCAGGCGCAAGATACTTACACCATCCTGAACGACGACTTGCCAGAAGTCGGGATAACAGCGATCGCTGCGATCGCCACCGAAGCGGGCGATACCGCCACCTATCGAATTGAACGAGATAGCGATTTGGGTGAACTCACCGTCAAATTCATGGCGGGGCCGAATACCACTGCAAGTATCGCTGACTATGCCTTCACTGCCACCGGGTTGGTGCAACTGAGCGATACCGAGTACGAAATTACGCTGGCCGATGGTCAAGCGAGTGCTGAGATTACGCTGAACGCCACGGATGATGCTCTGGTTGAGCCCAGTGAAAGCGTCGTCCTGGAATTGCAGGCGGATGCTGCCTACACGATTGACGCCACGGCGGCCACAGCAACGATCGCCGATAACGACCTACCCACCGTGAGCCTGCGGGCGATCGCCCCCACCGCCAGCGAGGACGGCCTCAGCGGAACCTACCGCCTCGAACGGGATAGTGACCTCGGCGAACTGGTCGTCACCGTTGATATTGATGGCGATACTGACGCCACACCCAACGACTTCGCCCTCAGCGGCAGCAGCCTCACACCCGATGGTTCGGGTAGCTACACTGTCACTTTTGCCCCTGGCGAAACCATTGCAAATATCCAACTCACGGCCATCGATGACGCGCTGGTGGAAGACCGAGAGCAGGTGGTTCTAGCCTTGGCGAATGAGAGCACCTACAACTTAGAGAGCAGCGCCACCCGTGCCACCGTGACGATTAGCGACAATGACGTGGCTGCGCCACCGCCGCCCCGGGTGAAGTTGGTCGCGGTGGATGAGACCGCTGGAGAAGCGGGCGGCAACCTTGCCACTTATCAGATCAGCCGCGACCAGACCGCAGGTGAGCTGACCGTAGAATTTGCGATCGCCACCGCTGGCACAACCGCCACGCCCAATGACTTTGCCCTAGCTGCGGCCAATCTGGTTCGCAACGGCAACACCTATCGCCTGACGCTCCCCGATGGCGTGGCCACCGCCGAAATTACCCTGCGGGTCGTGGATGATGCGATCGTAGAGCCGACCGAAACCGTCAGCCTGGAACTGCTGGCCCAGGTGACCTACGAAATTGACGCCAATGCGCGGGCCGCGACGGTCGAAATTTTGGATAATGACTTGCCCACGGTTAATCTCACCGTTCTGGATGGGGATGCCAGCGAGGCAGGGGATACGGGAACCTATCGTCTAGAGCGCAATAGCATATTGCAACCCTTGACGGTACGTTTCACGATCGCCCCCCAAAGCACCGCCCAACTGGATGAAATTGACCTGATCTCTGGCGCGACCCTGACCCAGCTCAATGCCACGGACTACGAAGTCACCTTCGCCTCCGGCTCCAGCGTGGCCGATATCACGCTCACGCCCCTCGATGATGACCTCGGCGAAGGGGTCGAAACCCTGACGCTCCAACTCAAGCCCAGCAGCACCTACCAAATCGGTGCTGAGGCCGCAACGGTGGCGATCGCCGCCAATGACCAACCCATCGCCAGCCTGGCTGCGCCCCCTACGCCTCAACCCGAAGGCAGCGATCAGACCTTCACCGTCACGCTCTCTAACCCCAGCAGCCAAACGGTGACGGTGAACTACACCACCGACGACGGTACAGCCGATGGCTCAGACTACGCCGCCGGGCCGGGTCAAGTCACGTTTGCGCCCGGTGAGGTGAGCCAAACCATCTCAATTGCCACCACCGATGATGCTGAGGTGGAGGGGGATGAAACCTTCTCCGTGCGGCTGCTCGGGGCGATCGATGCCCTGATCAACCCCAACGCGGCCCAAGCCGCAGGGGTGATCGGCAACAACGACGCTGCGCCAGACCCCGATCCGGTGGAGCCCCCGGTCAACCAGTTGCCGCAGACGCCCCAGAGCTTGAAACAGGGCGAAACGCTGGTCTTTAGCGCCGAGAATGAAAACTTGATCGCGATCGCTGGCCCTGATCCCCAAGAAAAACTGCGCGTCGCCCTCTCGGTTCAAGGGGGAACGCTCTCGCTGTCCAGCCTAGACGGGCTCACGTTTAGCCAAGGCGATGGCAAAGACGACCCTCAGCTCAACGTCACCGGAACCCAAGCTGCCATTAACCGCGCCCTCAATGGCCTGCGCTTCACCGCCGATGAGCAATTCTCCGGCATCGCCAAACTGGAAATTCTTTCCGAAAATGGCGATCCCCTGAGTCCGCAGCAAGATCAAGACACGCTCTCATTTGCGGTGCTCCCTCCTGACCCCACCGCCCTGCTCACTCGACACGCGGGCAACTGGTTTGGTGTCGGCGGCACGGGTAGCCAAACACTGCAACTCACGCTCACGGGTCAGGATACCCGGCGCATCAACGAGTTGGGAATGTTCCGGGTGGATGATGCCCAGGGCACGATCGACGGCATTGCACCGGGTGCAGCGGGTTATACGGAAGCGGCGATCGGGCGATCGCGCGTCGTGATGTCGGCCCTCTCGCGCTTTAGCGACAACCTCTTCCCCGGTTTGGCCACCACGCGCAACATTGCCGTCGATAGCGACTCCCATTGGGGCTTCTACCTGGTGGGTCACAGTACGATCGACACAATTAAAGGCATGATTGCCCAAGGGCAAACACCGGGTAATATTGCCTTTGGCTTCCCGGGTGCTGGGGGACTCCAGGTGGATGAACTGGGGAATGAGATCTTTAAGCTCCGGTTTGATGATGGGGTCGACAAACGCCAGTTTAAAGATTTCGAAGTGACCCTAACGCCCACCTTTGCGCTGCCGCCGATTGGGACAAATCTACAAGATCGCACTGAAGGGGAACTCATTGATCTGCGCGAGCATACGGGCTTCCAAGCCGCTACCTTCCAACGATTTAAGCACGCGGGTTATAAGAATTCCCTCGGCTTCTACACAGTGGATAACGAAGCGGGTTATGTGGATAACCTTGCTCCTGGGGATGTGGGCTATGCGGCAGCAGCTCTTGGGCGGCGTATCGACTTTAGCCAAGGCTTTGAGGGCGGTCAGCTCTTTGCCCCCTACTTGGTGGCCAACGCCACGCCGGAAGCCTTCTTGGCCCGTAACCCGACGAACCAGGCCGGGGGCGGCGTTTATACCTATTTTGCTTATCTCGGGGCAAACCCGGATGGCGTTGACCATGTGCGGCTACTCGGCGATAACACCTTCGCCTTTGAAGACCTCTACGGCGGCGGCGATTTAGACTACAACGATGCGGTCATTCAGATTAATTTTGTGTAAGGCACATGGCAGTCTCTAGTCCTCAAGGCAACGGCTGGGGTTCCGATTAGGTTTCAATGCGATTTGCGTCGCCCTGCTACGCTTTGGTTATGAGCACCTCTCTCTATCTACTAACTTCTATCGCATGACTTCATTGCTAGACAGTGCATTTCAAAGAGCAAAAACATTGCCGGAACATTTACCAACAGTCCGGACAGTTTTAAATCGCCAACGATAGAATGCGGGTTTCAGCGTGCTCACTGGAGCCAGATGCTGACGGTAGAATGAGGATTTAAGCCTCTATCTCAAAAAGTGTCCGAAGCATTGATTTACAAGATGAATTGGCGCAACAGTTGATTACAGATATTGAAAATGAGTTGCAATGGCAGCAAACTTTGAATCGTGATCAGAGTTCGGTTTTGGATGAGTTGGCGCAACAGGCACTGGCTGAGTCGATGCGGAGCGAAACTCGGCTTATGGGCTTTGATGAGCTATGAAGTCGGAGTTAACGGCAGGGTTTACTGCTCGTTTTGCCAAGCTCCCAGAACGGGTCAAGCAAACGGCCCGAAAAAACTATCAGCTCTGGCGTGAAAATCCCCAACATCCAAGTCTGGAGTGTAAGCGGCTCAAAACGAAAACGGCGGCTTATTCGGTACGGGTCGGTATGGGCTGGCGAGCGGTAGGGGTTAAAAAGGGAACAGATACGATGGTTTGGTTTTGGATCGGTTCCCATAGCGAGTATGACCAGCTCCTCAAGAAACTGCAATCTTTCCTCCTCCCCCAATTCGCCCTACGCTTGAGAGCGTAGTGAGCAGCATGGAGTCGGTGTCATGTTAAAGCGAGTGGGTTTGTCCCTGGTGGCTGGGGTTTTGTTATCGAGTCAGGGAGTTGATGCCCAGGTTGCGCCACAACCGATCGCAACTATCGCCCAGGCAGAAGGCGCAAGAATGCTTGAAGGGGAACTCACAACTGAGAACCCTGTTTTTGAAGCGGAGGGAACGCATTACAACAACCTGCAAGCTGGCCTTGGTTTAGCAGCAAGCACAGGCCAGCCCACCCCAGAAGTGAGACAGTGCCCCCGCCTGACTCAACGATACCAAATTCATCTGCGGTTGACGGGCAAGCTGCCGCCCAGTGCTCAATACCCGCCCCGCTGTCGCGATGATCTTCGAGTCATTGTGATAGCCACCATAGTAAATCACGGGTGACCAATCGGGGCTGATGGGCAGCGGCGGTGGCGAGAGGTCTTCAAACTCCGCTGCACCATAAACAGTTTTTCCATCCACAATCGTCAACACCGATTCCAGATGCTGAATCCGTTCCTCCGGTACAGAGAAGAAGTCTTCCGAGAGTACGGCTAAATCTGCCAGTTGTCCCGGCACGATCGCCCCCTTATTGCCCTCCTCATTGGAGAACCAACCTGCTGCTGCTGTGTAGAGCCGCAGTGCGTCCATGCGATCGAGACGATTGTCTTCTGCATAAATCGGTGTGCCACCCACGGTTTTACCGGAAATCAGCCAATACAGACCCACCCAAGGGTTGTAGCTGGCCACCCGAGTTCCGTCGGTTCCGGCCGCCAAAGGGACATCTGCCGCCAAGATTTTCTTGATTGGGGGGGTATTTCGGGTCATTTCATGTCCGTAGCGTTGCATGAAATATTCACCCTGATATGCCATGCGATGCTGGATGGCGATGCCACCGCCAAGGGCTTTGACGCGTTCAATGTTGCGATCGCCAATCGTCTCGGCATGATCCAAAATCCAATGCATTCCCTCCAAGGGAATGTCCCGATTGACTTCCTCAAAGACATTCAAAAAGCGCGTGATCGACTCGTCATAGGTAGCGTGTAAACGGAAGGGCCAATTGTTCGCAGCCAGCAGACGCACCACGTCGCTTAAATTCTGCTCCATACCGTCGCCAAGATCAGAACGCGGCTCGGTGAAGTCTTCAAAATCCGCCGCCGAGAAGACGAGCATTTCTCCCGCGCCGTTGAGCCGATAGAAGTCATCCCCCTGACCCGGATTGGCGATATCAATCCAGCGTTCAAAGTCGGCGGTTTCTTCACCAGGGTTTTGGGTGAAGAGGTTATAGGCCACCCGCACCGTCATCACGCCTTCATCGTGGAGCCGTTGAATAATCTGATAATCATCGGGGAAGTTTTGACCGCCGCCCCCGGCATCGATCACGCTGGTGATGCCGAGGCGGTTCATCTCGCGCATATAGTGACGGGAGGAATTGATTTGGTCTTCGAGGCCAAGAATGGGGCCGCGGGCGATCGAGCGATACAAAATCCCCGCATTGGGCCTGGCGATCAGCATTCCGGTCGGGTTGCCACGGCTATCCCGTTCGATCACGGCTCCCGGCGGTTCGGGGGTATTGCGATCGATGCCCAGCGCCCGCAGCGCCGCCCGGTTGAGCAGCGCACGATTGTAAAGATGCAACACAAAGACCGGCACGTCCTGAGAAACGGCATTGATTTCGTCGATGGTGGGCATCCGCCGCTCGGCAAATTGAAATTCACTCCAACCGCCAATCACCCGAACCCACTGGGGGGCAGGGGTTCGGGCTGCTTGTTCCCGCAGCATCCGCAACGCATCGGCTAAAGACGGAACACCATCCCAGCGCAGTTCCATGTTGTAGTTCAGACCCCCTCGGATCAGGTGGGTATGGGTGTCGTTGATGCCGGGAATCACCGTGCGACCGTTGAGATCGAGCAGGCGGGTCTGGTCACCCCGAAAAGCCATCACGTCTTTTTCCGATCCCACGGCCAGAAAGCGATTGTCTTTAATCGCCACGGCTTCAGCAAAGGCTTGGCGCGGATCTTGGGTGGCGATCTTGGCATTGTGCAGAATCAGGTCTGCTTTTTGGCTCGTGTCGGTGGGATTTTGGGCCCAGGATTTGCCTTTATCCAGCAAATAGGTCGAAAACCCGGTGGCTAAGGCCCACTTGAAGAAGTCCCGCCGACTACTGTTTTTGAAATTGCTCATGGTTTCGATGTTGGAATAAGTAAACGACAAAGCTGGAATGGCATCCCCGGACGGCAAGGGATAACGGGAAAATTTGACACGACAAACTGTCCACCAGCGATCGGCGATCGTGGGGAATTAGCCTGCTATTCTCAAGACTTCCGTGGCGGCCCACACCCGACCCACCCCGGTCGGCGCTACGCTTGACCGCCCCTCCCAAGAGGGGATTTATGAAGGTTAAAAAATGAATCTGGTAATTACGTAGGGTGGGCATTGCCCACCACATCAGGGTCTTAGGAATTTTCTTTGCATCAATTCAACCGACGCTTGGGGCAACCACGGGGGGATTGCCCCTACGATATCCTTGGTGTGAAACGAGATTGTCCTAACCCTCCGGCAACGGAATGAATTCGGTTTCCTCCAGAACCTGACCAAACTTGCCATCCCGCCAATCCTGCTTGGCTTGCTCGATGCGCTCGGGGCGACTCGAAACAAAGTTCCACCACTTGTGCCGTATCCCCAGCGGCTCACCGCCAATGACCATACAACGGGCCGATGCTGTCGCTGTGATTTCCACCGCTGCCCCCGCATCCAACACCAGCAGGCGATGTTGCTCCAGGGTGGTTCCAGCCACTGCTAACCCCTCCGTTACGCTGTAAATCGCTCGTTCGCTGTATTCCGGCGCAAGGGTAAAGCTGCCACCAGCGGTGAATTGCAAATCCAGGTAGAGGATGGGTGAAAAGGCCTGCACAGGGGAGTTGTGCCCTGCATAGTTCCCCGCGATCAGCGTGGTCGTAACGCCGTTGCTGTCCCAGGTGGGAATCGTGTCAGCGGGATGGTGATGGAAACAGGGGGGATTTTCTTCCTGGGCTTCGGGCAGGGCGATCCAAGTTTGGATGCCGTGGAGCCGAGATTCGGTGGTGCGTTCGGGATCGGGCGATCGCTCCGAGTGAGAAATCCCCCGCCCCGCCGTCATCCAGTTCACCGCGCCCGGACGAATTTCCTGAATTGTGCCCAAACTATCACGGTGCAAAATTGCCCCCTCAAAGAGATAGGTCACGGTTGCCAAGTTGATATGGGGATGGGGTCGCACATCAATACCTTTGCCCGGTGGAAAAACCGCTGGCCCCATGTGATCAAAAAAGATGAAGGGGCCAATCAGGGTGAATTGGTCGTTGGGGAGCAGCCGGCGGGCGTCAAAGCCGCCGAGATCTTGAATGTGGGGTGCGATCGTTGTGGTCATAGCATTTGTCAGATTCACATCAGACCCGAGCGGATGAGCAAGGGCTGCCATTGATCATTCACTAAAGAGCCAACTCTTAAACCATTTCGTGAGCCGTGGCATGATGACGTAAGACAACAGGCCCACCACAACGGCGGTATTCACCGCCACCCGGAGTGGCCACCAGGGCAGATAGTTTAAAAGCGGTTCAATCAGGCGACTGACCGTGAGCAACACCGACACCACCCCCACCCAAACCAAGATGGCTTGCTTATACCGCTTGGGCGCGGCGGGGCTGGGTTGGTTTTGGAGCTGAAACCAAGGCTCAAAGCCTGAGAGGACTTGAACCCGTTCGTCTTCCTCAATGAGCGGTTTGACTCGGTCAATCCACAGCCGACGGGTTTCAGAGCGCAGCCAATCTTGAAGATGCTCCGCCGCGTCAAATTGCAACACAATAACGTAGTCGCAAGTTTGGCATTTGTGGGGACGGTAAACTTTGACACCGATATGTCCTGCAAATTGACTGGCATCCGCAGAGATGCCCTTAAGCCATTCCTCATAACCCTGCGTCCGCCCCGCACGAACCCGATGGGTAATGACTGCGGTCATTACGGTTGGTTCGGGGTGAGCCGGGTCAAGGGCATCCCCCTGATTGACTGCTGCTGTGCTCATTGGCTCTGACACTCCTAAGCGGCCATGGGCGCTTCGTAGGGCATGAAGGTTTTCTTTTGGGCGCCACAGATGGGGCAGCACCAGTCCTCGGGAATTTCGGCAAAGGGTGTACCGGGCGCAATCCCTGAATCCGGATCGCCCAGCACCGGGTCGTAGATCATCGAGCATTGGCGACAAATCCACTTTTGCGTGGCTGGATCACTGCTGGCCGTACCAGATTCGACGGATTCACCCGCCAGGGTTTTGAGCGCCTGGGTATAGCGTTGGGCATGAAATTCCTCAATGCTGGTGAGCAAGCCAAAGTTATGGGCAGCTTTGCGGAAGATGGCCGCGTGTTCTCGGGACTCTTCCTCCTGGGCCTCAAATTCAGCTGCGGCGTCACGATCGCAGTCTTGGCGAGCGGCCTGAGCAAACCCGGGATACATGGTTTCGTATTCGTAGGTTTCCCCAGCGATCGCCAGTTCGAGGCAACGCGCTGCAATCTGCTGTTTCTCGGCTTCACTCAGGCTCGCCCTATCCTTGAGAGCCAGCTCGGGGTGCATCAACCGAAAATGGGCAAAGGCGTGCTCCGTCTCTTGGGCTGCGGTTTCTTTAAAGAGTTGAGCTAACTCCTTAAAGCCTAGGGCTTTGGCAACCTCGGCAAAAAACAGATACTTGCGATTGGCCATCGATTCACCAGCAAAGGCGTCCGAGAGGTTTTGGGCCGTGGTCGAATTATTGAGATCCATAGCAGATGATATTGAAAATTCGTAAAGGGGATGGGTGGGCGTCTCAAAACGGGTTCGAGATGTCCCATCGGCATTTTAAGTCGGCGTCATGCTCCTGCGAACCCCCAGACTCAAACCTAGCTATAGCAGCGATATGGGTGGTTAAGACATTTCATGAAAGCTGAAATCCGTGACTGGTGGGCATTGCCCACCCTACGCGATGTCCTAACCGAATTTCTTCTTGCTATAGAAGTGGTTTACTCCTTGCCTGCGTGTGGCGCTCCCCCATGGGCCCATGACGAAGGGTAACTACTGACCCGCACGGGCAAAATAGCTGGTCATCAAGCCGCGATAGAGGGGAATATGGTTTGAGAGCAGATTCCCCAGCCCTTCAATATCGTTGCGCCAATCGCGGTGGAGTTCGCAGGCCACAGCAAACCAGTTGAGGAGTTGCGCACCCGCTTGGCTCATGCGAAGCCAAGCCGCATCTCGAACAGTTGCATCAAACGTGCCCGAAGCATCGGTCACGACAAACACTTCAAAGCCCGCCTCAAGGGCTGAGAGGGCCACAAAGGCAACGCAGACATCCGTGACAATGCCCGCGATGATGAGCTGTTTCTTACCCGTGGCTTTAACGGCATTGACAAAGTCTTCGTTATCCCAAGCGTTGATCTGACCGGGACGGGCAATGTAGGGCGCATCGGGGAACAGTTCTTTGAGTTCGGGCACGATCGGGCCATTGGGGCCTTGCTCAAAACTGGTGGTCAAAATGGTCGGCAAATCAAAAAATTTAGCAATATCTGCTAGAGCCAAGACATTATTTTTAAACTCATTCGGGGGATAGTCTTGTACGAGAGAGACCAAACCTGCTTGATGATCTACCATCAGAACCGCTGCCTCTTCTTTATTCAAGCGGCGATATTCAGTCGTCATTAGTAATTCTCCGGCACGGGTATTCAGAAAAAATAGGCTTTTAGCAAGCAATGCAGCCGATCGCACTTGCTACATTTGCTTTTTCTTCAGAACAATCTAGTCTGGATTCGATCGCAAAATCTTGTCTATTCTTGCGATTTTTAGGCTCTTCTTGCTCAATTTGGCTGGCTTTAAACGGGGATTGCCGCTTTCAATAACAGGCTTCAACAATCTGCAAAAAAGATGCAACAACGGGCGATCGCCGCTCGGCTTGCCAGGCCGCGGCCAAGCTGATTTGGGGGGCGACGGGGGCGATCGTGCAGTAAACAATGCCCTCTTGGGTCAGGGCACTCGACTCCGGTAGCAGGGTTATGCCTAAGCCCGAGGCTACAAAACCAAGGATCATCTGGAGATCATTCATTTCTTGTTTGACGTTGGGGATAAATCCGGCCTGCTGACAGGCCTCCAGAATCCGGAGCAGCAGACCACAACCCTGGTCTCTCCGTCCCGTGATCCAGGGTTCATGGGTGAGTTGTGCCAGCTCGATGCTGGCTTGCGTCGCCAGGGGATGGGTTTGGGGGAGCGCCACAACTAGCGACTCCGTCATGATGGGGGTCAGGGTCAGCTCGGCAACGGGGACGATCGGCTCAATGAGCCCCACATCAAGGCGTTGTTGCTGTAAGGCTTCCACCTGCTTGCCGGAGGGCATTTCCTGCAAAATCAGCTCCACCTCTGGAAATTGACTACGAAACTGACGAATGATGGCAAAGAAACGCTCGTTTTGGGCTGACCCCTCAAACCCCACCACGAGCTGACCCGCTTCACCGTGAGCGATGCGCTGGGTTGCTTGCACCGTCTGTTCCACCTGACGCAGAATTTGGCGACAATCTGCCAGAAAGAATTCTCCTGCTGGGGTGAGCGCCACACGCCGGTTCGTGCGCTCTAGGAGCGTGACTGCCAACACCTTCTCTAGACTCTGGATTTGTCGGCTCAAGGGGGGTTGGGCAATTTGCAGACGCTCTGCGGCACGGGTGAAATTCAGCTCTTCTGCCACCACCACAAAGTAGCGGAGCTGACGTAATGTGATATCGAGATTCATACTTTATGGGTATTATTTCTAACCAAATAAGTATTGGACGGTATAACAATGTGTCCTTTACTATAAAGCCAAAATTGAATCACTAAAAATGGCTGTCAATTCCAATAAGAAGATACGAATGAAAAGCTCATCTCGTTACGATCCATAATCCAATACTTAGAACCTAAAACCTTCGATGCAAGAGAAAACATTGCCAACCTATCCAGATGGTCTTTCCAATCATCAGCTAAGGAGAGTTTTGGCTTATATTCAAGCTCACTTAGCAGAGGAGATCCATCTCGCTGACATTGCCCAACTCATTGGCATGAGTCAATATTATTTCTGTCGGCTATTTCGTCAATCCGTAGGGGTTTCGCCTTACAAATATGTCATTCAACAGCGAGTTGAGCGAGCGAGGACATTCCTCCAGCAATTCCAAGAAATGAAAATTGCGGACATTGCCCTAGACTGTGGTTTTGCGAACCAGAGTCATCTTTGCAAACATTTTCGCAAGTTGCTGGGCACAACGCCCAAGCGGTACCGTCGGGAGCATTCCCTTTCTGATCTCACCAACCCATGAACTGTAGCGGTAGTGGATAAGCGTACTCAATCTGTCGAGGGATAGGCGACCTTTGAGGAATGAGTCAGACTCGGGATAACAGCCCGCTGACTGCTCTGCTTACGCCACAATAGAGCAAGCCTTCTCAGCATTCTCCATGCAACTGCTCTGGTTCCGACGTGACTTACGCCTGAGTGACAACCCAATGGTCGCCGCTGCCGCCGCGATCGGAGAGCCCGTGTTGCCGTTTTTCATCATTGACCCCTGGTTCTATGACCATCCGGAAGTAGGGTCGCTACGGATTCGCTTCCTCTTCGATTCATTACGGGATCTCGATCGCCAACTCCGTCACCGTGGCAATCAGCTCTGGCTCTTTGAGGGTAATAGTCTGGCGATCTTGCGACAGTTAGCCGCTATCTGCAATGCCGCCGACCTGCGGCCCCACCTACGCTGGCTGGCGGATGTGCAGTTTGACTACGGACGCGAGCGCGACCAGACCATTTGGACAGAATGGCACGATCGCGGTTGGCCCTGTACCGTCGGCTTGAATAACTATCTCAAGCGACGTTCCCATACGCGGGAGGAATGGTTTGCGGGCTACTACGCCCACCAGCGATCGCCCCTCCATCCCACGCCCCAGCACCTGCCCCCGGCGACGCTGCCCGAGCCCCTGCCTCAACTGACCCTTGAGGATCTATATACCCATTACTCGGACTCAGGCTTGCCCACCAGTCCCTGGTTCACGGGCGGCGCAACGGCCGGGCAACAGCAGTTGGCTGATTTTTTGCGCGATCGCTTCTGGGGCTACCATTGGCGAATGTCGCAACCCGCCCAGGCCCAAGCGGGTGGTACCACATTCCTCTCGCCTCACATCATGTTCGGTACGGTCTCGACGCGGCAGGTGTACCAGCAGATTAAAACCCGTGCGGCTGAACTGGCCCATTCGGAACCGGCGCAACGGGCGCTCAAGGGGGTGCGCGATCGCCTCCGCTGGCGCGACTCGGCCCAGCAACGTCTGCGTGACTGCCCCAAAATTGCCACCGACTGTCTTTACGACGAATTCACGGACTATTACAATGCCAAGCCCCTGACCAACCAGCAAGCAGACTGGTACAACGCCTGGTGTGAAGGGCGCACGGGCTTTCCGTTGGTGGATGCGAGTCTGCGTCAGCTCAAACGCTGGGGCTGGATGAATTTTCGGATGCGGGCGATGTGTGCCACGTTTCTCACGATCAATTGTGGCATCAGTTGGCAGTACGGGGCGCAGCATTATATGCATTGTCTAATTGATGGTGATGTGGCGATCGACCATTGGCAATGGCAAGCCCAAGCCGGGATCACGAACCCACTGGCGGGGACGTTTCGCATCTATAGCCCGAATAAAAACCTCGCAACCAAAGACCCGGACTTGGTGTTTGTCCAGCGTTGGGTTCCGGAGTTGCGGGGATATGATCTGGCGACGATTTTGGCGGGTCGCGTTCCTGGCTATCCGGAACCGATCCTCGATTGGCACCAAACCCGTCGGATTCATGGCCAGCAAGTGACGGCCTTGCGGCGGGCGGTGCAGACGCGCCTGGAGCAGGAACAGGGGGATGAGTATCATTGGGCGATGGTTGCCAAGACCGTGGCGGGGAAGTGGCAACAGCGGCGACGGGCAGCATCACGCTAGAAGGTGTAGCACCTGATCGGCATAATATTCTCAATCTTCTTAGAGTACTCCTTGAAAATAATTATCCCAAG
>JBMYQW010000068.1:0-15611 GCA_049601735.1 Spirulinaceae cyanobacterium
GCGTGTCATCAATTAAACTCAGAAGCCTTGTGGGACAAGGGATTGAACGCCCGACCCAAAAAACAGGGAAAGGGGCTGTAAGCCAGTCCCAGTCAGAGTTTGCAATCTAAATGATGACAGCCCCAGGTCGAAGGATTAAGGATGCAGCCGTAGCAATATCTGCAACCGTAAAACGCCAACGTATCGTTCGTCGCTGCCCGACCCCTTGAATTGCTCAATAATAACGCTAGGATTTCGGCAGGGCATCCGGGGCGCGATGCTGGATGGCCTAGCGATTCGGATCGTTGAACCCGAGCGGATGTCCCGATGTCATGTGATGCACTACTCCAACCCAAGGCTTATGACGGTACGATTTGACCCGCAGATTTGTAATGACCTGTCCCAAAGTGAACCCCGTGAATGGCTCGTCACCAACGGCATCGGCGGCTATGCCTGCGGCACGATCGCCGGTCTGCTCACTCGCCATTACCACGGTCTCTTAGTGGCCGCCCTCAAGCCGCCCCTAGAGCGGACGCTGCTGCTGACCAAACTGGATGAACAGGTCGAATATGGCGGCCAAACCTATGCTCTAAGTAGCGATCGCTGGGCCGATGGTGCCGTCACGGGCGGGGGGCACGAACACCTAGAACAGTTTCATCTAGAAGGAACCGTTCCCGTCTGGACGTTTGCCTGTGGCCCAGCGCGCATCGAGAAACGGGTTTGGCTGGAACAGGGTGCAAATACCACCTACGTGCGCTACACCATCACCGAGGCGGCTCAACCCCTCGCCCTAACCCTCAAAGCCCTAGTCAACTACCGCGATCATCATGGCAATACTCAAGGGGAAGGCTGGCAGATGCAGGTGACGCCCCAAGAACAGGGGCTGAAAATTGTCGCCTTTGCGGGGGCGACTCCCCTCTACCTCTTCGCACCCCAGGCTACCGTTACACCCCAGCACACCTGGTACAAGGGCTATAGGCTGGCTGTTGAAGCCTATCGCGGCATTCATCCCTACGATGATCATCTCTACGCGGGCACGGTGGAAATTTGCCTCAGTGCGGGGGAATCCTTCACCTTCGTCGCCAGCACCGATGCGACGCCTGAGCTAGACGGCTTTGCCGCCCTGCAACGGCAACAGGCCCATGAGCAAGGGTTAACGCGGGCCTGGGAGACCGCCATTGAACCGCCTAAGCTGCCCAAAATCATTAAACCGAAACCGCGTCCCGTCGCGCCGCCACCAACACCCCCTAAACCTGCCCCTCCGCCCCCGGAGCTTTCGTTTTTTGAATGGCTCCTCTCGCTGGTGGGTCTTTGGCGTCCGGAACCGCAGCCGGAGCCGGAACCCGTTGCGCCCGCACCACCGCCGCCGCCCCCAGCACCGGAGCCGGAGCCGGAACCCGAGCCTGAGCCCCTGGCGATCCCGGACTGGGTGGCACAGTTGATTCTTGCGGCGGATCAGTTTGTGGTCGATCGCCCGATTCCGGGCCCAGCGAGTGAGGCTCAACCGGGCAAAACCGTAATCGCAGGCTATCCCTGGTTTGGCGACTGGGGTCGGGATACGATGATCGCCCTGCCGGGATTAGCCATCACCACGGGTCGCCCGGAGCTGGCCAAGCCGATCCTCCAGACCTTTGCCAAATACCTGGATCAGGGGATGTTGCCCAACGTGTTTCCGGAAGCGGGGACAATGCCCAGTTACAACACTGTGGATGCGGTGCTCTGGTATTTCGAGGCGGTGTGGGCTTACTGGCTGGCAACCAAGGATCAGGCCTTTGTAGCGGAGCTGTTTCCGGTACTGGGCAGCGTGATCGACTGGCATCAACGGGGGACACGCTACAACATCCATTTGGCCGAGGATGGCTTGATCTACGCCGGGGAGCCGGGCGTACAACTCACCTGGATGGATGCCAAAATCGGTGATTGGGTGGTGACACCACGTATTGGGAAGCCCGTCGAGATTAATGCCCTGTGGTACAACGCGCTGCTGATCATGGTGGAGTTTGCCAAGACTCTGCGGCGATCGGTCGATCCCTACCAGTCTTTGGCTCAGAAGGCGAAAGCCAGTTTCCAAAAGTTCTGGAATGCCGAGCTGGGCTATTGCTATGACGTGCTGGATGGCCCCGGTGGTCATGATGCCGCCCTGCGGCCCAACCAAGTCTTGGCGGTGGGTTTGCCGCTGCTGGCGAAAAATGCCCTCTTGAGGCCGGAGCAGCAGCAAGCGGTGATTACGGTGGTGCAGGAACAGTTATTGACGCCCTATGGGTTGCGATCGCTTGCCCCCGACCATCCCGATTACAAAGGTCAATATGGGGGCGATCCCTTGCAGCGGGATGGCAGCTACCACCAAGGCCCGGTTTGGGGTTGGCTGATCGGCCCCTTCGTCCAAGCGCATTTGAATGTCCACAACGACCCCCAGGCGGCGCTGGAATTTCTGACGCCGATGGGTGAGCACCTCCAGACGGGCTGTGTGGGCAGCCTCAGCGAGATCTTTGATGGCGATGCGCCCCACCATCCTCGGGGGGCGTTTGCCCAAGCCTGGACGGTGGCGGAGGTGCTGCGCACCTATCGGCTGGCGGCAGAAAAAGCCGTGGGGCGTTGAGATTAAAGGAGACCTTCTATGACCGCCGAACAGCAACGACTCCAAGCCGCCCACGACGCCCAGAACCCTCAGCCCTGGAAAAAATGGGGGCCCTATCTAAGTGAGCGTCAATGGGGCACAGTCCGCGAAGACTACAGCGCCACGGGAGAGGCCTGGGATTATTTCTCCCATGCCCAATCCCACTCGCGGGCCTACCGCTGGGGCGAAGACGGGCTCCTTGGCATCTCCGACCCGCAACAACGGCTCTGCTTTGGCCTCGCCCTCTGGAACGGGCAAGACCCCGTGCTTAAAGAGCGGCTCTTTGGTTTGACGGGGAATCAGGGTAACCATGCTGAGGATGTCAAGGAATATTACTTTTACCTCGACAGCACCCCCACCCATTCCTACCTCAAAGGGCTCTACAAATATCCCCAGGCGGCCTATCCCTATGCCCAACTGGTCGAGGAAAATCAACAGCGCGATCGCCATGCCCCCGAGTTTGAACTGTTGGATACGGGCGTGTTTGGGGGCGATCGCTACTTTGATGTCTTTGTGGAATATGCCAAAGGTACACCGGAAGATATTCTCATCCAGATTACCGTCGTCAACCGCGGCCCGGACGCCAAAACATTGCACGTATTGCCTCAGCTCTGGTGTCGCAACACCTGGTCTTGGCAGGAAGACAGCGGCCCAAAACCCCAGCTCCAAGCCACGCGGCAACAATCTGATTTTTGCACCGTAGATGTGCAGCATCCGGAAGTGGGGCATTACGCCTTCTACTGCGATGGCGAGGGTCTGGCCCGCGATCGCCCCCTGCTCTTCACCGAAAACGAGAGCAACTACCAAGACCTCTTTGGCGTGGCTAACCCCGCGCCCTACGTCAAGGATGGGATTCACCAAGCCGTAATTCAGGGTCGCCGCGACGCCGTGAACCCGGAGCAGGTGGGAACCAAGGTCGCGCCCCATTACCAGCTTGAGATCGGGCCCGGTCAGTCGCGGGTGATCAAGCTGCGCCTCACTCAGCAGCTCGACCTCAGCAACCCCCTCGGCGCAGCCTTTGCCGATACCTTCGACACACGGATTCGGGAAGCTGATGCCTTTTATCAAGACATTGCACCCTACTGCACCAGTGATGACCTGCGTGAGGTGCAGCGCCAGGCCTTTGCCGGGCTGCTCTGGACGAAGCAGGCCTATCTATTCGATGTCTCCCGTTGGTTGGCGGGCGATCCGGCCAAACCCACCCCACCCGAACAGCGCAAGCGGGGGCGCAACCGAGAATGGCGGCACCTCGATAGCAACGACATTATTTCCATGCCGGACAAGTGGGAATATCCCTGGTTTGCCGCCTGGGACACGGCATTTCACTGCCTTCCCCTGGCGATGGTTGACCCGGAGTTTGCCAAGCAGCAACTGGATATCATGACGCGGGAATGGTATATGCACCCCAATGGTCAGATTCCCGCCTACGAATGGGCCTTTGGCGATGTGAACCCGCCCGTCCATGCCTGGGCTACCTGGCGGGTCTATCAGATTGAACGCAAACTCAAGGGTAAGGGAGACCGTCAGTTCCTGGAGCGGGTCTTTCAAAAGCTGCTGCTCAACTTCACTTGGTGGGTCAATCGCAAGGATGAAGCAGGGAACAATGTTTTTGAAGGCGGCTTCCTGGGGCTCGACAATATTGGCGTCTTCGATCGCAGCGCCGAACTGCCCACGGGCGGCTACATTGAACAGTCCGACGGCACAAGCTGGATGGCGATGTATTGCCTGAATATGCTGACGATGGCCCTTGAACTGGCCCAAGAAAACCCGGTCTATGAAGACATGGCGACGAAGTTCTTTGAGCATTTTGTCTATATCGCCGATGCCATGAACCATCTCGGCGATGACGCCACCGAACTCTGGGATGAGGAAGATGGCTTCTTCTACGATGTGCTGCACCTGCCCCACGGTCAGCGTTTGAAGTTGAAAGTGCGATCGATGGTGGGACTGATCCCGCTCTTTGCGGTGGAAACCCTAGAGCGGGAACAACTCAACGAGCTCCCTGGCTTCACCGAGCGCCTCAAGTGGTTTGAAGAGAATCGCCCCAGCCTCAACCGCAACA
This sequence comes from Spirulinaceae cyanobacterium, assembly GCA_049601735.1. Taxonomy (GTDB): domain Bacteria; phylum Cyanobacteriota; class Cyanobacteriia; order Cyanobacteriales; family Spirulinaceae; genus SIO3F2. Next base: position 4,659 of record JBMYQW010000068.1, read on the forward strand.
TTGCCTGTCTCGGCGAAACCTGCGACATTTCCCGGCGGATGCTGGCGCTGGTAAAGCCGGACAAGCTCAAACGCATCCTGGAAAAAATGCTCTCGGAAACGGAGTTTCTAAGCGACTACGGCATCCGCGCCCTCTCCCGTTTTCACCAAGAGCATCCCTACATTTTCTACCACGATGGTCAGGAGCATCGGGTGGACTACGAACCAGCGGAGTCGAGCAGTGGCCTCTTTGGTGGCAACTCCAATTGGCGCGGGCCAATCTGGTTTCCGGTGAATTACCTCTTAATTGAATCTCTCCAGAAGTTTCATCATTATTTTGGCGATGACTTTAAGGTGGAATACCCCACAGGTTCAGGCAACGAGAAAACCCTCTGGGACGTATCTCTAGAACTTGAACAGCGCCTGATGCGAATCTTCCTCAAAGATGAGCAAGAGCGACGCCCGGTTTACGGTGGCACAGAAATCTTTCAATCTAACCCCCATTGGCAAGATTATGTCCTGTTCTATGAATATTTCCACGGCGACAATGGGGCTGGCCTCGGCGCAAGCCACCAGACGGGTTGGACAGGGTTAGTGGCAAAGTTAATCCAGCAGCATAGCCAGTATGCGCGTTAAGCTGAGTCAATATTGGTACATTGGCTCTTCAGTGCTTTATAAAGACTAACGTTATGGAATCGGATTGAATGCCTCAAGGTTAACGTGACGGTGTACTATGCTCCGCTCTAGCGAAGCCATGCTTGAAAAGCTATACAGCATCCTAAGCACTCTCTCGATCGAGAGACTCGCCAGCGGCTTCGCTAGTCTTTGCTACACCTCTGTATAAACTCGAATAGACCAGTTGAGCCATAACCAACACAGAGTTGCATTGTCCTCTAAAATTGATCTAGACTTTTTGTATTATTGGGAGTTTGAGTTTGCCAACACAGGAGCAGCAAGTCACCGCAGTATTCATCTGTCAGTTGCTTTCCAACCTGTATCGACCCATTCAGGTATTTCGTTATGATAGCAACTTCAAAACTCTCTATATACAGGCTGGTGAGAGAGATGATATTGCGCTAGTAATCGATGAAGATGGAATTTGGGATTTTGTTCTATGAGATCAGACTTGGCTAAAATGACAAATTCGGAGCTAAAGCGCCATATCTCCGAGCATCGAAACAATAGTGACGAGTTTCAAGCAGCCATGGAGGTTGTGATGAGTCGTCGTAATCCGGCTAATCGTCATCCATATCCCTTGGCTTCAGAGAATTCGGCATCTGAATTTGAAGCAATGCTCAAAGAAAAGCTGAAGTCCGATCGCTGTATTCAAAAATCGAAGTTTCAGGGCTTGTTAAAGCAATCAGAAGGGAGTGATGACTTCCCATTAGAGATAAAGGGAACGCTGTATTTTCTGATTGATGGCACTCTTTCAATGAGTACAGACACAGAAGTAGCCCAAAAGATATCAGAGAAAGTTTGTAATGACGAACCATGTTTTCGAGGGTATCCCAACTACGAAGGGGACTATATAATCATTGGCAAACTGGACGATGAGCGTGAATTCTCTGTATATCTAGATGAACATAATTCTTTATTTAGTATTGGGTTTTCAGAAAACGTAAACCGTGATTTTGTGGTTGAAAAACTAACCATAACCAAAGTTTTAGGAGACAAGGAGAGCAATACCTCTTTGGTATCGAAAGCAAGAGTCACAAATCTAACACTCCCAGGTGGAATTAATTACACCCTTGAGCAAAATGGATTGACTATCAGGATATTCAACGTAGTGCATGATGTCACTGGTCATAGCTATACGGATATTGAAATTAGGGAGCCCAAGGAAAAAGCAGGTCGTCGAACGATGCTTAACTTGATTGATTGGCTCTCTTTCCTATGTGGAAATCGTGGGACGATTTTGTCCCTCACTCAAGAAGATTTTTCGCAAGAAGAATATAAAGTGACTGAGTTATGGCCGGGCTCAAAGCATACGCAGTCCAATTGTATCTGCGTGATTCAACAGGATCTCATAGAACTGTTTCTGAGTCATGTTTTGACAGGACTCAGCAATTCTATTCTTGAAGAGTCTGGGCTAATGATAGCAATGTACTGGTACTTTAGGAGTTTTGACGTTAAAGCTGTTGAAGTAAAGTTGGTCTGTATGTTTACTGCCATTGAAACTCTGGTTTCGTACCATAAAAAAATGAAGCAAAGAAAGCAAGTAGAGAGTAGCAGTACAAGGTTGATGCCAAGGGCGATACGGCAAAAACTAGAGCAGGATATAATGGGGATTATTGATGAATATGAAGAAGAAATTGTACGTGAGACAGATTATGATTCATTTTCTACTTTTAAAGGAAGAGTAAAGCGTACGCTGGAGAATAATCAGGCTTCTACACCACTTGCAAAAGGATTCTCTGATTTACTCTCTGATTATAAGGTAGTGAGTACGATTGATGATTTCACTGATGCAGTGAAGTTTTTTCGGAATCCTCTTGTACATCAGGGATTAACGAAGAAAGGAATAAATTTCAAGGATGCATATTTTCTAAATAGAAAAGCTATCAATATGTTTATTCGGCTTACACTTGCGATCATTGGGTATCGTGGATACCATTTTGAACTACCTGAATCTGGTGGAGTCCCCCAATATGTTTCATTTGAATCCTGAGTTCTCATCGGAGAAGTCATACTGAGCCGCCTAGAGCCTGCCAACTTTAAATCTCCAGATCAGGCTGAGGCGGAACTGAAGGCTTTATTGGCAGAGCAGCAGCGAAAAGGCGAGGAGGGCGATCGCTAACCTCCAGCGTCACGCCCCACTTTACTCAATGGAACATAGTTACGCCTTCGCCTCCAACTTTGCCAGTCGATTTTTAAGATCCTGGTTATCTTTCTTGAGCTGATCCAGCTCTTCGCGCAACTGCTTCAGCGCCTTGTCCGAACCGAGATTTTTTTGCACCCGCTTGGCCGCCTCTTCTGCGGCGCGGCGCACCCGACCATCAGGCGTTTGATCGGCAAGACGGTTGAGAATGGCGATCGCCGCCGGGGTTTGCATTTGACCCAGCGCCGCCGTTGCCGCCATTTGCGTGAGGAAAAAGGACTCGCTGGCGATCGCCTCCAATTGCTGGGCAATGCGCTCCACCTGATCTGGGGTCTGCCCGGTCGAAACCGTTCCCAGGGAGCGAATCGCTAGGAGGCGCAGGGCTTGCGGCGTACCCAGTTGGGTATATTTGGCGATCAGCTCCACCGCCTGGGCTGAGGTCTTCAGGCGACTCAAGCCCGCGATCGCCCCACCCCGCACCACCTCATTCCAGCCCGCACGGGTAAATAAGACTTGCTCGTAGAGCGCGATCGCCTCCGCTTGCTTGGCCTGAAGTACGCCCGTGACGATGTTGCCCAGGTTGCGCAGGGCCGCCGCCTCGGTGTAGTAACTGGCATCCCCCTGCTGCGCCACGGCTTTCACTAACTCGTAGGCGGTCTCGGTTTTAGACTGACCCAGACTCTCCAGCACCGCCCGGCGCACCCGCGCATCTTCATCCTGGAGACCCGTTTGGAGCGCGGCGATCGCCGGGTCGAGCTTAATCTTGCCCAGTTGCTTGGCCACTTCCATCCGCACGCCCCAGAAGCGATCGCCTACCAAGGCCTGGCCCAAGGCTTTAATTGCCTCAGCGTTGCCTTTTTTGCCAAGGGCGATCGCCGCATAGATGCGGGATACCGGATCAGGGTCATCACGAAGCTGATTTTTAAGCGCCGCGAGGGGGTATTCCAGCTTCACCGTCTTGAGGAAGAAGTTGCCGCGATCAAAGCTCACAAACTGCGGCTTGCGGCTCAGGGGGAAGTAGAAGGTCTGTTCCGGTTGATTGAGCCGCATCCGGAATTCCTCAAAATGAGGCATCCCCTCTTTCACCCAGCCAAAACCCAGCGGAATCGTGAGGTCAAACAAACCCTGCTCCCCTTCCTTGGCGTCCAAATCCACTTGGGTCTGCTTCACTGTGATCTTGGCGAGCTTGTTGTCGCTATCCCAGGCATAGCCGACTTTGAAGTCGGGATGTCCGCCCCGAAAGACGTATTGATCAAAGAGAAACGCCAGATTGCGCCCCGTTGCCGCGTCAATGCTGCGCAGCAGGTCAATTGTTTCCACGGTCTGGTGGGCATGATCATTCACAAACCGATGAATGGCACGGTCGTAGAGCGCGTCACCCAAGATGCCCCGAATCATGTGATAGACACAAGCACCTTTCTCATAGATATGGCGGTCATAGAGTTCGATCGCCTCCCGATAAACATTCGTCACCATCGGGCGACGATAGCGGGAGCGGTCTTCGTTGAGATAGCTCCGCGCCTCTTGCAGCAGGTAATAGGCTCCGGCTTCGGGGCCGTATTCCTGCTCCGTCCAGATCACTTCTGAATAGGAGGCGGCGCCCTCTTTAATCCAGGCGTGCGACCAATGCTTGATCACGACCAGATCGCCAAACCATTGGTGCGCCAACTCATGCACAACCAGGCTCTCGGTGCGGGCATTGTCGATCGCCGCCCGTTCATCCAAGAGGCAGCGATCGGTCAGCAGCGTAGTGGAGGTGTTCTCCATGCCACCAAAAATAAAATCCGCCACACAGACCTGGGCATATTTGGGATAGGCGTAGGTGTAGCCGTATTTCTCGCTCAGGAAGGCCATCATCCGTGGCGTCTTGCCCATGCTCAACCGGGCTTGCGCTTCCTTGCCTTTCTCGACATAATAAGTCGCGGGAATGCCGTTCCATTCGTCCTGAAGTTCGGCGAAGTCCCCCACTGCCAGGGTCATGAGATAGGTGGGGTGAATGTGGGTCTGCTGCCAATGGAAAACGGTGTCCGACTCAACCGTTTCTTTGGCGATCAGTTCCCCGTTAGAGATGGCAATCAGCGGCTGGGGCACACGGACACGAATTTCGGAGGTGGCGAGCTGCCCTGGATAGTCAAAGCAGGGGAACCAATAGCGGGAATCCTCATCTTCGCCCTGGGTCCAAACCTGGGTGGGCTTGTCAGGATAATATTCATCGGGGCCGACAAAGTAGAGGCCACGCTGGGGCTGCTCGACATGGTAATGGATGACGATCGCAAAAGCTGTCTCGCCCGTGGGTTGGAGCAGCGTGATCTGGAGTTGCTCTCCGTCGTATTCAAAGGGCTGCGCCACGTTCTCAAGCATTACCTGCTCGATGGTGAGATCCACGGCATCTAGCGTCAGCTGTTGGAGTCCGGGCTGGATCGGGTCGATCGTGATGGTACAACTGCCGCTAAAGCTGCGATCGGGGATGTCGAGTACCAGGTCGAGGGCGACGTGTTGCACCTGGCCGGGGCGATCGGGGTTGTAATGAGGTTTCGCGCCGGGCAGCACAAACGATGGGCGATCTTCATCAAAATGGGAATAGGACATCTGGGACATCGTCAAACTCAAATGGGGGCAGCTAGCGGCTTTGGGACTTCCGTCGGGAATCAAAGCTGCATTGTAACCTCATCTGCTGAAGGTGATGGGGAAAAGATCCCAACCCCTCTGGAGCCCTAAGGTCTTGACGTGAGCCGTAGCGTAGGGGCGGGTTTGCAACCATCAGCGTGAACTTAACGAAAAACGTCTTGCCCGCCACGAGTTAGAATTCAGGCAGAATAATGCTTTCAGCATTAAGCTCACACCCCATGATTTGCGTTCTCAACCGCCCCTAAGTTGACAATCGCAGGACATCGCGTCGAGTAGGCAAGGCCCAGCGATCGCGGGTTGCGGTTTTCATGAACTGGCCGCACCACCGATGTCGCTGCTCTAGTGAGCTAGACTGCTTGAGCCGCCGCCCCATTCGGCAAAAAATCTGACGAAATTTGGAGAATTATTACGATGATTGAGTTGGCCGGCTATACCTTAAAGCAGAAGCTCTATGAAAGTCAAAACTCTCTGGTTTATCGGGCCTTAGCTCACTCAAATCATCAGTCTGTCATTGTCAAGATCTTAAAGGACGACTATCCGAGTCCAGCCGAGTTAACTCGCTATCAGCAGGAATACCATATTGCCCATTCGCTTCACGTCGAGGGGGTGATCAAGACCTATGCTCTAGAGAGATATCGTAACACCTTGGCCATTATCTTTGAGGATTTTGGTGGTCAGTCCTTAAGCCAGCTTTTGCAGGTGCGATCGCTTGAGATTAGTGAGTTTCTAACCCTGGCCATCCAAATCACTGCGACGTTAGCAGATATTCATGCCGCCAATATCATTCACAAAGATATCAACCCATCGAATATCGTTATCAACCCTGAAACGGGAGTCTTAAAAATTATTGACTTTGGGATCTCAACTCCCTTTAGTCGTGAGGAAACTCAACTCGAACATCCGCAGGTCTTAGCCGGAACCTTGGCTTATATGTCGCCGGAGCAGACCGGGCGAATGAATCGATCGCTCAACTACACCACCGACTTTTATTCCCTCGGAGTCACGTTTTATGAAATGCTGACGGGGCAATTACCCTTCGCCACAGAGGATGCCTTAGAACTGGTTCATGCTCACCTCGCCAAGCCGCCCGTTTCTCCCCAGCACATTAATCCCCAAATTCCACCGACTCTAGCGCAGCTTGTTCTGAAACTGCTCGCCAAGATGTCAGAAAACCGTTACCAGAGTGCTCTAGGACTCAAAGCGGATTTAGAACAATGCCTACATCAATGGCAACTCTCCGGTGAGATTGCTGATTTTCCCCTTGCCCGTACCGATCACGCCGATCGCTTCACCTTGCCCCAAAAGCTCTATGGGCGAGCCACAGAAATCGCGACCTTGCTTGACGTCTTTGCCCAAGCCACTCATTCCCAGACCACTCATTCCCAGGCCACGGAAAGAACAGCATCCCCACCTGCCCAGCTTGTTTTAGTCAAAGGCTATTCCGGAATTGGCAAATCTGTCCTGGTTCAAGAGCTGTATCGACCGATCACCGCCCAGCGAGGCTACTTTATTGCCGGTAAGTTTGAACGGTTCAAAAGAAATATCCCTTACTTTGCTATCACAACCGCTTTAGATCAGCTCCTACAACACCGTCTGTCTGACAATGAAGAGGTACTGAGTCGGTGGCGTCAAGAACTCAATGATGCGATCGGCGAGAATGGTCAACTGATTGTTGACCTCATTCCGAATCTCGAAAAGATTTTGGGCCCCCAGCCAGCGGTACAGTCCCTAGAGCCCGCAGAAGCTCAAAATCGATTTAACCGTGTTTTTCAGCGGTTCATGCGCGTCCTCAGTCAGCCTTCACATCCGCTCATCTTATTTTTAGATGACTTGCAATGGGCGGATGCTGCGAGTTTAAACGTGATTGAGCTAATGGTGACCGATCCCCAACTCCATCACTTTCTGCTCATTGGTACTTACCGTGATCATGAAGTTGGCTCCGTCCATCCCTTGATGTTGACCCTCAATCGCATTCAAGCGGAAGGATTTACTCCCTTCTCGATTGAGTTAAACCCCTTGACGGATGAGGATGTTCAGCAACTGGTAGCAGACACATTGAGTCCCACTGATTTGGCCGTTGCTCCTTTGTCTGAATTGATTCATAAAAAGACCTCGGGGAATCCGTTTTTTGTTAATGAGTTTCTAAAGCTGCTCGATCAAGAAAATCATCTTAATTTTGATCCCAAAAAACAGCGATGGACGTGGGATATTGTAAAAATTGAGGCGCTCAATGTCACGGACAATGTGAGTGAGCTTCTGGTTAAGAAAATCCAGAAAATCCCCCAGAAATCACAACATATTTTGCAACTAGCAGCTTGTCTTGGTAACCACTTTGAAATTGAAATGCTTGCCAGAATTCATCAAAAGTCTCTTCAGGAAACCAACGATGACTTACAGGATATTATCCAGATGGGTCTAATTCAACCCACATCGGCATTGGCAACCGTCATCGAACAGGCTGCTGAAATTTCGTTGGTTATTCCCAGCTATAAGTTTTCCCACGATCGCATTCATCAGACTGCCTACGATGCTGTTCCAGCGGCCCAAAAAGCCGAGATTCATCTCCAGATTGGCCAGCTCTTTTTAGAGCAGCTAGAGACCCGCGAGTCAAGCGAAAACTTATTCGCGGTCGTTAACCACTTGAATCAAGGCAAGGTGCTGATTAACAATCGCCAAGAAAAGCTCGAGCTGGCGGCTTTGAATCTTAAGGCAGCGCAACGGGCGAAGGACGCAACGGCCTATACAGATGCCCGAGCCTATTTACAGATTGCCTCTGAGGTCTTTCCGGGCAATATCTGGCAGCAGGACTATGAACTGGCCCTGACGCTCTATTTTGAATGGGCTCAGACCGAATATTTGAATCAGTCATTCCAAGGCTCTCAGCAACTCATAGAAACAGCGATCGCCCAAGCTAGATCCGACTTAGATCGGGCTCAGTTTTACTATCTACTGATTGAGCAATATGCCTTGGTGGGTCAATATACCGAAGCGATTCAAGCCGGAACAACGGCGTTGGCCGCCTTAGGCCTATCACTGCCAGATCAAGATTGGCCCCAAGCCGTTCAGCTCGAGTTGGCCCAATTTGATGAGCGATTAGGGAATCGGCCGATTCGTATCTTGTATGAGCAGGCTGAGATGAATGATCCAACGGCAAAACGGGCTTTGTCGCTACTCAATAAACTCATTACACCCACGTATCTGGGTGCTCCGGATTTGGCCGGTGTGATTATGGCGAAATCGGTTAATCTTTGCCTTGAGCAGGGGAATACCCCCCTAGCGGCAACCAGCTATAGTTCTCTGGGGGTTTTGTATACAAATTTAGGAGACTATGCCCGCAGCTATGAACTCGCTCAACTGGGATACAATCTGAGTAAAAAGTATCAGGATCGCTACACCTTAAGCCAAACTGCTAACATCCTCGCCAACTTTTCCTTGCCCTGGGTTAAGCATATTGAAACGACCCATACCATTAATGCTGAATCTATTGAAGCAGGTCTCGCCTCAGGTCTGTTCCAATATGTCGGCTTCAGCATGACCCATCGCCTACTGAACCGCATTTACCAGGGCCAATCTTTATCGAGCTGTCTCGATACCCTACCGGAAGGTTTGGCTTTCTCGGAGCAAACCCAAAACTACTGGGCGCGGGATTGTATTTTAGGCCAAGCTATGGTGATCCAGACCCTCTTGAGCGAGGAGATAGAATCGCTTCAGTTTCATGGTTCATCGATTGACGAAGAACAATATCTAGGTGAGGAAGCGTCTCGTGCCCAGGGGGCAGTTTGTTACTACCATATTTTCAAGGCCCAAGCATTGTATTTGTGCGGAGAATTTAGCTTGGCTTTGGCGGCGCTAAACCAAGCTGAAGGTTGCCTCAGTTTCATTTCGGGCACGATCGCCGTTACAACCCACCATTTTTATCATGCGTTGGTTTTAGCGGCGCTTTATCCCACTGTCACGACGGAAATACAATCAACCTACTGGCAAAAGATGGCACAAGATCAACAACAACTGAAGGCTTGGGCCGATCTCTGTCCGGAAAACGTTTTGCATAAATACAATTTATTGGCGGCAGAAATAGCCCAGCTCTCGGGCCATTGGGAAGTTGCCATGGAGCTTTACGATCAGGCGATCGCGGATGCAAGCCAGCAGGGGTTTATTCAGGAAGAAGCCTTGGCGAATGAGCGAGCAGCTCGGTTTTGGCAGGGGCGAGGCAAGGCGCAATTTGCTGAACTCTATCTCAAAAATGCCTATCAAGCCTATCGTCTGTGGGGAGCCCAGCGTAAAGTTACGCACCTAGAGCAGACGGATTCCCAATGGTTATTGGGAATTACGGCTCAAGCCAGCAACTATTCGCTGGCTACAACGAGCACCGACCAGAAACCCAACGAAGTTTTAGATCTCGCAACGGCCGTCAAAGTATCCCAGGCGATCTCCGGTGAAATTGACCTAGAGAAGCTGTTAAAACACTTGCTAAAAAGCCTGATTGAAAATGCGGGAGCCCAGCGGGGCTATCTACTCCTTGAACAGCAGGACCGTTGGTGTATTGAAGCGGAAGGCAGTCTTGACCTAGAGGATGTCACCATTCTTCAGTCGTTAGAGATCACCAGTAATACCCTTGATGGTGATTTTGATCGTGAGAGCGACCTACCCCTTCTCTCGACCGCGATCGTCAACTATGTGGCACGAACTCAGCAACCGTTGGTGCTCAACAATGCTGCGCAACAGACCGCATTTGCCACGGATGCCTACATTGCAACCTTTCGACCTCAGTCTTTGCTCTGTATGCCGCTCATCAACCAGGGCAAACTCAATGGCATTCTCTATCTTGAGAATAATTTAGTCACCGATGCCTTCACCGTTAATCGCCTGGAAGTTTTACAAATTCTGGCTAGCCAAGCCGCCATTTCGATTGAAAATTCTCGACTGTACAGCCAGCTTGAAGACTATAACCAGACCCTAGAACAAAAGGTTCAAGAACGCACCACCGAACTCTCAAAAACGTTAACGGTGCTCAAGGCAACCCAAGCCGAACTCTTATTTGAAAATAATTTACTCCGGAATGCCCAAGACACCTCAATGTATGACTATCAAGTGGGGGGAAGCCTCCCCTTAGATGCCCCCACCTATGTGGTTCGAGCTGCCGATCGCTACCTCTACCAGGCCTTACGACAAGGGCAGCTTTGCTTTACCTTAAATGCCCGTCAAATGGGTAAGTCGAGCCTGATGATGCGCATGGTTCACCAGCTCAATAACGAAGGTCATCGCTGTGCAGTGTTGGATATGACCTGCATCGGCAGTGATGAGGTGACGATGGCGCAATGGTACAAGGGCATCGCTGTAGAGCTGTGGCAAGCCTTCGGACTACTCGATAAAATTCCCCTCCAAACCTGGTGGAAAGCCCGGCAAGACTTATCTCCGGTGCAACGGTTGGGGCAATTCTTGGCCGAGATCCTGAACGCTTTAACCCCAGAATTGGTAACCCCCGAGCACCGCATCATTATTTTTATCGATGAGATTGATACGGTGCTC
>JBMYQW010000069.1:0-15581 GCA_049601735.1 Spirulinaceae cyanobacterium
TTTGAAGCCTTGCCCATCACCTGGCATTGTCCGGTTTGTGGGGTGGGCAAGTCCCAGTTTCAAAATATTGGCGCAGGCAATGTTCCCTCTGGCTTTCAGGAGAATCTCCAATACGGATTCGGCGTTAACAACTTGACCCCCAACCAAAAGAATTTACTCATTTTTGGCGGACTGGCCCTGGCAGTGCTGTTTTTCTTGAGTTTGTACGGTTTGGGTTGAAACCATTGACTTTCGGGGGCTCTGCTGGCAGTTCATCCGATACCCCATCCCGACGCTCCCCGCTCATCTGTTTATTTTGCTCCACCGCTGTTAAACCCTCTTTCGTGAAATTATGAACCTTGTTCCCAAGCGACTGGCCCATATCCTGATTGTGATGCTGTTCGCGGGGTTCTGTTGGGGCTGTAGCTCCATTCCGAGCCTCAGTAGCAATCCCTGGCAAGTGGTTGACTTGCCAACAGATGCCAGTCTTTACGATATTGCCTTTACCGAAGACCCCAGCCACGGCTGGCTGGTGGGGAGTCGCTCTACCCTCTTTGAAACGATTGACCAGGGAAAAACGTGGGAACCCCGCCAAATTGAACTGGGCGAGGAGAAAATCAACTTTACGGGCGTCAGTTTTTCGGGTCAGGAGGGCTGGATTGTGGGTAAGCCTTCGATCTTGCTCCACACCTTAGACGGAGGTGAGACCTGGACTCGGATTACGCTCAGTAACAAGCTCCCCGGTGCGCCCTATAGCATTCTGGCGCTCGGCGATGGGAGTGCCGAGATGGCAACCGATGTCGGGGCGATTTACCAAACGAACGATAATGCCCAGACCTGGCAAGCCCTGGTGCAGGAAGCCGTGGGCGTGGTGCGTAACTTACAGCGATCGCCTGCTGGAGAATATGTCGCTGTCTCCTCGCGGGGTAACTTTTATTCCACCTGGCAACCGGGCGATCGCGCCTGGGAACCCCATAACCGCAATAGTTCCCGTCGTTTGCAAAATATGGGCTTTGGCCAAGACGGGCGGCGTTGGCTCTTGGCCCGAGGCGGACAGATTCAGTTCGCTGAATCGGCAGCGGAAGAAGATTGGCAGGAAGTCATCTATCCTGAGCCCTCCACCAGTTGGGGCTTCTTAGATCTGGGGTATCGCACGCCCAGTGAACTCTGGCTGGCCGGAGGCAGTGGCAACTTGCTCGTCAGTGAAGATGGGGGCGAGACCTGGCAAAAAGATCGCGCGGTGGAGGATGTGCCCGCGAATCTCTATCGGATTATGTTCCAGGATGCCGAGCATGGCTTTATTTTGGGCGATCGCGGCGTGATTCTCCGCTATCAACCTGTGGTCTGATTCCGATGTCCAGAATCCAGGATTCATACTGTCCCCCGCCCCTTTTGGGGTAAAGTAGACGTTAAATTGTGATTGATTTGGAGGAGAAATCGTTATGTCTGGAAGCACAGGTGAACGGCCCTTTGCTGATATTGTGACCAGTATTCGCTATTGGGTCATTCATAGCATCACCATTCCCATGCTCTTTATTGCCGGTTGGTTGTTTGTGAGCACCGGACTCGCCTATGATGCCTTTGGGACCCCCCGCCCGAACGAGTATTACACCCAGGATCGCCAAGAATTGCCGATCATCTCCGATCGCTACGAGGCGAAGCAGCAGATTAAAGACTTTAACGAGTAAGCCTAGCGATCTGAACTAGCAATCCTAATTCGGTTTTAAATCTTGACTTTGAGGAGACTCTCTTATGACCAGTTCTGGTGGTAACCAACCCGTAACCTACCCGATCTTTACCGTGCGTTGGCTCGCCGTTCACACCCTGGCGGTACCCTCCGTCTTCTTTATTGGGGCGATCGCAGCTATGCAGTTTGTTCAGCGATAGGAGGAACGATGGAACGTAATCAAAACCCCAACAAACAGCCCGTTGAGCTCAACCGTACCTCTCTATTTCTGGGCTTATTACTCATTTTTGTACTGGGAATGCTCTTTTCGAGCTATTTCTTTAACTAAATCGATTTATTGATATTACGGAGGAGATCACTAAAATGTTTAAAGATGGGCGCATTCCCCTTTGGGTCGTCGCTGTTGTTGCTGGTCTAGGCGTCATTGGCGTCGTTGGCCTGTTTTTCTATGGTGCTTATGCTGGTGTGGGTTCTTCCCTCTAGCCTTGAGCCCCATCCTATCCCTTTTAATAAAGTTGCATAATTTCAGTTAGACCGTCAGGGAGTGAGAGTACTCACTGGCGGTCTTGCATATTGCTTGCAAAAAAAACGTAACAGTTGACGGAGAACGCACGGATCAACATCTGCTCTACAATCGAGAATATTTGCTGTTGAACCGTCACGCCTGAATCATCTGCCTTATGTTGCCCGACTTGCTTGTCCGCCGCCAAACCCACTTTGTCCTCTGGCGACCTGGCGATATTTCTCCAATCCCTTGTCTGTTCATTGGTGCGCTCTCACAATGGCTGACAACTTACGAGAACTTTCAAGAGATTCCCCTCTCACCTGACCCTGACTTCCCCGAGCTTTGGACGGTAGCGGCGACGGATTGTGGTTTAACCGAGGGGCAAGTCTATGCCTATTGGTTCAAGGTCAAAAACACCAACCCCTACCCGTTCACGGGGGAAAACGAAATTCTCTATTGCACTGACCCCCTGGCAACGACCGTCGATCGCCGCCCCTCTCGTCTGGCCCCCACGCCCTCAGAGCCCGGTGGCGTTGCCAGTCAAGACCCCGCCAGCATTATTCTGTATCGGCGATCGCGCCTCTACCCCTGCGACCCCGACGGCAAAGAAGTCGTTTGGTCACAATCCTCGTCTTCCCTGCCCGCCAACAATACATTAGTCATCTATGAATTGCCGCCCCGCTGGGTTCGTGACGATTCTGGCGTCAGCACCGGTTCATTTCGAGATTTACAGGCCCTGCTTGACCCGCAAGCCCTGCCCCCCTCCCATCCGGAACTGAGTCCTTTGCTGCAAGGTCGGGCGCATCTCCAGGAACTGGGCGTCAACGCACTAGAACTCCTGCCCCCCGCTGATAGTGAGGATGTGCTCGAATGGGGCTACGGCACAGCTAATTTCTTGGCGGCCGATCATGACCTCGGTTTGCCGGAAGGGGCGATCGCCCCCCATGCCATGACGGATCTGGCCCGTTTGATTGAGCTGTGCCATCAAGCGGGGCTCCGGGTATTCATTGATGTGGTCATGGCCTTTGCCCGCAACCATCCCTACCAGAACATCAACTTCCTCGATTTCTTTGTCCATTGGGGCTCGGGTGACCCGGAGCAGGCTAACCGCGAAGGTTTCGGCGGTGATTTGCTCAAATACAACTATTGGGTGGAAGGCTACCATCCCCTCAGTGGCCAAAAGGAGACGTTCTGCCCGAGCCGAGAATATATGAAGGTCTACTTAGCCCATTGGCTCGAACATTACCGGATCGATGGTCTGCGGCTCGATAGCGTCAATAATGTGGGCAACTATGACTTCATTGAAGAGGTGCGCAATTTTTCGCGGGCCGCTTGGCGCGATCGCGGCGGCGAAGATGAGCAGTTTATTGTGGTGGGTGAAGAACTCGCCGTGCCCATTGTTCTGATTCACCAAGGACGTGTCGATGGGCTCTGGAACGAGAAATTCAAGCAAGCGGTGCGGCAGGTGATTCTTGGTAATCCGGGCGAGGGCGATCGCAGCTTTGAATGGACGGTGCGGAAGCTGATTGACTGTCGCTTTCTGGGCTTTAAAGATGGCACTCAGGTGGTCAACTACCTCACCTCCCATGATGTGGGCGGCTACGGCAACGAGCGCCTCTACGATTATCTGGTCAATCAAGGCATCACCGAACGCCAGGAGATTGAGCGCCGCTTAAAGCTCGCCTTCGTTTGTCTACTCACGGCCGTCGGAATTCCCCTGATTTTAGCCGGGGATGAATTTGGCGATCAGCATGACCTGGCCCTAGACGATGAACATAGCAACCATAAACAAGTTGACCCAGTCAACTTTGAACGCTTACAAGAGCCTTGGCGACAGGAGCTGTTTCGGTATGTCTCCCGTCTGGTCAAGTTCCGCATCCATGCCCCGGCACTGGCCCTCAATGACACGGACTTTCTGCATATCGACTACGCCGAGGGCAAAAAGGTGATTGTTTGGCAGCGGGGCACAGGGCGCGATCGCGTCATCGTGGTGGCCAACTTCTCGGACTACGGAACCCCAGACCCCTTTAGCCCGGAAGCTGAATATGTTGTCCCCCGCTGGCCCGAAACCCCTGAGGGCTGTTGCTGGCACGAAGTCACCTTAGGTCGCGTCGTTTTGCCCGGTTCCGTCGGCCGGGAGCCGATCTTTCCCTGGGAGGCAAAGGTCTACCATCTGGTTGAACTGGCCAGTTAAAGGCTCAAGTCTCCCCGCCCTTGACCAGCCGCGAACATTCAGAGGGGTTGCGCCCCACCTTCAAACCACCGATTAAGGTTCCGAGGCGAACACAGCGCACATTACCCAAGATAGGCTGGGTGCTCGGTTGCACCGTCGTCACTTGACCGGGGTTTTGCGGCACACTCGCAACCAGCACAGACCCGGCATCGGCTGAATCGGCTGCGGTAGCTAACTCAGGTGTGTTGCTCACAACTCCGGTCAGATCAAACGTAATCCGATGGATTGGGGGCTGGTTATTCACAGTCGTATCTGGAATGGTGGCCAAGCCCGTGCCAGTCGTACTAAAGGTGTAGCCACCCGGTGGTGGTGCGTTATTGTCAGGAATACTGTTCTCGCCATCCAGATTAGTCGCCAGAATCACCTCATAGGGTTTGAGGTTCACCCCTGAGTCAATTTCGTTCGCACGCCAGGCCGCATCCATGGCTTGCTGCTCGGTGGCATCAAATGTGCTGCCGTTGGTCGGAGCATTTAGGCTGGCGGGGTAAACCGCGATCTGGGGCATCCCATCCACCGAGCGAAATCCGACACTGTAAGAGAGTTTCTCCTGCTGGGCATTATTCTTGGCTTGCTCAATGGCTTGATAAATCGCGTCATTGACGGCGTTGACCTTCCGCTGTCGCACAAAGCCAATCCAGCCCGGTGCGGCAATGGCGGCCAAAATGCCAATAATGACGACAACAACGATCAGTTCAATGAGGGTAAAGCCGCTGTCGGGTTGGGGTTGGGGTTTGGATTGCCAGCGCATAGGTCTAGAAGGGGTTGGGAGCATGATAAGTATCGCGAAGGGTAGGCATTGCCTAGTGCCGCAAGGCGGACAGAAAAGCGTAAGAAACACCCTCCAAGAAGCGAAGTGGGCCGACCCACCTCCCCCTGCGGGTACTCCTCCCAAGAGGAGATTTTAATCCAGAAATCCCCTCTCGGGAGGGGCAGTCTCGCGTAGCGATGACCGGGGTGGGTTCGGGTATTATGTACTAATCCAAGATTTGTTTCTTAGAAGTTCAGGGTTCAAAGCAGTAGGGTGGGCATTGCCCACCGCAAGGATTTCAAAAATGTGGATTGTCACTATTGGAACAATCGCCCTTCGGTTTGGACTTCCGCCGAAACGGTAGGAAAGAGGGCCGCAGCACTTTCGTTGTAGAACGTGTTGTCGTTCGGGCGCAGGCGCGAGAGGGCATTACCACGCAAGAAGATCCGGGCAATGTTTTGCTCGGAGTTGATGCAAGCGTAGAAGCTGTAAGTCTGGAATTGCGCGGGTGCAACAGGGTTGGGGGCGGGATTGGGAACGGGATTGGGGTTGCCGTAGTAGGGCGATTGAATCCAGCTCTTTTGCGACTCACGATTATTATTGAGTTCGATATCCACTGCCGGACAATCAATGCGGGGTACGTTGTTATTAATCGCAAACGTGGTAGCGTCAATGTGATCGACCAAGATCTGCATGGAGTTGTCGCCGTAGGCTTCAATCGAATTGGGAATAACATTTCCGTCCGCATCTATTGCAACTGCACCATCCCAGCGGTTCATTTTGCCTCGGATGTCTTCACCATCAAGGCTCAGGTCAAACGGACCATAACCTGCGTCGCGGGGTTTAGCAGATTGACCCACAGGAACCAACTCATCGTTACTGTCGGTGACACCTGCTGAAACCTCAAAGCGACCAATCCGGGCTGCGTTTGACCAAACCGAGTTTGCAGGGGCAGCACCATTGGGATCAGGTTTAGCCAGAATTAAGTAATACGCCACAAAAGAATAGACAAACGTGTCGTCACAAAGAGTCGCGTTGCCGGTGAGGCAGTTGGGGCTACTGTTATTGACAACGATCGGGCTTCCACCTTCGACAACGCGCCTCGTCCAGAAGGCGAGGACTGGGATACAAGTCTCTTGACTATTACAGTTGTTAACATTAGTACCACTAAAAGGCGGAATTTGATCGCGGATTCCTGATCGATCTGGATTGTTGAGATCTCGATTTTGGGTCAGGGCCACGGAGTCATAAATATAGATCGCCTGCTGCAAGTCGCGGGCAATGAAGTCGGCGGCGGCTTGGAGGTCTTGCTCGGTGGTGGCTTTGGCCTGTTCGCGGCGATCGGTGCTAATCAGGTTAACGGCCAAGCCCAGCAACGGAATCATCACCAAAACGGCGATGATCAGACCCACGAGCAGCTCAATGAGCGTGAAACCGCCCGCCTTGGCTGGCCGGGTGCGCAGTCGCCACTGTAAGAGTTGCTTGAGAAGAGCTTGCAGTTTTAAAGACATTTCCTTGACCCTGATGTTTAGAGGTTGCATTGACCCTGGTTTTGGGGGCCGGTATTAATCCGTTGGCAGTAGTCGGTGAAGTTGGTTTGGGCGGTGTTAACTTCGGTGCTCATTTCGGCGATCGGCAAGGTTCGGCTCCCCATGCCGGAGGTGACGGTGGAGGCTTGGCTACGGTTGCTGCTACTGGCGTTGGTGGCATTGCTCTGGAGCGTTACGCCGGGGTTTTGACCGAAGGCGTTGGCGCGGTAGACGCGGATGCCGAGTTGGTAGCCGAGGTCGGGGCGAACGGCGGCTTGGGATTCATCATTGCTGGTGAAGTTTGGCGGATCGCTGTTATCTCCGGCTTGCAAGCCGAAGGCTTGAATGACGAGATCTTTGGGGCTGGCGGAGGTGCAAGCGCCGTCGTTGTCTTGGTCTACGCAGTAGAGCGCCCAGCGCCCGTTATCAACTGGGGCGGCACAATAGTCGTTGGCGTTGGGGCAGTTGAGGGTACCGGAGTTGGGGACGGGCACGTCGTCGAGTTGGAGGGCGACGGGTTCGCCAGCGTTGGTGGTTTGGTTGATGGGGGGGTCGTCAATGGTGTTGACGGTGACGCCGGACATAAAGCCCCGTGCGGACTGCAAGCCGAGCTCGACGCGGCGGGCTTGGACGCGGGTGGCGGCGGAGAAGACGACGATGGGCCCAATGCCAATGAGCAGGATGGCAACCACCACAATGGCCAGGAGTGACTCAATGAGGGTGAAGCCGGATTCAGACCCAGGTTTAGGCGGGGGCTGAATGAGGTGGGCGGGTTTGAGCTTCATAATTCAAAAGGAGATAGACAGTAAAACAACCTGGCTTAGAACGGTGTAAGCGCGTTGGTGCGGCAGAAGTCAACGGGGCGTTGATCTTGGTTGATCGCGGGCCGACCCCGATCGTTGATGTCTTGACGATTGTATGCAACTGCACAGAGCAGAGTACGAACCCAGTCGTCGCGGCGGCTGGCTTCACGGTAGAACTCGTTAGGTTCATCAGTGGCGGGGAGGCCGAACTGTTGGGAGAACAGATCTGGCAACTGCGAGAGAATACCGACATCAAAACCCCATTGACGACCCGGCGGACGGTAATGGTTAAAGCGACCATTGCCAGTCAAATACCGCTGTTTGTAGCCGTAGAGCGATTGGTTATCGTTCCTGACATCACTATCGACATTAGTTTCCGTATCAAAGTTGTAACCGGGTGGATAGTTGGGGTTGAAGGGTGCAGTGGCATATCGGCTCCGTTGCAGTTGAATGAACGAACCCTTGATTTCAGCAGTTTCTCCTGTACCTCCGGGTGTCCAGTTCTCCAAAAAGCGGGGCAAGTTCGCTAAACCCCCATTGGATTCACCATCATTCCCGCTAGAACGGGGCGGGGTATCGCCCGTCGCCATTACCAGGTTGAAGTGAATGTTGTTGGCATAATCATTGACTGCGGGAAGCCAGTTCGTCGTGTTATAAGGCTGAGACGGATCGAAACTATTAACCCGATCGGTATCCTTCGCTGAGTTGAGCTGGGTCACAGGGATGAGGGGTGGGTACGAGGGATAGCCGCTTGTATCGCCAGGATCCCAGGGGTTAATCCCCGCTTTGATGTTGTCGTTGTTGTCCCCATCTTCAACCAGAATGCCGATCGGTTTATCGTTGTTCCGATAATTATTTCGGTTATCAATGACATCGGCATTGTTACGATCGCTCTGCGCAGGTGCATACCACAGGGCATTGTTGCCTTTACGCGGTTTGCTAGCCACAAATGACGGACAGGTCACTGGTACACCAGGAGCATCAAGATACTCAAATTCAAGAGATGTAGCCGCATTGGCGTAGGTATTACACATGATGTTCCCGGATGAATCAATTGCTAAGGGAACCGGGAAGCCTCGTGAGTCCACGATCAAATCACCATCGCTGTAGTCAGCAGTTGCTTTACTACTGTTAGCCAACGTCGTGATGTCGATCGTATGCGGTGGCGTTGGAGCAGCCGGATCAGGCGCATGGTAGCGCAAGAAAGCAACTCGGCGGGGGAAGCGTTGCAATGCAGGTTTTGGCGCTTTCACAGTTGAGCCAGAATCAATAATTAGGTCACTATTTGGAGGTGGAGTTTCAATTGGCTCACCGACTTGATTAGAAGCCAAATTCTCAGGTAGCGCAATCGGCCCCGTATCACGAATGACCCAATCCTGAGCCGGATCGCATTGGGAAACGGGTAGTTTCAAGCAACTCTCCATCAGGTATTCATAGCGATCATCGACCCGTCGTTGTACCGGACTGATCATGTTATTGAAATAGCTGCTATTGAGCACCTTGTTGAGATCGCCGTTTTCAATTGAATATTTCTTATCGTTTACAAGAACCCCACCCTGGCCTTGACGATCGCGCTGTTCAACATTGCCATCTCGATTAATCCAGGAGGGCACAAAAACATTGGAGTCTTTATTGTCACTCGATATTCCATTCACGGCCAGCGAGGCATAGTTAAAGCCATTGTTCTTGCGCAGGGCATTGATATTGGTATAAACCGCATCACCGAGAATTTCTGTCCCATCCCTGACAACGTTTTTGTATTCTTCCTGCATGGGGAAGTCAGCCGGGAGTAACCCTTTAGACTCTGGCGTAAACGCTTCATGGAGACGTCGGTTAGCTCCGCTAGTAAGTAGCACCTTGGAGTCTCGGAAGAGGTTGTCAGACTGATTATTACGGATGTCATAGTCGCCTTCATTCCGGAAGCCAAAGCGATAGCGTTCCGAGAGCAGGGTCATCGCATCACTGAGCACGTTGGCGACCCGCCATTTGTCGCCTTGAGTGCAAGTAAAAGAACCTAAATTTTGTAGACGAGGATCATTTCTTCGGCAAGCAAAGTTAGGGTCAAGGTTGTCATCTATTCGGGTATAAAAGTTACTCCAATCCGCAGCCAAGAGATCTGTGAACTCTTCAACAACCTGTCCATCAGGTCGTTCATGAACATTGAAGCCAGGGCGACTATTACGCCCACCCGGAGCATTTTCCGCTTTGATGTAGACGGGCAGATTGGAGGCTAGGGTTAGGCCCTTCTCTGTGGTCAAACTCGGCTCATCTTGCTCAGGCACAAAGCGATTGTCCGGTTCCCGGTTGAGTTCCCGACCGTTGATAAGCATGATGCCATTGGGACGGCGAGTGGGGTCGAGCCAATAGTCTGTGGCACTGACCTTATCCGCTGGTGTCCGTTCGTTGGGCTCATTATTCACCAAGTCCATAATCGGATCATTGGTGAGCGATTGACGGGTGAGCGGTTCTGGATCAGTCGGTCGGTTGCTGGCATCGGGCAGCGCATCATCACGGGTCGCATAGATAATGCCACTCATGGGGAACAGATATTCCTGATCAGGATAGGTGTCTTGATTCCCTTCGGGATTAGGAACGCGAATCGCCCCTGCATTATTGTCCCCATTACCCCGACGCAGACGTTTGAGGTCGATGACCGTCGCCCGGATCTCCATCGGTAGGCGTTGCTCAACTTCAAGGTCGTATTGCGGCTCACTCCCATTGCGGAAGTCGCTTTGTCCGTCCCTGAGTTGTTGCACTGTGTAGGCATTGTATTGCTTGGCGTCCCCTGCATTGGCGCTGCTTGTCGTCGGTTTTTGCACTGACTTAACTTGGCGTCCATCCAAGAACGCGAGTTCTTGAACTGTGCCATGCACTAAGTTAAAGCCACCTGTCGGATTGTCGTTATGACCGTTCCCTTCGCTGGCCAGAATATCTAAGCCACAGTAGGCAGCGTCAATGGCAGCGCGATCGGCAAGGGTGAGGTCATCTTGATTCCCCTTCTCCAGTGCTTTTTTCAGGGCTGGGTTCACTGGCCGACCGTTGGGATAGACCAAATCCGCTTGATATTGCAGTTGCCGATCGCCAAAGTTGACGCCAAACGAGTTCCGCCGCACGGGATAGGTGATGCCATTGTTGGAAAAACCATCCACGCGGGTTAGAAGGTTAGGGCGAGTTTCTGTGTTGTTGGCCAGTTGACCACTAATGCTATGACCATTAAAGTCAGGCAAGTTACGCCAATTCTGAGCGGTTTTCCAGTCGGTGGGGTCATAGAAGCTGCTCACGCAGGCGATCGGCTCTTTGGCAGCCCGATCGTTATCCGGGTGGCTGTAATGGTAGACCACCGAAGCCCGCATTTTTAAGTACGGACGCTTGGGGGTAAAGTCCCGAAGAATATCACCGCTCGGAATTCCCGCAAGCGCCAAATCTGGTCGTAAAGTCGCATTGTCTGGCGCTTCATCGTCAATGTAAACAGGATGCATTTCGCCATTATATTCAGCGTACCGTTCAACCAACTTTTGGCGATAGGGATGATCGGCAGCATTAGCAATCCCGGTGTTGAGCACAGGGTTGGGGGGCTGGGGCATGGTATCTGGCCAGACCACATATTCAGCTTGGGGACGCCCCCCCGCCCGACCGCTCATCGGGTCATCTTGGGCGCGGAGTTCTGCGGGTAAGTAGATACCGGCACCGGTCACGACACGCAACCCGCCAACGGACTCGTTTTTCTTTTCGGGGATTTTCGCGGCGCTGGTTTCCCAGAAGCCATTCCGGCTGGTTGCACCGGGTACATCCAGGCGCTGGGCCTGGGTTTTACGATAGCGGGGTTCTTCGTTAGGATCATTTGCTGTGCCTACAGTCCACCATTTAATGCTGTTGTCGTAATCGGTATAGTTTTCGGTATCCTCACTGGCAAAGCGGCTTTTGTCTTCATCCCACCAGAGGGCAGGCAGGTTATTGCCCACAACGACGCGATCGCCCAAGAGTTCTTCCACATCGCCTCGGGTTTCTGGGTTCAAGGCAGGCAACTGTTGACGCCGATAATCTAACTTCACATTGCCCTGCTCCGGCAGAATCCAAGCGTCGATCGGTCGGAGGTTATCCGTGCCATAGTCCTGGTAGGGCACACCCATCAACTCGGTTTGGGGTGCAGGCGCGATCCGGCCAAAGGGGACCTCTCGACTCGGTACACGGCGAGTCCGGTTCCGGAACCAGAGTTCAAGTTCTTCGGCACGTAGGCGTTCTAGCTCACTTTCAAGTTCTGGGTTGGCATCGAGGCGTTCCTCGATCGCGGTTTTAACGCTACTGGGGTCTTGACTACTGCTTTTATAAGATTCTTTATTCGGCTGAGTGCCATGATCCGTCATCACCCGTTCAACCAAGTAGGCGATCCGTGCTTCGTAGGCTTTGTTGTTGTATGCCGTTTCCGGTGAAGTTTGGCGAACGGAGCGGGTTTTATCGCTAATTCCCTCATCCCGATTGTCGCCACCAGCAACATTTTCGCCGCGTCCTTGAAACAGATCGACTTGAATCGTACTATTGGGGGCTTCATTGTCTTGAAGACGCCCTGCACTCATATTGCCGCCAACCAGAATCTTGCCATTTTCTTCTTCGTAGAAACAAGATTCATCACTACTCACTTGATAAAGGCGAACATCGGCATTCTGCGGCTCACTGGCAAAGAGGTTACTGTTGGCCACAATCCGACCATTAATCCGCAGGGTTGTACCCGAAGACAAGTCAAGGTCATCTTCATAAACAATGGCATTGTTCCCCAAGGGAATTCGCGCTCGGTCTTGCTGATATTCCATCGCCGTAAAACCGCGATTGCCCCGAAAGACCTCATAACGGTTGCGGTCATTGTAGGGTTGAGCCATCGCCCCCGTCCCCATCGGGAACAGGACATTGTCATTCAATTCCGTAATCGGCACATTCGCCACATATACATAAAACGCCTTCTTCAGCACCCCTTCCTGGTTAAACCAGCCATCACTCCCTACCAAGCCTGCACTGGTTCCCGCCGCCGCCTCACAAGCCTTGTTCTGAGCATTGAGCACCTGGGGTTTCGTTCGCGCTTCGACGGGTTGACGCGCCCGAGACGTATTGGAGCGGTAATAAACCCCATAAAGTGTAAACGAGTCGTAGCGGCCATTGTTGTCCGTATCGACCGGGAAGCGCCAAGCTGTGGTGATGCGCTCATTTGGTTGGATTCCATCACTGCCGCCATTGCCTGTATTCGTGACCCGACCATTTTGATCACCATAGTCAAAGGCAACTTGCAGCCGCACCTCATCATCAAGGTCATAACGGTCATTATCAAAGACCCCATCTACCGCCGCGTCCGACGGCGTGCCCCGTGGCAGGCTCGTATCTGCAAAGAGTGCCCCCATCTTCGCCTTGGCCCGCTCAACCGCAGGTGCTGCTGCATTCATCACCACCTGGTTCACCCGGAAATTACTGGCATTCTTCGCCCGGTCAATCGAGCGAAAGACCAGCGTCGCACTGGTGAGGATCACGACCAAAACCACCATCGTCACCGTCGGCAGCACAAAACCCGCCGAGGGGGCAGCTTGGCCCTGACGACGAGTGAAGCGGCGTAGCAGTTGCAGGAGTTGGCTCGGCAGCTGGGCGACAAACTGCATCAGTTGCTTGAAGCTCTGGAGGAGCCGTCTGAACATGAACATCACAATGAATTCCTGATGATGGGGGATGAGGACAGAAGGAGATAAATGAACTGTCGGAACTGGCGTTTAATCACACCTGGGAATAGACAGATCCGGGGGCAATGGTCTAGGTCTTCAGCGCGAGGGGGGCGGATTCCAGACAGAGGGGATAGTTTTTTGGGGGTTAGTACCGCAAGGCGGCGTTCAGGGTTCAGACTCCAAGAAGCGAAGTGGGCTGACCCACCTCCCCCTGCGGGTACTCCTCCCAAGAGGAGATCAAAGAATCCCCTCTGGGGAGGGGCGGTCTCGCGTAGCGACGACCGGGGTGGGTTCGGGGTGTTTTTGAACTAATCCAGGCTTGGTTTCTTAGAAGTGCTTACAGGATAGGTATCTTGGCAATTTTGAATAGATGGCTGATTTCTGCCGTCCTCTGTATTAGATGAGGAGATTCAACCTGCCCCCACCCCAGCATGAATCATGCAGGACAACTAAATAATAGTCTTAGCGTACCCAGCGATCGCCCCCAACCCATCAGCGATCGCCAAAATTCCTCCACCGCCTTCTGCCCTCATCCTTCTGCCTTCGTCCCCACGTCCTGCTACAATAAAAGACATTTAAATCTTGAAGATTATATTAAAAACTGAGGCGATACCATGATTGACTGGCGAGTAATTATCGTGTTTGGGCCGATCTTGATTGCGGCGGGCTGGGCAGGCTTCAATATTTTTGCCGCCGCCCTCGGTCAGCTTCAAACCGTTCTAGACAATCGCAAATCTTAAGCGGCTTCAGTAAGCTGTAAGTTTGCGGTCTGCTCTAACCCACACAAGAGTCCTCCCTGCCTAGGCAGGGAGGACTCTTAATTTATAGAACAGAAGTATGTTGGAGAGGGCGTGGATGTCACACTGCTCCTAAATCTACATCGCTACTCTTTGGGAACCTCGACTTCAGTGAATCGCTCCAAACGCGCACCAATGCCCCGCAGCTTGCTCTCAATGTTGTCGTAGCCGCGATCGAGGTGATGGAGACCCTTCACCACAGTTTCGCCCTGGGCAGCCAGACCCGCAATGACCAAAGCGGCTGAAGCCCGGAGGTCGGTCGCCATGACCGGTGCCCCTGACAGACCCGTCACGCCTTTGATGACGGCGGTTGAGCCCTTGAGCCGAATATCTGCCCCCATGCGCACCAGTTCAGCAACATGGCGCATCCGGTTCTCAAACACCGTTTCGGTGATGATGCTGTTGCCTTCACAAACCGAGAGCAACGCCGTAAATTGCGCCTGCACATCCGTGGGAAAACCTGGATAGGGGAGGGTTTCAATATCCGTGGCTCGCAAGTGGCGCGGGACAACGCGCAGCCGCTGGGGGCCATCTTGGATGATTTGGGCACCAATTTCTTCGAGTTTGGCCAAGACGGGTGTGAGGTGTTCGGGAATGACGGGGCTAATCGTCAACTCTGCCCCCGTCATCGCCCCCAGCACCAAAAACGTACCCGCTTCGATGCGATCGGGAATCACGGAATAGTCAGCCGTATGCAGCTTGGGCACACCCACGATGGTGATGGTATTGGTTCCCGCACCCCGAATCTTGGCGCCCATGGCCCGCAGGAAGTTGGCGAGATCCGCCACTTCCGGCTCCTGGGCCGCATTTTCAATGATGGTTTCCCCTTCGGCGAGGGTGGCAGCCATCATCAGGGTTTCTGTAGCGCCCACGCTGGGGTAGTCCAGATAAATTTTCGCGCCCTTGAGCTTACCGCCAGCACCCGGCACATCCACATGAACAATGCCATGCTCAATGCGGACATGAGCGCCTAAGGCCTGCAAACCCCGCACATGAAGATCAACCGGCCGAGCGCCGATCGCACATCCTCCCGGCAGGGGAACCCGCGCTGTCCCCAGACGAGCGACTAAAGACCCAATGGCAAAGAAGCTAGCCCGGAGCTTGGAGACCAGCTCATAGGGGGCTTGAGAGGTCGTCAAATGCGTCGCATCCATCGTCAACGCATCGTCTTGACGCGACACCTTGACCCCCAAGGCAGTCAAGACTTGCGTCATCCGCTTAATATCGGCCAGGTTGGGAACATTCCGAAGACGGCAGGACTCTGGACATAAAATTGCGCCCGCCATCAACGCCAAGGCTGAGTTCTTTGCACCACTTACGGCAATCTCTCCAGCAAGGGGTTGACGCCCCCATATTCGCAGGGCCGCTATCTCTTTAGGGGACTCAGCAGTCGCTTTAGCAGCAGTGGAGGGGGGATTAACTGTCTCTTGCACAATCAACTCTGTTTGGGGAATTAAGGTTTGCAGATTTCGGTTCCAATCTTACAGCAATAGCTCAGAAACAAAACGAACTTTCTGGGTGAATCCCCCTGAACTTGTCAAGGGAAATTGGCCAATGCACCCCTTGATGTTAACCAAATTTAAAAAAAAATCAAGAATACA
>JBMYQW010000070.1:0-15527 GCA_049601735.1 Spirulinaceae cyanobacterium
CATTCGCTCGCCCGGCTGCCCCAGACCCCGCCGCGGTCGTCTTGATCTCCTATACTGAAGTGAAGCATCCGTCTTGGAGAAAAAAGGGTTGAACCGAATGTCGCTCAATCCGTCTCACCCCCATTTGCAAAAGACCGGACTCAGATGAAAACAGCCTTTGTGGTCGAAGACGGCCGAACCGACCGCGAGCAGATCGTGCGTTATCTCCAGACAGCAGGGTTCGCGGTGGTGGCGGCGCCGAGTGTCGAAGACGCCAGGACGAAATTAGGACAGCAACCGCAGCAGCCCGATGTTATCTTTCTTGATGTGATTTTGCCCGGTCAGAGCGGTTTTGAGTTTTGCCGGGAACTCAAGGGCAGTCACGAAACCCAAGCCATTCCCGTGGTGATGTGCTCGACAAAGGGGACGGATGTCGATCGCACCTGGGGCACGATGCTCGGCGCGGATGATTACTTAGCCAAACCGATTACCGCCACTGACATTCAGCAGGTGCTCCAGCGATTGATCCTGCTGGAGTAAGCATGGATTGTAGTTCAGGATATTTTGCAGTTCAGAATCGGTTGGAGTGACCCTATGTTGGCAATAAGCACCTGTGGGAGTCCGTGATGCTGCCCTTTATTCTGTTTGCCCAGCATGGCTGGGCCGATACCCATCGCCCCATCCGTGCCTTAGCCCAACAGCTTGCTCCCGATGTGCTAACGGTGACACCAGATTTGGGCTGGTTGCGCACCTGGTGGCGGATTGAACCGCTGATTCAACAGGTGGAAGCGATCGCCACCAAAACCCACCAACTCTATCCAGAGACACCCTGGCGCATTGTGGGCCATTCCATGGGCGGGCTCATTTGGCTTGAAGTGCTCCAGCGCCATCCGGACTGGTTGCCGCACGTCCATTCCCTGGTGCTGGTGGCCTCCCCCGTGGGTGGCGCACGGTGGGGGAAGCGGCTTGACCCCTGGGGCTGGGGCTTGGGCATCGCCCGCGATCTGGCAGTCGATCGCCGGGAGCTGGCGATCGCCCTGGCCCGCAAAGTGCCCATCCTTTCGGTGGCGGGCGATCTGGGCAACGGCAGTGATGGCACGGTATGCGTAACGACGACCCAGTTTCCGGGTGCAGTTCTGGTGAAGTTGCCCTATTCCCACCCGGCCTTGAAAAATCACCCCGCCTTGATTCCCGTCATTCAGGAGTTTTGGGCCGTGGGGACGATTGCATCCTAGGATATTCAGCATGGCCCGACCCCGCAAACGCTTTGCTCAACATTGGCTGCGCTCAGAGGCAGTGCTCGATCGCATCGTCGCCGCTGCCGAGCTAAACCCCAACGATCGCCTCCTGGAGATTGGCCCCGGCAAGGGGGCCTTAACCCAGCGTCTTTTGCCGGGGGTGCAGGCCCTCACGGCGGTCGAAATTGACCGGGATCTCTGCCAAAAGCTCGTCCGCGCCCACGGTGATGCGGACAATTTTTTGTTGTTGCAAGGGGATATTCTTGAGCCTGAAACGCTGGCCCCGCTGGCGCGATTCCCTAAGTTTGCCCCGCCCAACAAGGTGGTAGCCAACATCCCCTACAACATCACCGGGCCAATTTTACAGTTCCTTTTAGGGACGATCGCCCAACCGAACCCCGCGCCCTACCAAGCGATCGTGCTGCTAGTGCAAAAAGAAATCGGCGATCGCCTCACCGCCCAACCGGGCACGAAAGCCTGCGGCGCCCTCACGATCCGGGTGCGCTACCTGGCTGAGTGTGAAATCATTTGCCCTGTGCCGCCCAAGGCCTTTTACCCTGCGCCCAAAGTCGAGTCGATGGTGATTCGCCTGATCCCCCACCCGCCCCTACCCGTGGACAATGCCCAGCATCTGGCTACCTTGGTCAAGGTGGGCTTTGCCAGCCGCCGCAAGATGCTCAAAAACAACCTCAAAAGCCTTGTACCGCTCGAAACCCTGACGCCGATTTTTGAGCAAGCTGGGATTGAAGCGGACTGTCGGGCAGAGACCCTGAGTGTGACACAATGGATCGCGCTGAGTAATCAGATTGTGCAAACGATCGCTCAGTAACGGTTGCCTTTCTAACGCCATGCTCACGCTCATCGCCCCCGCTAAAATCAACCTCTACCTCGAAATCGTCGGCGATCGCCCCGACGGCTTCCATGAGTTGGTGATGATCCTCCAGAGCATTGCCCTGGGCGATCGCCTCACGTTTGACTTCAGCGACAGCCCGCAGCATCAACTCATCTGCAACCACGAGCAACTGCGCGATCCGGCCGACAACCTGGTGTATAAAACGGCAACGCTGATGTCCCAGGCGTTTCCCACGGCCTTTGGTAAATATGGGGGCCTGTCGATCCGTCTGGAGAAGAATATTCCGATCGCCGCTGGGCTCGCGGGCGGTTCAGCCGATGCGGCGGCGACCCTGGTGGGGATTAACCTGCTCTGGCACCTGGGGCTGACTCAACCCGATCTCGAAGCCCTCGCGGCGCAACTGGGCTCGGATATCCCCTTTTGTGTGGCTGGGGGTACGGCGATCGCCACCGGACGCGGCGAAAAACTTGACCTGATTACCAGTCCGCCCCCCCTCTGGGTGGTGCTGGCCAAGCATGATCAGCTGGCGGTTTCCACGCCTTGGGCCTATCAAACCTACCGTCAACAGTTTGGCGCAACCTATGTAAACGACCCCAGCCAAGTGCCCGATCGCGCCGCCCGACTCCATGCGGGGCCGCTCGTGAGTGCGATCGCCCAGGGAGATGCGACGCAACTGGCCGAGCATCTCTACAACGACCTAGAAAAGGTGGTGCTGCCCGCCCATCCCCCCGTCCAGAAGTTACGAGATGCCTTTGCTCGTTCCGGGGCGATCGCCACGATGATGTCAGGTTCGGGGCCGACCGTGTTTGCCCTCTGCGAGTCGGAGTTGCAAGCGCAGGATATTAAGCGCACTGTTGCCGCCGAGATGCATGATCCTGAACTGGGCTTTTGGATCACCCATCTCACCAGTCAGGGGATTCATTTGGCGTTGTAAACTTCGTCTCTTTTATCTGTCTTGCCATCCCCGATGACGCGCCCTAATAATGGCTCCCGGTTTTGCGATGATGCACGGCGGTCACCGCATCGTCATTGAGCACCTGTCCCCGCTTGGCCGTGGCATAGACCAGCCAATGATCGCCGCATTCCATCCGTTGTGTAACGGCACATTCGAGATAGGCCAAGCCATCGGTGAGGATCGGGCAACCATTCTCGGCAGCTTCGGTTGCGATGTCGGCAAAGCGGTCTTCGCCAGGGGCATAATTCTTGGTGAACTTGCGCGACAGGGGGCTGCCGTCCGGCAAAATATTCAGCACAAAGGCATTGCCCTGGTAAAGCAGACTTTCGATCGCCCGTTCCTTGGCCACCGCCACCGTGAATCCTGGCGGGTTAAAGGAGGCTTGGGAGACCCAGGAGGCGAGCATGGCGCTGTGGAGTTCGCCCTTGGTCGTTGTCACCACACAGAGCGAGCCCACCAAGCGCCCCACGGCTTGCTCCGTGCGGGCGGACTGAGACTCGGACACCGAGCCCTTGGCGGCTTGAGACTGTCGCCGTTTTTGCTGGCGCTTGAGGGCTTGGGCAAAGTCCGTGCCCGCCTCCTCGCAATATTTAATAATTTCATCGGTGGGCTTGAATTTGACGCGAATCGGGTCAAACCCGAACCGATAGCCCGCATCCCGGAATTTTTGGTCGAGCATATCGATCGCCTCTCCACTCCAGCCGTAGGAGCCAAAGACCGCTGCCAGTTGCGCCCTGGGGTTGGTATTGGCCAGCACCACGCCGAGGGCCGTCTGGATTTGGGTCGGGGCATGACCGCCGAGGGTGGGGGAGCCCATAATAAAGCCCGCCGCACCCTCTAGGGCTCCTTGGGTTTCGTCGGGGCTGGCGGATTCGCAATTGATCGCCGCCACCCCCACCCCGGCTTTGGTGATGCCGCGGGCGATCGCCTGGGCCACCGTGGCCGTATTGCCGTAGGCCGAGGCATAGATCAACGCCACTTTCAATGTGGCTTCTTGCTGGGCCTGGAGCCAGGTTTGGTAAGCCTGGGTCAACTCGCTGCGGCCGTAACGCACTAGGGGGCCATGCCCGGTGGCGTAGAGCTGGGCGGGAGAGGCCTGGAGCTTCTCTAGGGCAGTGCTGACCTGGCTGGCGTGGGGGGCCATCAGACAGTCGAAATAGTAGCGGCGGTCTTCCCGATACACCTGCCAGCCCTCATCAAAGATCTGATCACCGCAGACATGGGCCCCGAAGAGTTTATCGGTAAAGAGCACCTGGGTTTTCGGGTCGTAAGTGCAGAGGTGGTCGGGCCAGCGGGGACTAGGGGTGGGAATAAATTGCAATTCGTGGCCCTGGCCCAGGTCGAGGGTTTGTTCACCACTTTTGATCACTCGGGTCTTGACTTGGGTCTCCGGCAGGAGTTTGGGTAGCGAGAGCGCCGCTGGGTTCGAGCAAACCACCGTCAGATGGGGGTTTAGCTCCAGTAATCGCCCCAGGGTTTGGCTGCGGTTGGGGTTGAAATGCCCCAAGATTACATAGTCAATGCGTTTGGGGTCGATGCGGTCTTGGAGCACGGGTAAAAACAGTTCCGTAAACGATGTGCCCGGCGGATCGAGCAGCGCGACGCGATCGCCTTCAATCAAAAAACTATTGGCCGTCGTGCCCTTTTGCAGGGCATATTCAATTTCAAACTTGAGCCGATCCCAGGTGCGCGATCGCAGCAGACGAGTTTCGGCGGCCACAGGAATGACTTGGACATCACGGGAGCGGGGCGTTAGCATCGATAGGGCAGGGTCGAGTGTTGTTAAGATGAGATGAATACCTGCAACAGGTTGCTCTAATACAGGTTGACCTAACACAGGCTTACCTAACAGTTTATAGGGATGCGGTGTGTCTGCTGAGGCTTCGCCCGTTCGGTTCGTCCCACTGCCCGCCTAAAAGCGAACAGGTGCATTGATTTCAAACAGGGTTATCGCATCACCCAACGCCGCAATCCTGCGGTTGCGCCCGCTCCCCCGACTGTGCCGAAATGCAGTTTGACCCCGAGACGCTGGCGCTCGGGTTTGGGGCTTTCCACCGCCTTGCCGAACGCAGACCTGAGCCATACTACCGAACAGAATGGCGCACGACCTTTCGACCGAAATCGCTGGGTATCCCGTCGCGTTCGGCAGTGGTCTGTGCCAATTCAAGGGCTTGACGGATTCCTCCCGAAGAGGGCTAGAGCAAGACGTATACAAACAACAAGCGTTTTGGCAATGAAACGCCCCGATGGTACTCGCTCATCAGTGAATTATGTCAGGTCTCTCCGGTTTTGATTACT
This sequence comes from Spirulinaceae cyanobacterium, assembly GCA_049601735.1. Taxonomy (GTDB): domain Bacteria; phylum Cyanobacteriota; class Cyanobacteriia; order Cyanobacteriales; family Spirulinaceae; genus SIO3F2. The sequence goes on from JBMYQW010000070.1 coordinate 5,324, forward strand.
CTACCTCCGCTTCCCCCAGTCCAACGGACTGGGCTAATGCCCTCGCCATTCCTTGCTCTTCTTCAGATGCGATGTCTTTAGACCCGATTCCTGCTAACGTGCAAGCCTTGCTGGGCGCGATCGCCGAAGGCGTCGTGCTAACCGATAACCAGGGAGACGTGACGCAAGTGATTGTCGCGGATGCGGTGGGGCTGCTGACCCCCGACCTTGTGGGCCAGTCCCTGCTCACGCTCTTTGAGACGGAACAGCACAACGAAGTCCGTCAGACGATTCAGGTGGCCCACCAGCAGCAGCGCAAGGTCAAAATTGAATATACCCAGATGACCCAGGGACGCTGGTTTACCGTAACCCTCTCACCGTTTGGTGCGCAATTGGTCTGGGCCTTCCACGAGATTACCCTCGAAACCCCCAGCCAGCTTGATGATCAGGGCTCTTTCGAGACCTTGCAATATCTGTTTAAAGAGCGCACGACCGCATTGCGCATCACCAGTGATCAACTGGTGGGGGAAGTGGTCGAGCGCCAGCAAGCCGAAACCGCCCTCAAGGCGATCTTGGAAGCGATTCCGGGGATTGTCTCTTGGATTCGCGCCGACCTGAAATATTTGGGCGTCAACAGTCAGCTTGCGGATATGTTTGGTTTGCAGCCAGCGGATTTTGTTGGCAAAGATATCGGTTTTTTGCAGGCTAGCTCTGAGTTTAATACCTTTGTTGAAGGCTTCTTCACCAGCGATCGCCTCGAAGACTCACGGGAAATCGAAGCGGTGGTGAATGGGGAGGAGCGCACCTACCTGATTGTGGTCCGCAAGTATAGCAAGGGCAGAGCCGCCTTTAGCGTGGGCATTGATATTACCCAACGGGTACAGGCGCTCCAGGATGTAGAACGCTCTAAAGAACAACTCCAAGCCGTCCTCGAAGCCGTGCCGGGGATCGTCTCCTGGATTGGCGCTGACCTGAATTACATGGGTGTTAATCGCCATTTGGCTCGAACCTTTGGGCTTCAACCCCAGGACTTTGTCGGCCAGCCCCTTGGTTTTCTGGAGGCTAGCGCAGACTTTCCGGCCTTTGTCGAGGAGTTCTTTGCCAGCCCCAGCGATGATGCGTTTCGGGAAGTGGAGGCGATCGTCGAGGGGGAAGTGCGCAACTATCTGATTGCGGCTCAAAAATATGACCAGGGCAAGGCCGCCTTTACGGTCGGCATTGATGTCACCGATCGCCAGCAGGCCATTGAAGATCTCGGTCGCTCCAAAGAACAACTCCAAGCCGTCCTCGAAGCCGTGCCCGGCATCGTCTCTTGGATTAGCGCCGATCTCAAATACATGGGCGTCAACCGCCAACTAGCGAAGACTTTTGGTCTGACGCCCCAAGACTTTGTGGGTCAAGACATTGGCTTCCTCAGTGCCAGCCAGCAGTTTAATTCGTTCATTGAAGAGTTCTTTGCGGCTCCAATTGCCGACGATTTCCGTCAGGTCAAAACGCTCGTCAATGGCGTTGAGCGCAGCTACCTGATTGCCTTCCAAAAATATGATGAGGGTCAGGCCGCCTTTACGGTGGGCATTGATATCACCGATCGCCAGCAGGCCCTCGACGATATGCGCCTCGCCGAAGAGAAGTTCCGCAATATTTTCGAAAATGCCGTTGAAGGAATCTTCCAAACCACACCAGAAGGCTTCTATCTCAGTGCCAACCCGGCGCTCGCCCGCATCTACGGCTACGACTCACCAGGGCAGCTCGTCACCGAGCTAACCGATGTCGCCGCGCAGCTCTACTTGCACCCCGAAGCCCGGCAAGACTTTATTACCCAAATGGCGGCCCGGGGCTCGGTGGTCGGATTTGAGGTAGAAATTCGCCGTCGAGATGGCGAAGTGCGCTGGATTTCCGAAAACGCCCGCCAGGTGCTCGATGCCAACGGAGAATTACTCTACTACGAAGGCACGATCGAGGATATTACCGATCGCAAGCAGGCAGAAATGCAGCTCATGCAGCTCAACGAAGAGCTGGAATCCCGCGTGCAGTCTCGGACGCAGGAGTTGCAGGGGCTGAATATGCAGCTGATTATGGAGATGGGCGAACGAGAGCGGATGCAGAATGCCTTGCGCACCTCCGAGGCAGAACTCAAGGCCTTGTTTGCCGCCATGACCGACATCATTACGGTCTTTGATGCCGAAGGCTGCTACAGCAAGATTGTTAACACCAATTCCGAGACGCTTTACGCCCCCGAGGTAGATCGCGTGGGCAAGTCCGTGACCGAGGTACTCCCGCCTGAAACGGCGCAAATGTTCATCCGCTATATTCAGGATGCCTTGGCCCAAGAGCGCACCCTGAATCTGGAATACAGTTTGCCAGCGGGGAATGATTCGGCCTGGTTTTCGGCGACCGTTTCTCCCCTGCCGAATCAATCAGTGATGTGGGTGGCGCGCAATATTACCGAGCGCAAGAAGGTGCTCGATGCCCTCTCCGCCGCCGAAGAGAAATATCGCAGCATCTACGAAAATGCCGCCGAAGGGATCTTCCAAACCACTATCGATGGTCGCTACATTAGTGCTAATCCGGCGCTGGTCAAGATGTATGGCTATGACTCCTTTGCCGAGATGGCCGCCCGCATTAGCCAGATCGATGAGCAGATCTATGTGGATGCCGAGCAGCGTCAGCAGTTCCGCCAGCAACTCGACCATTATGAGTCGGTGACGGACTTCCAAGCCCAAGCCCAACGCAAGGATGGCACATTGATCTGGACATCGGAGAATGCCCGGATTGTGCGGGATGGGCAGGGTCGCCCCCTCTATTACGAAGGCACGGTTAATGAAATCACTAAGCGCAAGGAGGCGGAAGATGCCCTGCGGCAAGAACGAGAAAAGTCCGATCGCCTGCTGCTGAATATTCTGCCGCCGCCGATCGCTAATCGCCTCAAGCTAGACGAGCAAGCGATCGCCGAACGCTACGACCAAGCCACGATCCTGTTTGCCGATATTGTGGGCTTCACCACGCTCTCGGCCGAAACCGCACCGACCGAGTTGGTGACACAACTCAACGAGATTTTCTCGATCTTTGACCACCTCACGGAATGGTACAACCTGGAAAAAATCAAGACCATCGGCGATGCTTACATGGTGGCAGGCGGAACTCCGGGCACAACCCTGGATCATGTAAGTGCGATCGCCGACATGGCTCTAGATGTGCAACTCGCCATGACCCGCTTTAACCGTCCCGATGGGAATCCCTTCCAATTGCGGATTGGTATTCACACTGGCCCCGTCGTGGCTGGCGTGATTGGTCTCAAGAAATTCACCTACGACCTCTGGGGCGATACGGTCAATATTGCCTCCCGTATGGAGTCTCAGGGTCAACCCGACTGCATTCAAGTCACCAGTGCAGTCTACGGACAGCTCAAAGATGAGTTTCGTTTCGACCCCACCCCCCGCCAGGTCAATGTCCGGGGTCGGGGGGAAATGGAAACCCGTTGGCTCTTGGGACGACTGTAAGGGGATCGTTATCTTGAGCGATCGCCCTCCTCCCGGCGGGGCGGGCGCTCACCGTTTTCTGGACGGGGCGGACGATCGCCGTTTTCTGGACAGGGAGGACGTTCGCCATTCTCGGGACGAGGGGGACGTTCGCCCTCCTCCGGGCGGGGCGGACGGTCACTGTTTTCAGGACGCTCGGGGCGATCGCCGTTTTCGTTACAGGGAGGACGATCGCCGTTTTCTGGACGGGGTGGGCGATCGCCGTTTTCCGGGCGGGGCGGGCGTTCACCTTGTTGTTGAGCAAGTTGGATGGGGCGATCGCTGCGGGCGTGGGCAGGGGCAAGGAGGGTGACGCTGGTGAGCGCGATCGCTGCTGGGGTGAGGAGCAAAATCAGAGGACGTTTCAGCATGGAACAAATTAATGTTGCTTTCGATACCTTTACTGTGGCATCGCTGCCATTTTTCGCCAATACAGAAATCCTGATAAAAAGTGGCCTTTCGTCCCTAGCTGAGGCTGCCCGGAGCCAGCCGCTCACACCAGATGCGGAACAGCTCAACGGTGATGCAGTAACGGTCTTCCGGTTGGTCTGGAACGGGTTGGATCGCGTCGTGGCGGGCGAGGGTGTCGAGGGCGGCGGTGAGATTGTCGAGGTGGGGGAGTTGGGTTTGTAGTTCGGGCAGGGTGAGCCCGTCAGGGTGGGGGGCGAGGGCTTTGAGGATGGCTTGTTGGCTGGGTGAGCCTTGGGCGGCTTGGTTCCAGACGCCTTCAAAGTAGTAGCGACCGTTGCGAAACAGATCGGCTTGGGAGATGTCGGTGATGGCTTTTACGTCAGTGGGGGTCAGTCTGGGCTCTCGTTCCCGTCCGGTTTCAAAGACTTGCTCGTTGAAGCGGCGCACGAGTTGGAAACCGATCAGTTGTAGTAGGTAGGGTTGGCCGTGGGTGAGGCGGTAGATTTCATCAATGGCGGTGGGTTCGTATTCGAGGGGAAAGTCGTCGCTGGGGTTCTCTAAGATTTGGCGAGTGGCGGCTTCAGTGAGGAAGCTGACGCGCAGGCCGTAGGTGCTGCCGAAGAAGGGCTGGAAGTAGTCGCGGGTCATTTCTTCGAGGGTGTGGAGACCGGCGAGGGCGAAGGCGAGGCGTTTGTCCATTTGGATCAGGCCGCGCAGGTAGCCCATAAAGTCGGGGCTGAGTTGTCCGGCTTCGATTAGGTCTTCGATGATCTCGAATTCGTCGAGGGCGATGATCAGGGCGCGGCTGTCGAGTTGGTTGAGGATGTTGCGGAGGTAGCGTTCAAAGGTGCGTTGGGGGAAGTTGAGGAAGGCGTCGTCTGGGGGGGCGGGGATGTGGATTGCTTGGGCAATGTCGTCGGCAATGGCGAGGAGGACTTCGCTGAGGCCCTGGCTGACGGAGCCGAGGAGTTGGAGGTTAACGTAGATGAGTTTGAGGTCGGAGCCGCCTGTGAGGTTGCGGAGGAGGGAGGTTTTGCCCATGCGGCGGTGGCCGTAAACCAAGACGGAGGATGGGTTTTCTGCGCCAAGCCAGAGGCTTTCGAGTTCGCGGAGGAGGTCTTCGCGACCGACGAAGCGGTTGCCTTCGACGGGGTCGCCGATGGTGTAGGGGTTGGTGATGGGTTCAATGATTTCGATGTTGCCGATGTCGCTGGCGATGCTGAGGAGGGCGTCGCGCCAGGTGGTGGCGATATCAATAATTAGCCCGCCTTCGGCTTGGGGGAGTTGGTCTTGATGATCAAGGATGGTTTTGAGTTCACCGAGGGCACGACTCAGGGCGGTGTTTTGGGTCGCCTTGCTGCGGCTTTGGTGGATCAGTTGCGCGTCTTGGGTGATGCGGTGGAAGGCTTCGAGGGCGGGCCAGGTATTTTGGCGGAGGCGTTTAGTGGGGTCGGGTTCAGGGCAGGGTTGAATTTCAGTGGTGGGGATTTGTTCGATTTTTTTGGCTTGGCTGCAACGGCCAAGATTGGCGGCGATAATGTACATTTCTTCGCCATAGAGGATGTGGCGATGTAAGCCAAACAAGTTTTTAGCAATTATTGCCCCTCGATTAATATCTCCATAATATTCCTTTGCATAATGAAGGCTAGCAAACCCCAACAAGAGTATGTAGGGTGTGAATACATTTTCTCGTTGAGAATCAAGGATCTGGAATTTTTTTTCGTTCTCAGAGAAAAAAGACTCTATTACTGAGGATTCTTCTGGGGTATACTCCTCGTTATTTTTTTTGAGAGTATTTTTTAGCGTTTCTTTTTTCTCAGAGTAAGCAACAAGGATTTTACCGAGGGCTGATATCTCTCTACGATTGTCGTAAAATGTGTATTCAAGAAAACGAAGTTCTTTCTCCTGAACAGACAAGTCTGATATCTTCTTTAATAGATGTTTTTCTTCGGATTCACCAATGATATAAAAGGCAGCTCTTCTAAAAGATATCTGTTGATTTGTATAACGATTAGCATCGTTCAAGAAGTTAAGCCCTGCTTTCCAGTTTTTGCCAATTAGGATTTTTGCCTTTGAAGCTGAAACCACGGGGATTGGGGTGACATGAGACAACGTATCCTTTTTTCTCAAGAAAAGAAAATAAATTAGGAAGTCATCAACTCTGAAAACAAAGAATAGCAATGAAAGAGTACATAAATATGCTGTGATCGGCAGAAATGCTGCGACACCTCCTTCCTGAGTTGAATACGTAATCCAGTAGGTTGAGAATAAACTTTCAGTTAAGCCAACCAAAAATATAAAAGATGATAGTAGAAGGCTGTTTTTTGCAGAAGGATCTGACAGAAAAGCAACCCCTTGCTCTCGTGCTTTGAAACTCAGAAATAATCCAGTCATTATTCCCAATCTTAGGGAGAAAATGGTGCATTTTAATTTTGCAAATTGCAATTCTAGCAATGCATCTAAGATTATAATCGATATCTGTGAAATCGCCTTAAATACAGAAAAAACTATAACCATAAAGATCGAATCTGCATCTATTTCATTGAAGAAAACAATAAACAAAAAGTAGGCTGTGGATATCAGTAATGCTGTACCAAACGAGTCAAATAATTCTCTGGGGAAATCCAATGTATTTGGACTCTCCAAAAAATATTTAACAAGCAATTCTAAAAAAATCAGGATAAAACAGAGCAATATTGTGTTGATTGATAAATTCCTGATGCTTTTACTTCTTGACAAAAGAAAAAGCTGCTTAACTATTTTTTGGGGAATTAGAGGTATGTCTATCTCATTATCTTTTAATACTGAATCCCGAGAGCTAGAACAATAGTGCTCTAGAGCCTGCGGAAAATAAAACACCCAATACAACAACCGCAAATAATCCAACGGATTCCACAACTGCAACGGTCGGTTGAGCTTCGGAGCCAAATCCAAGCGGGGCATTTCTTTCATGGGTTTGGGGTGTGGGGGGTAGGGTGTGGGGTGCGGAATTGGGGGTGTTGGTTGGTGGCAAAGACCCGACCCACCTCCCCCCTGTCGGGGTACTCCTCCCAGGAGGAGACTTTTACAAGCGGGGCCGTCTGTTCATTCCTCTGGCTCATCAAGATACGCTCTGAGTTCCGTAACAGCCTCATCTGCCGTCAACGGCTTTAGCTTTCCCGCCCGGAACTCTGCCAAAGCCTCCTGCGATTCCGCAGCTAAAGCCAGACGCCGTGCAGCGCGAATCCCCTGCTGAATCGTCTCTACCAAACGTTCTTGCTGCTCCACAGGCAATGCCGCCACCTGATCTAGAATTTGCTCAAAAGATTGTTGTGTATTCATTCTGCCTCACCCAAACGGATTCAAAACCGCAACCCCACACCCATCAAAATCTCGCACATTCCGCGTCACCAACGTAAATCCATACACCTTCGCTGTCGCCGCGATCAACATATCCGACTGCTCCCTCGTTCTACCTTGCCGACGGAACTCCCCACGCAGCACCCCAGCTATCTCCGCAATTTCCGCATCGACAGGCAATACCTTAAACTGCTCTGGGAACTGCGCCTCGAACCACTCCAATGCCCGAGGCTTCGGATTCGCTGTCAAACCGTAGGTCATCTCTTCTACAGTCACGGCACTGACATACAGAAAAGGCTGGCTATCAACCCAATTGACAACAGCACGATTGGGCTCCAGGCGGGTCAGCTCACTCACAACATTCGTATCACAAACAAACATACTTGCGCTCCAACTCAATCAAACGGAGTGGGTCGGCTGCTGCGTTCCGGAACAACCAACGTAAAATTATCCTCTGCCAGAATTGCCCGCAACTCATCCAATCGTCCCTTCATTTTCTGCCTTGTTACGGGCAAACCAAACTCAGCCTGAATCTCTGGCAAGTTTACCCCTCGCAGACTCGATAGCTTGATCAACGCAGCTTGATGCTTGACCTCCCAACGGTCAGCCGCCACCTTCAACTGCTGCCACTCAAACAACTCCTCCCCCGGCAGCGTCCCCGCATCCCGCTTCGCCTGCAACACCGCCAACCGTTCCCCATCAAAGGGCGGCGCAGTGTTTATCTGTTCGATCAGCTCCGCTTCATCGGGTTCATCAAGCTGGATTTTGAGGTCTGCAACAGGCTCATGCTCCGCCAACCCCGCAGACTGCGCAGCGCGAATCTGCGCCTGAATTACCGCGACTAACTGCTCCTGCTGCTCCACAGGCAACGCCGACACCTGATTCAAGATTTGCTCAAAGGTGGACATAGGCTTAAACCATCACTGTGCTTACATTCTAGCGACAGGGTTCACTACAATGAAAACTAAAGCGGACATCAGCGCCACCATGCCCGAAACCATTCCCGCCTCAGCCGTTGGGCTCAACACATTCGAAAATAAACTCGGACTCCGGGAGCAAGACGACCCAGAATTCTTTAGGGAATGGCAAACCGACTTGCCCGAGATTGGCAACTGGGAAAAACAAAGCTGCGATCGCGTCCGTGCAGGCTATTTCAACCTCCTCAAACACCCCCCAGTACTAGAAAACGCGGTACGCCTCACCGTGCTGCATCCGTTGCTGTTTGTCGCTAACTTCTACGTTGCCCCGCTCCACGTCAAACCGGAAAAAACGGTCTCGCTCAACCTCCAAGACGAAGACGGCACAACCGTTGAAGGGCGCATTGATGCACTGGTGCTGCAAGACCAACTCTGGCTGCTGGTGATTGAAGCCAAGCAAGCCGGAATTGCCATTGAAGCAGGCATCGCGCAACTCTTGAGTCATCTGCTGGCGAGTCCTATTTCTGAGCAGCCCAGCTACGGCATGATTACCAATGGTGGCTATTTCCAGTTCGCTAAAGTTGTGCCAGGGGCAGCGCCTCAATATGCGCTCTCGGATGTGTTTGTGCTGCGGCGCTCTAGCAATGAGTTGTACCGGGTGGTGCAGATTATGAAGAAGCTGGGGGGTTAGTCGCGGTAGCGTTCGTAAACGTGGTAGCACCATTGCATCACCTGGCCGGGGATGCCGTTGCTCTCAGTGACAATTTCTTCAATCTCTTGGGGGCTGAACTGAACGCCCGTATTCGCCAATCGAGTTTCAATAAACCCCTGAATCGTGGTCGCATCCCAGGGCTTCAGCTCAATTTCATGGCAGATGTTGGCGAAGGGGGAATCCATGCCGCTGTCTTCAAAGAGTTCGGTCAAGGGGCGATGGGCGGCTACGACGAGACGAATGGGGGAGCGATCGCCCATATTGGCCCAAGCCCGGAGCTGTCGGCGCACACCGTCATTGAACCAATTCTCTCGGAGCTGCTCAACCTCATCAAGCAACAGCAGCAGCCGATGTTTCTTTAATTCACGCTGAATCTGAAAGGGTTGAGTTTCAGTGCTGTGAATCGCATCGGCTAAAGTCGCGTAGTACTCCTCAATCCCGAGGATTTCACGCATATTCAATAACTTTGGAGAACGCCCGGACAGTGCTGCCGGTGATTGGAGTTCAATGGCGCGAAGCAATGAGGATGTACCCATTCCCGAGCAACCGATTAAAGCGACACTTGCCTTGCTATTCAGAAACGAAAATATATCCCGCAACTCTCGATCGCGTCCATAGATATCTTCTAACCGATCCAGCATCCCCAGTTGTGTAAACGGATTCGCTGCCATAGCTTGCTGCGGTTGCAACTGTGCGAACACTTGAAACACCGTTGTCATGGGAATTCCTCGGCCGCCTAGGTCAGTGGAGCGATCACGGGTCTTCTTCACTACACCGCAAACTTTACCTGTTCGGCGATTGAGCAACGGCGATCCGCTTAAACCCGGTCGAACCTGGCCCTCTTTGAATTTCATCAAGGGCCAATCACCACCTGTCTCATCGACATAACTAAAATCCGCCGGATCACCCTCCACATATTGATCGGTGTATCCAAAGCTATAGAGGGGGTCAGCGATCGCCACCGTTACGCCTAGCTCCACAACCGAATGCTCTGGCACATCACCCGTTAATTGCAACAGCGCCAAGTCAACATTTTCTGAAGACTCAATCACTTCCACTGGATATGGCTTGCTCTGCCACCAAATTTCGATTTTGGTCTTGTCCTTAATGACATGATGACAAGTCAAAATTTGACCCCGAGCCACAAAAAAGCCCGTGCCACGACTACTGCTCGATCGGTTAATACAAACCGTGCAGGATTTGAGATGGTCTAAAGGATTAGCTGATTCACTCATCAACCAAAATCAAAGGGTTTAAGACTTGCCCCATTCTAAGGTGAGCTTGAAGTTTGCCTTGGTGGAATTCTGAACGAGCATTGCCACAAGCTG